>JAUIIB010000010.1 GCA_030431985.1 Gammaproteobacteria bacterium
GGACGAAGAAGGCAATCGTTATATTAACAGTATTGCTGGAGCAGTAATCCCAGTATTCACCCGACTCTAAGAAGCAGTCAGGTAGTAGAAAAGCCGGTACATACTGTCGCAAGACAGCCGTGTCGGCTTTTTTATGTCAGATTTAAAACGTCAGAGAATTCGTTGCCAGCGATATGTTCTAGAAGTAGCTTCGCACGTCGACTTACACCTGCGCCATGTTTGAGGTAGGCGCGTGCAGCTTGACTGGCTGAATAACTGCACACTGAATAGCCCTGTGTTTCGATTTGAGTGGCCGATAACGATGTGACTTTAAGACGGCCTTGAATCAATTTTATCATTTGAAATTTTTTACCATGTTGGGCCACGATAATAGCAGTTTGGCGATGATGGTTAACGATCACAGTGGGTTGCATGGTGATATTGTGACTTTTCAGAAAGTTGATTTACTACGACACGGTATGAATAGTTCTGAACATGTTTTGCATCATACGGAGCATAAAGCGGCTGTAGCTGTTATCCCAAGGTGTAAATCTCGGTAGTTGGTATGGGTCTGTACCTGTTTTTGCAGCACCCCAGGCTGTTGAAACAGCAGCGTCAAAACCAATTTCTTTAAGTATGGCGACATGTTCAGCTGAGTAGTCTTGGCTTGGTTTGCCATTGGGGTATGCGAAAAGACGCACAGGCGCCTTAATGATGTCTTCAAGAATCTTTTTGCCATTTGCAATTTCTGTATACGCCGCTTCATGATCGAGACGCGTTAAGATTGGATGGTTTACCGTATGACCGCCAATTTCCATACCGGCCTGATAGAGATGTTTGATTTGTTCTGTAGTCATCATGACATTCTGTGGTAGTGTAACGGGTATCAGATGACACAATTGCTCAAGTCGTGCATGTCTTTCCTCAGGCGGTAGATATTTAAACTTTTTAATGACAGAAAACAAGGTTTCCTGGCGTTGTCTAAGTGTACCGATATCGAATTTTCCAAAATTGATCTCGCTAAGATCCAGAACGGAGCCGGGTGAACGGCGAATAAGCTCTATCAATTTGTCATTCCACATCATACCGCCGTTAATAAAACCTGCGGCGATAAAGAATGTTGCCACAACACCATGTTTTTGTAGAATCGGTAGGGCAACCTCTGCATTGTTGGCGTAACCATCATCAAATGTAATACAAGCGGCCCGACTCGGCAAAGTATTTTCGCGTAATCGTTGAACTGCCTCATGAAGTGGAAGTACATTAAAATTTTTGGACAGATAGCGTATCTGTGTATCGAAAACACGCGCGTCTTTCAGGTCGTACAATAATGTGTCAGGTTCTTGTGGAATACTGTGATAAAGCAGAATAGATAATCGTGCAAGTTTACCCGATGGCGAAACAAATGATGCTAGCGTGTTGATCGAGGTTGTTCTCAGGCTTGTAAACAGATTAGGCATTGTGCATTTGTCCGGTCATAATGAATGCATGGCTAAATAGACTTCCAAGTAGTGGAATGTTATGGAAAAGCCATCGAGTTAAGCGCAATTCAACGATCCACTGATAGCGGTACCAGCGAGTGGGTAAAATGGGTAGCCAATGTAATTGAATATTAATGAAGCCATTCTGTTGCATTAAGTCACGCAGATTGCTTGTCGTTTCATAACGCAAGTGCATGGGTTTATTGAGAATTCTACGAGAAAACTGTTCCCAAAGATGAGGCAAGCACCTGCTATTTAATGCGTCAATACAGAGATGCCCGCCGGGCCTGGTCATCCGGGACAGCTCATTAACCGCATGCATCGATTCGTTTAAAGCCTGGGTTACGCCAAAGCAAATGGCACCATCGAAGTAATCTGATTTAAAGGGCATTTTGTTAATGTCGGCGACACACCATAAAATAGATTCTTCCGTTACCTTTGATTTGGCTTTTTGTAAAGATGGTAACGAATAATCCAACCCAATGACAGAAATCTGGTGTTGTGTGATAAATCTCGAATACGTTCCTGCGCCGCAGCCTGCATCTAACCACAATTTTTTTTCAAAAGTGTGCGTTTCGTTATGCCATATTTCTTTAAATTTACGCAAACGTGCATCCAAACCTGTTGGCGACCATCCTGCTATACCGGCATCGTCCTCTGCATTTTCGGCGAAATTTTCAAACCGTTTCCGCCATAACTTTTCAAATGTTTTGGGTTTTTTCACGTTGAAATCTTTTTATGAATGATAAGCGCTAGTTTCAGCCAATGTCAGATAGATCGATTGATAGGGCGCGACACAGGTAGCCCAGTTTCGCTTCTCAATAACTTTTTTTCGTCCGTTCTCAATTAGCATAGATAGATCGGAGTGTTGATAAACGGATTTTAGCAGTGAGGCTAAGCTATCCAGATTACCGGCTTTAAATAGCATGCCATCTACATGATCGATAATAAGTTCCCTATGTCCTCCCACATCTGATGCAATACAAGGTTTTCCCATTGCCATGGCTTCCAGCGGTTTTAGGGGAGTAACAAGGTCGGTCAGGCGCATGGGTAATCTTGGATAAACAAGAATATCAATCATGCTGTAGTATTTCATTACTTCACTATGATTGACTCGGCCGGTAAAAGTGACTCGGTCTGAAATACCCAGCTCAGTGACAATTGCTTTAAGTTTATCTTCGGCTTGACCACCACCCACAAGTAAAAGATGAAAATCTGGGCATTCATATTTTAATTGGGCGACAGCTTTGACCAGTAACTCTAACCCTTCGTATTCATAAAACGAACCAATAAACCCCAGAATTCTTTTTTCGTGTAGATTTAATTGAGCGTTTAAGGTTTTATCTTTTTCCTGAACGGGCTGGAATTGATCTGTATTGACCGCATTAGGTATGACGGTGATTTTTGTGGCAGAAATACCGCGAATCCGAATATCATTTTTTAACCCCTCGCAGATGGTTGTAATATGGTTTGCGCGTTTAAGGACGTAGGTTTCGAGGAATCTGGAAATTTTGTAACGCAAATCATTTTCTTGGCATGCACCGTGACTGACTGCCGCGTCTTCCCATGAAGCGCGCATTTCATAGAGGACGGGAATCCGATTTTGTTTTCCGACAAATAGGGCAGCCAAACCATTTAAGCATGGTGAATGGACATGAATAATATCAGGTTTTTCGGCGGGGATAATTGACGCTATTCGTTTGGCTAACGTCAGCACAACATCGAGTTGATTGAGTATGGGTAGCTTACTGAGAATTGTCGGGTAGGTGCGATAAAAAGATAAGCCATCAACGTGTTCGATAGCTGATTTATTCTGACTGTTTTGGGCGTGTTTGCAACTGGTAACCAATGCCGTTTGTATGCCCATTTGATGTTGAATAGATAAAATAGAACGTGTCCGGAACGTATAGCCGCTATGCAGCGGCAAAGAATGATCAAGTACATGCAGTACCTTGATGTCTTTATCCATGGGAATTACGGTGTTTTGGTTTGCGAAAAAGAAGTAGTAGAAAAAGTATACCCAATACAGTATTTAACACAATAATGAATATTACTTGCTGTTTGAGCGATAATAATTCTTTTTGTTGTTGTGTGCTGCTAGGATCCGGGTACAGCCGTATTTCTTGATTAATGCCAAGTAGAATTCCTGTAATCTGCTCTGCCATTCTTGATAATGAACCTGTTAACTGAATGAGTGGGTGGGCATCGTAACTGAACACATCGTTTGCCCAAATCATAAATAATTGCGGCATACCGCGCTGATAGTAGTCGATTGCGGTTGCTGCGTCCTTGAAACCGAACCGGTCTTTATCTATTTTCTGAATGATCAGTTGATCTGGCGAACTGTTCAGGAACTGATGAAATTCTAAAACGGATAAAGGTTCATTATTTTGGTCTGTGACATAAAATGCATTAAAAGTGTCAATAAAGATCCATTTTCCCAATTTACTGTCATAGATTTCGTTAAAGGCATGACCGTTTCCATTATAGAAATTAAAGGACATTCCCCATTCCCGAACAGGTATGTTTAAAGCATGTGCGATACCATTAAATACTTGGGTATAGTCGGAGCACCATCCAATTCCCTCCGTTTGCATTTTTTTAAGGGTATCAACGGTATTGGATTGTATTGGCCCGCCGTGGCGTTCGCGATCCAGTATTGCTTCAGCTGCAAGTAGAAATTTATCCATTTCCGGCATATCTGGGTTGATCGGCAAGGAATTTACAAATTGTTGAAAATATTGGGGAGGGGTCTGTACCTCTACTCTGAAATCATCCGGAAATGAAGATGGTCCCCAAGTAAAATCACCAAGTTGACCAGGTTGATGCACTAAGGCGTTACGTACCCGTGTTGCATTTTCTATAGGCGTAGCCAAGGAAATGAGGTAGGCGCAACTTACGGTTATGATGAGTGCAATCACGCCTAATTGCGGATAATATTTTTTCGTCATTGCCAACATATTCCTATGTATTTCGCATTGATTTGATCTCTTTCTTTTATATTGACTAAGTCTAGAATAACTTGTTCATTCCGTGAAGTTTTAATTAATGTAGAAATTAAATTTGAGTCTGAGATACCAACAACAACGATCTCACTTGTCTGCAACAGATTTTCATAATCCGTTGTCATTAATGAGCCGATATGCGGGATACTGGTTTCGATAAAATTTTTATTCGCGCCGATCAGTTTCGAAATATTGACTTCTGGATCGTAAATTTTGAGCGCATATCCTTTGCCAATTAATTTTTCAGCTAAATCCACTAATGGACTCTCGCGTAAATCATCAGTTCCTGTTTTAAAGCTAAGTCCGATAAAGCCTATTTTTTTCAATCCTGATTGCACTATTTTTTGTAAGGCAAGATCTAAATGAACGCGATTTGAAGCCAGAACTGCTTTGAGCATAGGTATGTCAACATCATTTTGTTTTGCAATATAGTTGATAGCTCTTAAATCTTTGGGTAGACAACTGCCACCAAAAGAAAATCCCGGCTTCATATAAGCACTGGAGATGTTGAGCTGTTTGTCTTTGCATATCAGATCCATAACGGCGTGTGGATCGACCTGCACCGATTCGCACAAGCGCGCGACTTCGTTGGCGAAAGTAATTTTCAGTGCATGAAAAATATTGCAGAAATACTTCATTGTTTCAGCGGTGGCAATATCTGTGTAAATGATTTCTGCGGGCAAACCTGAAAACAGCTGTTCAAAGATTGCTTTGGGCTTGTCAGATGAGAGTCCGGCTACTGTAAAAGGCGGTTTGTAATAATCTTTGATCGATGTGCCTTCACGTAAGAACTCAGGCTGGAAGCACACGTCAAAATCAATGCCATTTGCTTTGCCGGAGTATTTTTCCAATATGGGTATCAGAGTATTAATTACGGTTCCGGGGATAAGTGTTGATCTGAAAACGATCGTGTGGCGATCGTTCTTTGATTTAAGTGCCTCGCCCAATTGTTCCGTCAATCTTAATACGGCGGTTTGATCCTGATTACCGTTCGATTGCGAAGGGGTGCCTACACAAACGAATGACAGGTTTGTTTGTGCAATGGCCTCTTGGGTGGAAGCAGTTAGTTTTACCCGTCCTGATTCGACAACTTCCTGGACCAGTTCCGGCATACCTGCTTCAATTACCGGTGATTTCCCTGATTCCAGAAGTGCTAGTTTGGTGCTATCGATATCTACACCGATTACTTGATGCCCTTCTTTTGCAAGACATGCCAAAGATACAGCGCCTACATAACCCAAGCCAAATACACTAATATTCATTCCAACTCCTCATTATGCTGAACCTGCAAATTGCAGAAATATTTTTTAATCATTAATCTGTATACGGGTAATATTTAGTTGTCTTTTTTCACGCAATCCTGGATGAGCGACTCCATCTTTTCCATACTCTTGTGCCAGGCATGATGTGACAACATACGTTCTCGGCCTGCCACGGCGTATTTTGTTCTAAACGGCTCTGATTCCATAAGATTGATTAGCTTAGACGCATATTCTGATGGGCTGTCCGCTGTTAGAAAATGCTCGCCGGGTATGGCGTCGATGCCGCCCGCGGCAAGAGAACTTGAAACGACAGGGACCCCCATTGCCATTGCTTCAAGAATTTTGTTCTGTGTGCCACGTGCAATTTTCAGCGGTGCAACCATTGCTGCGGTTTTTAAAATGAAAGGACGAACATCTTTAACGCTGCCGGTGACAATAACACCATTAATATTTTCCAAAGCTCTGATTTGTTTGGATGGATCTGCGCCAACAATGTAGAGCTTAGCGTCCGGTATTTTTTCTTGTATCAACGGCCAGGTTTCGTGGCAGAATTCAAGCATGCATTGCTGATTCGGAAAGTAATCCATACGGCCAATAAAAGAGATACTGTGGGGTTCGTAAGCAGTGTTATCCGGTTGAAAAAAATCGGTATCAACCCCATTGGGGAACCAGTCGGTTTTTATGGTGGTGCCATAGCTGTCGAGTGTTGCAAGTTCTGCTTTAGTTGTGCAGGTTGCCAAATCAAACTTCCGTGCTAGATTTTTCTCGGAAAATTGCATTTTTATGCCTTCCAGCCAGTATCCCCAGCTAAACGGAAACGGTTTAAAGCTCCTGTAGGTTAGCCATTTTTGTGAGTCCATATCACCATAGTCCAGTATTTTAGGAATATGTTCCACATGATCAACATATTGAGCGACTGAAGAGCAATGCACAAAAATGAAATCGAAATTTTCTTCTTTAATCCAGTCATCAATTTGTTTTTTTAGCGATTTACTATAGAAAAACGCTAATGAAGACGGTGTTGGTGTCAACAGGTACATAATCATACGTGCCCATTGTATAGCGTCATTGACCAGACCGATTGTGTATCGATGACAATAAGCAGTAATCCCTGCGCACTCGTCAAATTCCTGTTGCGATCTGGCCAGTGAAGCAACCCACACTTGATGCCCCTGCTCAGACAAGTATTTAATCATATTGAACGGGCGGATTTTGCCGCCGCGTTTCGGTGGATATGGAAAACGATGGCAAATATATAAAATTTTCATTGAATCAATTGTTTTAATTCGTTTTCTAAAATCTCTGGCGGCGTTTGATCAAGCATGAGTCTCGACCAGATCTCAAAATTTAGCAGACCAATGAGAATGTCAGTGTGGTCATGTTTATTGTCGCGGTGCTCATTTATCATCGTTTGCACGACAGCCGGATTAAAAACGCCGCGCGCACTGATGACTTCGGGGCTTAATAATGTTTGTAAAAGTGGCAGCAGTTCCTTTTTTATCCATGCGCCCATAGGCGCACCAAAACCGCGTTTCTTGCGATAAAGAATTTCCTGAGGCAACAAATCAGACAGGCATGATTTCAAAATGTATTTAAGCTCACCACCTTTAATTTTAAGTTCGGGCGGCATGCTGCACGCCAGTTCAACTAATTCATGATCCAATAATGGCACACGGCATTCCAGTGAGGTTGCCATTGTCATTTTATCTGTCAGCATCAACAAATCGTCCGGTAGTTGCGTTAAACGGTCAACTTCAAACAATCGGTGTAACGCTGGAATATTTTCGCAGGTTTGAAATGCATCGAGTATGACATTATGCGCTTTCCAGTCGATTGTATCGTTTAAGAGTTGGTTTCGTAGTTGTTCGTTTGTTGCTTCAATATAAGACAAATATCGCTTTTCAAAAGGCATTTCTGCTGTCAATAGAAAAGTTTTTGCCAGACGGCTGTAATTAAGCCATTTTGAGTGGCGGTCGCTGGGTAGGAGATGTGCCAGCGGTTGTACGACATGCTTTCGAATCCATGATGGAATTTTTTGGTAGTATTGGTTGTAATACTCGCCCTGATATCGCCGGTATCCGCCAAACAATTCATCACCACCGACCCCACTGAGAATGACTGTGACATCTTTTCTGGCGAATTCAGAAACCAGATAGGTCGTAATAAATGCAGTATCTGCGATAGGTTCATCCATGTGCCACAATAATTTGGGCAGTAAGTGAATAATATCGGGTTTCACAATGATCTCATGGTGATCTGTGCCAAACAAGTCAGAGACTTGTTTGGCATAAGGCAGCTCATTGTAGATTTGTGCCGGACCCTGCATGTCAAAGCCGATGGCATATGTTCTGACTGGATTAGAAGTGTGCTTTGCCATCAGACCGACAACAAGGCTGGAATCGATCCCACCGGACAAAAATGCACCTATGGGGACATCACTGACCATTTGTGAGGCAACAGATTGTTCTAATTGCTCTCGTATTGCCAGTTTCCACTCGCTGGCAGTATAAGAGCGTTGTTCATAATCCGGCTTCCAGTACCGCTCTATAGAGAAAGTGCCCTGTCCTGCTTTAATATATGAAGCAACCGGCAATTTTTGTATGCCTTCAAAAATTGAATAGGGTGCCGGAACATAGCCTAATTGTAGATACAAAGCCGCTGCAGTCTTGTTCAATGTCGGTGCTAACCCCTGAAACTGAAAAAGCGCCTTTGCTTCCGTTGCGAACAATAGGGTGTTGTCGTTCAGATGATAATAGACAGGTTTAATGCCAAGTCTGTCACGTGCAACGATGAGTAATTCTTTGTTTGCATCCCATAGTGCTAAGGCATACATGCCATTTAGGTGCTGCAAAAATGCTTCGCCATATTGTTCGTAAAGGTGAACAATAACTTCCGAATCCGAATGCGTGGAAAACTGATGTCCGAGGCTAATGAGGTGTTCTCGGAGAGATCTGAAATTATAAATTTCACCATTACAAACAACTACAATACTTTTATCTTCATTGAATAACGGCTGATGTCCTCCGGATAAATCAATAATCGACAGGCGGCGCATACCAATAGCAACGTGGTTGGATACAAAAAGACCTTCATCATCTGGGCCGCGGTGGGCTGTGACCTGCCCCATTCGATTCAGCAACGCAGCATCGAGTTTTGTATCTGCACGTGAAGCGATACCACCGTATATTCCACACATAAGCCGGAAGTTATAAGTTGATTAAAAATGAGTGTGAGTGACAATTATAAATTTTGTCATGGCAAAATTTTGAGCCGAATAATTTCTTCTAAATATATCTATTGCTGGTAAAACAGCAGGTTTATGCTCCATTTGCCTCGGTTTCTGCCGCTATGGGCGTATTCATTTTATCTTCTAGGATTTTCAGTGTCATGATTAATATGGCTAGGTAATGATAGAAAAGATCAAAATAGGCTAAGCCTAAAAATGCACCGCCGACAACATAGCCGATAAATGAAACTTGTAGCATTGCTGCGAGATCAAGTGCCCATTTATTTTGGTCGGTAGACTTACTGATTTTAATAATTTTATTTGCTGTGCGCCAATACGAAATAAACAGTACAAGAAAAAGAAACAACCCAACAAAACCATGCTCGGCAAGGATTTCAAAATAAATGCTGTGATAATCATGGAATGTTGCTACACCTTGTTCAATTTGGTGCGGTACATAGCGTTGGTAATTTTCTACCGTATGACTTTCAAAACCGCCGCCTGTAAAAGGACGGTCCAAAGCCATAGTATAACTAAACTCCCAGGCTTTTAGTCGTGACATCGCAGAACCGTCTTGTTCGTAGGATTGGATAGTAGACATTCGGTCATGCCAGGATTGGGGCATGATCATATAAAAAAATGGCGACAACATTAACAGCGCGATAAAAATGACTCCTTTTCGTGAACTTTTTAACCACAAAAAAACTGAAACGGCTGAAATGGCTAAGAAAGCACCACGTGAACGTGTACCTAAGATTCCAATTGCTATAAGAAACATCGACAGTGCCAGGCCATATCGCAACCATTTGTTTGTTGTGTGCAAATATAAATACCAAACTAAGGGCAGGATCATTACTAGAGCCAAGCCGATTTCAGTATTTCCGGCAATGAACCCGCCACTTGGGCCGAGTACGTGTGATTCCCCACCGCCAGTCGTTAGCGTAAAAATTCCACCTTTAAAACCGTAAAATCCGATTGAAATGACGATAACCCATATAAGAGCGTGTATCTTTTCCCGATCAAGTAATGCGAACAAGGTTAAGAAAACTACAAACTGAATTTTAATAATCTTAAGCCATTGTTCCCATGCATCATCCGGGTACATTGCAAAAATGGTCGATATGAGCATCCAGATATTAAAAACGATGATCCAACCCATAGTGGGGGACCAGAAGAAGGTGAGTTTTTTTGAAGAAACAATAAAAGAAATGAGTGTGACAATGGCGATAATTTGGGCAAAAGGAAAGTGGGTTGCGAAACCCCAGGCTAACCTATGTGGATTCATATAACCGATCCATGACCAGAGATAAATCCCCCAGTGCGGTCTTTTGAAAACAAAAGGTAAGGCTCCAAAAACAATAAGAAAAACAAATAAATCTCTCAAACATTACCTCCGTAATGCTGCCCCGTTTGATTTAAGCAGGATGACGAAAAATTATTAATACACACGGTTAATTGATTCTTAGATTGTTATAACTTTTTGCCGTTGTGTCTACAATTAAGTGATACTGTAGCAACATTAAATATAATAATGATTACCGATATTATAGGGTTGAATAAACAGCAGTATATTATTGCCCTTTTCCTCCAGTGAAGCATCTGATTGCGATAGAGACTGCGATCGATAAACCGAATGCTCCGAATGCTTTAATACTTGAGTTAAATCGTCTTAGAAAGCTAATGCCACTTAATTGACAATATGTTATGACCGCCAGATCGAGTCAGTCATTTATTCAAAATGGTATCCGAACTTTGAAAAGCAAAGGCCAGCGCTTTCCCGTCAGGAAAAACGTGTCAGTTAATTTATCATAAGCAATGCCGTTAAACACGTTATCATCACCTGCCGGCTTAGCTTGTTGTATAAGCGCCGTGCCGTCAATAAGTCGTAGAATGCTTCCTGAATCGGGATCAATTTCATAAAGATAACGATCCCCATGCCGGTGAATCAACAAACGCCCGTGAACGTATTCAAGGTCATTAAGCCAGCGTAATGGCAGTCCCTTGCGTCTGGCAGTTACTGTTTTAACCAGCTCAAAATTCCGGTTGCGGAATTGTAGCGCTTTGCTCCCATTAGTCATTACGTAGCCATCGTTCGTCGCGGCAAGTCCCCATCCTTCACCAGTATACGACCATTTATTCACTATGGAAAAATTCGTAATGTCATAAACAAAGGCTGTGCAGGATTGCCAGGTGAGCTGTACCATGTGGTTTCCATGTATTGCTATGCCTTCTCCCCAGTGACCGATTAACGCTTTGAGCACGTCAATTTTTCCCGTGCTGGGGTCTAAGCGGCGTATGCTTGATGCGTCATTTGTCCCCGTACTTTCGTATAACATGTCTTGAGTGAATGCCAGTCCTTGGGTAAATGCAGTAGTGTCATGGGGGAGTACATCAAGAATTTCAGGCTTTACAACATTTAAGCCAGCATTTAGCAGTTTTTGAGTGAATGTGCTCATAGTATCAATGTGACGATTTATTTCCGATAATCGTCTTGGCTATACGACGCAGTCGGTGATCCAGTTTGCGTAAATTAAGTTTCATTAGAACCCAATACCCAGCCAGGCCGTTTGGTCTGATGAATGTTAATCCCCAGCGTTCCCGTCTATTTTGGACCCATATTTTTTTGTACGCGTCATCGTCAACACCGAAATCTATACTTTTTACCTGATCAATATTAATTAAGTGCTCAACTGTCGTGAGTATAGCAATTGAGCCGACCGAGAGTTTTTTATACGCTTCAATGTATGCTGTTCGAATCATAGTAGCCTTAGATCCGCATACGGCAACAAATTCAAAGGCAACGGGTTTGTTCTCGACGCTGACAAGACAAAAGCGTAAGCTTTTCTGGCGTGCACACGCAACAAGTAAGCCCTCTGCAAAATTTGGATAAAAATCATTTTCCTTCCAGCTCATTTGATATATGGCATGGTAGGCGTTCAAAATTTCTGAAAGGTTATCATCTCCCGTCATTATCTTAACGCTCATGTTATTTTCTTTAGTAAACTTTCTGAGTTTACGCTGAAAATTTTTAAGCGCATTTTGAGATGATTTACTACGGCCGGACAAGTAGTCAGAAAAAGCAGGCGAGTTTAAATCTTCATACCAGTTTGCTTTATAGAGATATGGGTGAGGTAAGAAGCCTTCTGTCTTAAACGCATCTAAAAGTACTTGATATAACTGTGATTGAGGATCCATCAGATTTAAGTCAATAAAATAATAAGATTTTGATTCGGTCGCGATGCCGTGTGCCAGGCACTGGCATGCTGCAACAAGATCGGTTTGACTTAAATCGGCGACTATTGGGGCGTAGAAGCCACTTTGAAAATTAGTTAAGCTTGCCAAAGAGCCATTTTTTAAATTCCATTTAGAATACACAGAACCATTCTGACTGGCAGGTTCACGTGCGACTAGCATTAGCAGTACCTGGGAGCTATTGTCATCCTCAATAGCAAAAATTCGATATTTGTCATCTGGGGTGAAGCATGTGTTTATTAAGTTTTCAAACCAATACTTGGTGAGGTACAGGCTCACATGCTTTTGCCGCTCGAATAGAGAATCGTAATGAGGAGGTAGCTCAGAGAAGTTGGTATAAGTGACAAATTTCATTGTAATTAAAAGATTATGTTCCGGTTTTAAGACGCATGGACCATTCAAGCATGTCATTTCTTTGCCAAACCAGCATATAGACGTGAGGAAAATACTGTCCTGAATCGTACAGTTTTTTTCTCTCGCTTGAAAATTTAATGGCATCAGAAATGGCATTTTCATTGGATCCGACAAGAAATAATTTTGCACCGTTTTCTTCCGGTACAGTACGTAAAAAAGATAATTCAGGTGAAATTGTCTCTAACTGAGGGTCAAACCACCAGCTTGAACTAAACATGCCCAGTACTTGGGGATTTTTTCTGAGTAGATCGGCAATTCTGGCGTAGCAGGCGTCATATTCATTTCTTGAGAAAAATTTAATTAACCGTCTGTCCCAGTGACTTTCATAATACGGTTTAAATCCTTTCGCTTTAGTGATGAAGAAATGGACTGCATTTGTAAACTGTGAAATACCGCCTTGAAAAAGGACGTGCCTTGGAATGCCTGATTGAAGATCAATAAGCTCTGAACCACAAGGAATCAGCTTCAATCGGCAGATGCCAAAATCTTTTGCAAATAAATCGTTTTCATGGAAGTAGAAGCCTTCGCGGTTTTTCCGAATACCATTTATGATGCGATTAAACTCATCGGGCATTAATATTTGTATTGATTCGGGAATGTTCCGTTGACTGATTCTATTCTCATAGCTGCAAATGAGAGAAACGAGAACCAATCTATGGTATAAATCCAGATGATGCCTGCCAAATTTTGCTACTATTTGTTGGCAAAGTAATGCTGCATCATTAGGAATAAAACGATATCCATGTAACGATTCAGAAGCATCAAAAAGTTTGATATAGGTATTGACGGGAAATTCCTGCAAAAGCCAGGGTGTGTTCTCAGTTATCTCTGTTATTAGAGCACTGTGAATTATTTTAGCGTTCAGCAATTGTTCAATTTTGAATTTATGCTTATACACTTGCAGCATTACTCCGACTAAAATCTATAAATTTTGAGACAAATCATTTTTATTCGAGGCGTTAAACCCGTTATACCAAAAATGAACTCATCTGATACGCTTGTTGATCAAAGAATATCAGACAAAATGATTTTTAAAGTTGAACAAAAAATGTTTTTTTAAGGCTTTTTCCAGTAATTAGTTGTCTTATCTTTGAAAGTAACCTAGGTTTATTGGATTGCCTGAAAAATTGCATTTCAAATAATTTCAATGCCTTCATTGGCAAGCATAGTAATTAAAGTAATTAGCGGTAAGCCAATTAATGCATTAGGATCATCGCCTGACATGCGTTCGATGAGTGCTATTCCCAAACCTTCCGACTTAGCGCTGCCGGCACAGTGGTAAGGTTGTTCTCTACTCAAGTAATTTCTAATTTGTTGATCGCTTATCTGCCTGAATTTAACGTGATAGGGTACGACTTTAGATTGCATTTGGTTAGTGTCGCTGTTCAATAAACATAAAGCCGTAAAAAAGGTAACCTCATTCCCGCGTATCAATTGTAATTGTTTGACTGCATTGGCATAATTTAGTGGCTTTCCAAGTTGTGTGCTGTTGAGAACAGCTACTTGGTCTGAACCAATAATCAGTGCTTGAGTGTAATGTTTTGCGACATTGCGCGCCTTAGTCTCGGCTAAGCGTTTTGCGGCTTCTGCAGGTGTTTCGTTAGGTAATACCGATTCGTCAATTTCAGGACTGAGTGTTTCAAATGGCACTTGCAGTCGTTTGAGTAGTTCCTGGCGATAAATGGAGCTGGAACCCAGAACAATTTTGGATGTTTTTTTTTGAGTTTTCAAAGTGAATTTTTGCATTTTTTGACACTGAAAGATAAAAAATATAACATGCGCCCCTTATGTCTGTGCGATTTGTAATCGATGCCCTTGATTTTGTGCGCAAAGCAAGGAAGCATCGTGCTAAAATATGGGTTACTGATTTGTCGCGTTTGCAAGTTTTTCTTTATGAAAGTAAAGGGGAAATTGAATATCAAATCAATGGTGTGATTGATCGGAGTGGCAGGCCTTATCTGCAAATTCGCATTGAAGGTGAAATACAGTTGTGTTGTCAGCGATGTTTAGGTTGTTTGCCACATACCCTGAGTATACAAACTTCCCTGTTGTTAGTCGAAACTGAAAACGAGTTGACACATGCAGATGAAGATGAATCTGTTGATGTATTATTGGCTGCTGTTGATATGGATGTGCAAGATTTGATCGAGGATGAAATTATACTGAGCTTGTCAATATCGTCTCGGCACAGGGAAGGTGAATGTGACATTTTTGATGCCGATCAGTACAAGTACAAGGCGACGGAGCATGTGAAACCTGGGAATCCGAATCCGTTTTCAGCTTTGAAAAAAATCAAAAAGACATAGTGTTTTAATTAGGAGTTATAGTGAATGGCTGTTCAGCAAAATAAAAAATCTCCCTCTAAAAGAGGGATGCATCGATCGCATGATGCATTGAAAAACCCCCCATTAGCAATAGAGCCAAGCACTGGCGAAGTGCATTTGCGTCATCATATCAGCCCCAATGGATATTATCGCGGCAAAAAGGTAGTTAGCACTAAATCTGAAGATTGATTAATTCGTTCCTTCGAGTAAAGGATTGGGATTATGTTTTGTGTTTCTCTAGATTTTAAGTGTTCATTAACAATTTGCCAGAAAGGCTTCAGAATTGGAAATCACGGTAGCGATAGATTGCATGGGTGGCGATCATGGTCCTCATGTGACAGTACCTTCCGCAATTGAGTATCTCAGCCGAGACCCAGAAGCTACAATTATTTTGGTTGGTATCCCGGATGCGATAAAGGCGGAGTTAGAGGCAAAAAACTTCACATCACTTACGCGAATCCGTATACATCCAGCCAGTGAAGTTGTCGGTATGGATGAGTCTCCGGCTCTGGCATTGCGTAATAAAAAAGATTCATCAATGCGTGTTGCGGTGAATCTTGTTAAAACAGGAGAAGCGCAAGCGTGTATCAGTGCGGGCAATACAGGTGCTTTGCTTGCTACCTCGCGTTTTGTTCTAAAAACTATTCCTGGAATTGATCGTCCGGCATTGGCGGTAATTTTACCGACTATTACGGGACATACTTATATGCTCGATCTGGGGGCTAATGTTAATTGTACAGCTGAGCACTTGTTGCAGTTTGGTGTGATGGGTGCATCATTGGTCTCGTCAGTTGAAAATAAGGCTGCACCGAGTATCGGACTCTTGAACATCGGCGAGGAAGAGATTAAGGGTAACGACGTTGTAAAACAGGCGGCAGACCTGCTTCGCAATAGCGGACTTAATTTTTATGGTAATGTAGAGGGCGATGATATATACAAAGGAACTACAGATGTTGTTGTTTGTGACGGTTTTGTCGGGAATGTTACGCTGAAAACATCTGAGGGATTAGCGCAAATGCTGGCAACTTATTTACGTGAGGAATTTAAACGCAATCTATTGACTAAAGTTGCTGGTGCTTTTGCTATGCCAATAATCAATGCCTTTAAACAGCGTGTAGACCATCGTCGATATAATGGTGCGAGCTTTCTGGGGTTAAGGGGGATTGTGATAAAAAGCCATGGATCTGCGGATACTATGGCATTCGGCGCAGCAATTGCACGTGCGGCTGATGAAGTTAGAGGTGGTATGTTGCGGCATATCAGTGAACGGGTATCTGAGCTTTCAAAATCGTCCTGATAGATTTTTAATTTCTAAAAACTGTATAACATGTATTCGCGAATCACTGGTACCGGAAGCTATTTGCCTGAAAAGATTTTGACCAATCATGACTTGGAAAAAATGGTGGAGACAAGTGATGAGTGGATACGATCAAGGACAGGCATAACGCAGCGTCACATAGCAAACACCGACCAAAAAGCAAGCGATCTTGCTCTGTTTGCAAGTCAAGAGGCCATTAAAGCGGCAAATATTACCAGCAAGGATCTTGATTTAATTATTGTCGCGACTACTACGCCTGATATGACTTTTCCGAGTACGGCGTGTATTTTACAAGACAAGCTGGGAGTGGATAATTGCCCAGCATTCGATGTACAGGCGGTCTGCAGTGGTTTTGTTTATGCGCTGGCTACTGCGGACAAGTTTGTCAGCTCTGGTAAATGCAGAAATGCGTTGGTTGTTGGCAGCGAGATATACTCTAAAATACTTGATTGGAATGACCGCAATACTTGTGTGTTATTTGGTGATGGTGCGGGTGCCGTGGTGCTTTCTCAAAGCGAGGCGCCTGGTATTTTATCCAGTCACTTGCATGCCAGTGGCAGGTATAAAGACGTGCTGTCAGTATCTGGCAGTATTGGTGATGGTGCTATCCAGGGAAGTCCGTACATCAATATGGATGGTGGCGCGGTATTTAAATTTGCGGTTAAAGTACTTGAAGACGTGGTGCGCGAGGCCACGGAAGAAAATAAATTGCAGCCTTCCGATATCGATTGGTTAATTCCGCATCAGGCTAACGTCCGCATCATTCGTTCAACAGCCCAGAAATTGGGTATTCCTTTGGATAAGGTAGTTGTTACCGTTGACAAGCATGGCAATACCTCGGCTGCTTCAATACCACTGGCTTTGGATATTGCCGTTAAGGATGGCCGTATTTGTAAAGATCAACTTGTTTTGTTGGAAGGTGTCGGCGGTGGATTTACATGGGGAGCAGTTTTGCTGCGCTGGTAATTTATGACATTAGCTTTTGTTTTTCCTGGTCAGGGGTCGCAGTCGGTTGGTATGATAAAACGTTATGAAGCTTTGCCGATTATACGAGAGGCTTTTGCTGAAGCATCGGATGTACTCGGGCAGGATTTTTGGGCGCTAGTTAATGATGGTCCGGCCGAAGAATTAAATTTAACGATTAATACACAGCCATTAATGTTGATGAGTGGGGTGGCTGTATATAGGGCTTGGGAGGAATTGGGTGGTGGTCAGCCAAAATTTCTTGCGGGTCACAGTTTAGGCGAATATACAGCATTGGTTGTTTCAGGAGCGCTGAGTTTGGCTAATGCGCTTAGGTTGGTACGCTTTCGTGCACAAATCATGCAAGATGCGGTGCCGGACGGTGTTGGTGGTATGGCGGCTATACTGGGGCTAGAGGATCAGATGGTTGAGTCCATTTGTGAGGAAATAGCGGCGATTAACAATCAAGAATCTCTGGAGCCGGCCAATTACAATTCGCCTGGACAAATTGTTATTGCAGGGCATAAAAATGCAGTTTTAAAAGGTATCGATTTAGCCAAAGAAAAGGGAGCTAAACGAGCCGTGATGTTGCCTATGAGTATTCCCTCACATTGTCGGCTTATGAAACCCGCTGCTGATCAAATGCAGCAACAGCTCGCACAGACGACACTGCAATTACCCACTATTCCAATTATACATAATGTTGACGTTCAAATTCAAAATGATGTTGATAGTATTAAAAAAGTATTAACGCAGCAATTGTATAGTCCGGTTCGCTGGGTAGACACGGTAAAAAAATTTGCAACAGAGGGTGTTACACATATTGCAGAATGTGGTCCGGGTAACGTGTTGATCGGTTTGAATAAGCGTATTGATCGCAATTTGCAACATTTGTCATTTCCAAGTGGTGACACGATTAAGCAAGCGTTGGAAACACTTAAGTGACAAAATATAACCAAGATTCAAGGAAAGCGAGTCACGTTATGTATGTGGAGATATGATTTGGAAAATAGGATCGCATTAATAACCGGTGCCAGTCGTGGTATAGGAAAGGCAATAGCGCTGAAATTAGGAGAGCAGAACGCGGTAGTAATTGGCACTGCAACTACACAGAACGGGGCAGAAGCTATCGATCAGTACATGAGAAGTGCTGGTGTTAGGGGTATGGGGGTTATATTGGATGTTAATAATCCGGATGAAATTACCGGGGCCATGGAAGTCATTCGCGAGAAATTTGGTGAAATTGAGATTCTGGTCAATAATGCTGGCATTACACGCGATAATCTTCTGGTGCGTATGAAGGATGAAGAGTGGGATAGCATCTTGGAAACAAACCTGAAGTCGGCTTTCCGACTCTGCCGGATAGTTTTGCGTTCAATGATGAAAGCCCGTTATGGGCGTGTTATCAATGTATCTTCCGTAGTAGGTGCAATCGGGAATATAGGACAAGCAAATTACGCAGCCGCAAAAGCGGGTTTGTTCGGTTTCAGTAAATCGTTGGCGCGAGAAGTAGGTAGCCGTAATATTACGGTCAATTGTATTGCGCCGGGTTTTATCGATACCGATATGACCCGAGCGCTTAGCGAAGCGCAACAAAGGGCCTTGATTCAGCATGTACCCCTAGGCAGGCTTGGTCAGGCGGATGAAATTGCCGCAGCAGTGGCATTTCTTGCTTCAGCTTCAGCCGGTTATATTACGGGTACGACATTGCACGTAAATGGTGGTATGTATATGGACTGATGAGAGCAGGGATTACGATCACAACGATTGTGTTCGGCCCTTATCTAAATCTACGTTCGCTTTCTGATAGAAATCATCTGTACCATCCACTCTATTCTTGTTTTGCAGTATTTTAAAGTTTTGCTGCATTTTAAAATTTGTTAATATACCGAAATCTTTTTCTTACCTTAGAAGGAAGCATTTAAATGGAAAACATAGAGCAGCGCATTAAAAAAATCGTAGCTGAGCAACTTGGTGTAAAAGAAGAGGAAGTTAAGAACGAATCATCATTTGTGAACGATTTGGGTGCAGATTCTCTGGATACAGTGGAACTTGTGATGGCGCTTGAGGAAGAATTTGAATGCGAAATTCCGGACGAGCAGGCTGAAAAGATCAATACCGTCCAGGAAGCGATTGACTATGTCAGTGAAAACGCAAGTAGCTAATTTGTTCAGTTAATTTAACGGAGTTATTTTGTTCAAACGCAGGGTGGTTGTAACCGGGTTAGGAATTATTTCACCCGTTGGCAACACTATTTCAGAAGCGTGGAAAAATATTGTGGCAGGACGATCCGGTATTTCCCGAATTACGCGATTTGATGCCTCAGCTTTTTCCTCTCAGATTGCGGGAGAAGTCGATGGTTTTGATGTCAGCGAATATATTCCTGCAAAAGAAGCGCGTCGTATGGATGTGTTTATCCATTACGGCATAGCAGCCGCGATACAGTCGATACAGGATGCTGGTGTAGACGATGTCTCTAATTTTGATGCTGAGCGTATAGGCGTCAATATCGGATCGGGTATTGGTGGTTTGCCTATGATTGAGAATACCAACGCTGCTTACCATCAAGGCGGACCAAAGAAAATTTCACCTTTTTTTATACCCAGTACAATTATTAACATGATTTCGGGTAATTTATCCATAAAATATGGTTATAAAGGGCCCAATATCTCTATTGTGACAGCTTGTACAACGGCAACACACAGTATTGGCCATTCCGCACGTATGATTGAATACGATGATGCTGATGTCATGATTTGTGGCGGTGCTGAATCATGTGTTACGCCACTGGCAATTGGTGGTTTTTCGTCAGCAAAAGCGCTGTCAGTGAGCAATAGTGATCCAATATCGGCAAGTCGTCCATGGGATTTGGCGCGTGACGGTTTCGTACTTGGTGAAGGTGCCGGTGTATTGGTATTGGAAGAAATGGAACATGCTAAGCGTAGGGGAGCAACAATTTACGCCGAGCTTGCGGGTTTCGGCATGAGCGCGGATGCCTACCATATGACCGCTCCCAGCGAGGATGGAGAAGGTGCGGCGCGGTGTATGGTGAACGCACTTAAGAATGCTGAAATTGATCCGATCAAAGTAGACTATGTGAACGCACATGGAACGTCGACACCGCTAGGGGATATAGCAGAGACAGTTGCAATAAAGCGTTGTTTTGGTGATCATGCTAAAAATTTGGCAGTAAATTCTACCAAGTCTATGACAGGCCATTTACTGGGTGCCGCAGGCGGTGTCGAAGCTATTTTCTCTGCTCTGGCTGTTCATCACCAGATTTCGCCGCCTACGATTAATTTAAATAATCAGGATCCTCAATGTGATCTTGATTATGTTCCTAACGACGCGCGTGATATGGATATCAATGTCGCATTGTCAAATTCTTTCGGATTTGGTGGTACAAATGGAACACTAGTGTTTCGTAAAATGTCAAATTAAATTTGACGGCGCATGCAGACGCTAAAACGCCTTTTCATTCTTTTACTGGGTTTTCTTTTTATAGCGGCTCTTGTTGCAGGATGGTTCTATCATTACTACCATCTTAAAATAGTACTTCCAGTTATTCCCTATGAATTTTCAGTTGAGTCAGGTAGTAATGTAAAACAAATTACACGCCAATTGGCAAATGACAATGTGCTTCCTGATACGTGGTCGTTTGTCCTGTTATCATATTTGCTTAGCAAAGAATCTGTTCTTAAAGCGGGAGACTACCGCTTGACCGAGAATATCTCGCAAATTGCATTGTTGGATTACTTGGTTAAGGGAGATGTCCGGCAGAATGAGGTTAGATTTGTTGAGGGGTGGACTTTTTCGCAATTTAGAGATGCACTGTATAGTCACCCGGATATACGAAAAACTACCACCGGGATGAGTGAAAGGGAAATATTACGGCTTGTCGGTGTATCGGAATTATCTGCAGAGGGTGTTTTCTTCCCTGATACTTATTACTTCATAAAAAATAGCACCGATGTAGAAATTCTGCAGCGTGCTTATCAGACAATGCAAAACCATGTACAAAAGGCCTGGGCGCAGCGTATTGAAACATTACCGCTTGAATCACCTTATGAAGCTTTGATTTTAGCCTCGATTGTTGAAAAGGAAACCGGCCTGGATAGTGATCGGTTAGAAATTGCTGGGGTTTTTATTAACCGTTTGCGAATGGGGATGCCCTTGCAAACGGATCCAACAGTAATTTACGGTTTAGGCGATAAATTTGACGGTAATTTACGCAAAAAGGATCTGAGAACTGATCAAGAATATAATACTTATACACGTACCGGCTTGCCGCCTACTCCGATTGCAATGCCTGGGCTTGCATCAATTCATGCAGCTGTTAAACCGGCAAAGACTGATTCATTATATTTCGTAGCAAAAGGTAACGGTGAATCCGTTTTTTCAACTAACCTATCGGATCACAATCGTGCTGTAATGCGTTATCAAAAACAACAAAAAAAATAAATATGTTCTTATATAGAAATCATAAATCTTAATTCAGTGAATCTGCATGACACAATTTACGATCGTAGTGCCAACACTGAATGAATCAGATAATATTGATTTGCTGTTATCCCGGATTTTTGAATTAGATATTCCATCCAACAACTTTGAGGTCATTTTTGTTGATGACAGTTCAGATGACGGTACACGGGAAAAGATACGTGCATGGCAAGAATGCACCAACGTACATCTAATTGAAAGAACTGGAAAGCCTGATTTAACAGCGTCGATTTTGGCGGGGACAGATGCCGCGCGCAGCAATGTTATTGTGGTCATGGACGCCGATCTAAGTCATCCCCATGAACAGCTGGAAGCGCTGGTTACACCATTACTGCGGGGTGAATATGATGTCGTAATCGGCAGTCGTTATATCAATGGTGGCGATACTCATAATTGGCCATTTTACAGACGTATGTTGTCTCGTATCGGTGGCTGGATGGCTCGCCCGTTTTGTGATGTAAGTGATGCGACTTCAGGTTTCTTTGCGTTTAGACGAGAACTTGCAGCGACTGTTTCTGAACAGGCGCACGGTTACAAGATATTGCTTGAGATTTTGATGGTGAATGACGGTAATCTGCGTATTAAAGAAATTCCTATTTGTTTTCGTGACCGGGCGCATGGCACCTCAAAACTTTCATTGTCTCATCAGCTAGTTTACTTGCAACGTTTAATGGCGTTAGCAGGCGGTGCAGTGTCTGTTGGTACGGCCGGCCGATTTGCGGTAGTTGGTTTGCTGGGCATGATAGTTGATGCAATTGTATTCCAGTGGGCGATTAGTCGGGACGCAGGTCTGGCATTGGCGCATTTTGTCAGTTTCTTCGTCGCTGTGAGTGTCAATTTTGGCTTAAATGCTACATGGTCGTTTCGTCAGCAAGACATACACCAGTTGCAGTTATATCGGTTTGGACGTTACTTGATAGTTGGTGCGTTGGCACTTTTGTTGCGTGGTGGCGTGTTGGCGTTGTGTGTTTATATCTGGCACGTTCCACCATCACTCGCTATTTTTCCGGCTATCGCCGCAACAGCATTGATTAATTATTTCGGTTCGGCTTTTTATGTATTTCCAGATGAGAAGCGATTGCCGTCACTCAATATGCGTTGGCGTGTTGCTGCCGTTGGAGTGGTTCTGTTTTGCATCTTGTTGCGATTGATTTATCTCGGGCTTGCACAATTGATTCCAGATGAAGCGTATTACTGGCAATACGCACAGCATATGGATTTAAGTTTTTATGACCATCCACCGATGGTGGCATGGTTAATTTGGCTGGGTACAGCAGTATTGGGGGACAACGAGGCTGGCGTGCGTGCGGGGGCATTCGTTTGTAATCTGATTGCGATGGGGTTTCTATATGCTTATGCGCATAATTTATATAATAAATCGACGGCATTACGCGCATTGCTACTGTTTTCGGTGTTGCCATTGGGTTTTTTGTCCGGTTTTTTGATGACACCGGATGTACCGTTAGCGGCAACTTGGATGGCCATGCTTTATTTCATGGAACGTGCATTAGTTGCCGGTCAACGTTCGGCTTGGTTGGGCGTTGGGGTTGCACTCGGTCTTGGGCTGCTTTCCAAGTATACAATTGCTTTACTAGGGCTGGCAGCGCTGTTTTTTGTACTGGCAGACAAAGCGGCTCGTCACTGGTTCAGGGATCCACGACCCTATTGGTCGGTTATTCTGGCAATATTGATTTTTTCACCGGTTTTGATTTGGAATCATCAGCATGATTGGGCTTCTTTTGTGTTCCAATCGACTCGGCATGTGGCGAATGACAATCAGTTCTCAGTGCACTTTTTACTGTTGTATATCATGATTCTGCTGACGCCAATTGGGTTTTTTACCGCGTTACTGGCGTTGGTAGGTAACGGTGAAAATAATCATAAGGTTCGGCAAGATAGGGAACTGGATAAAAGAAAACGCGTTTTTGTGCAAATTGTCGCTGGCGTTCCGTTTCTGGTTTTTTTGGTATTTAGTATGTTCGACCATCCGAAATTTCACTGGACAGGGCCTGTCTGGCTGGGAGTGTTACCTACACTCGCATGGATGATTGGTCAAACGGAAGGTACGGATAAATTCATTCAATGGTTGCAACGAGCATGGCAGCCGACTATAGCTGCGTGTTTATTGGCCTATGCCTTTACACTGCATTACGTTGTTCTGGGCATTCCTGGAGTACCTTACAGCTGGTTTACTGAACATTATTTCTGGCGTGAAACAACTCGCGAGGTTGAATTGATTGCTGACGAGGTTCGACAACAAGCAGGACTGGAGCCAATTATCGTGGGTATGAGCAAATGGTCTGTTGCAAGCAGTTTATATTTTTATAATCATGCCCACCGTAATCTTGATATTCGTTCCCGGGATTTATTCGGAGACAACGGTGCAATGTACAATTTCTGGTTTCCGGCGCAGCCGCCGACTAACAGACCGATTGTTCAGATTGGTATGAAACCACGTCATATAGAACAGATTCGTCCGGGAGATAATCTGGAACAAATGCTGGTTCAGCCCGGTGAAATTCATTATCGCGTTATCCAAAACGATAGAAAACAGTTAAAACGGATTTACTATCGTATTGCCAGAGGGTTCAAAGGCACTTCTGTCTAAATGGCTTGAGATAGCATAGTTGTTATTATGGTATGACTCATTGTGCCTTAGCACAACTGCCTAAAATTTCAATATCTGTTACTTGTGGATTGATATGCTTTACAGGTAACGTCGAATCGTTTTATATATTAAATGGGGAAGTAGAATATAAAGCGGCATTCGGATTAAATGACTGCGAAGGTATAGCAGTCGTCGGGCCCAGGATGCGGACCGTAAAGAGTGATCAGGATGTTGTGGAAACAAGGCAAGTGGAACCAGTCGGTGCATAATACGATGTTTTAACTTGCCAGGTTTTGAATTTAGGCGGGTGACTGTTTTTTCCGGGATTGATGTACTGAAAATGAGCTGACTAAAATATAAACCATAAAATAAGATGTGTGATATTTTTAATTGATTGGCGCGATCTGTTAACTGTATCCAGAAGTCTTCATCTTGTTGGCTGAAATGAGTCATGAGGTCATGCAAATCCAGCAGATCTCTCAGATCATTTGCAATTTCATTATTCTGAAACAGATTTATTGCACAGTGAATGACCATATCAACTGGGCTCAATAGTTTTATTTTCGGATGCCCGGCGGCGGGTATGGCTGTATCAAAAAGTAGTGCTGTGTCTATTTTTAATTGAGTAGTTACGGGTATAAGCGCATGATGGATATCCACCTCGGTTTCACGTTCAGTATGAACAAGAGGAGGAATTTCGTGGCTCCAGGAACGGTAATAGTGTTCATCGTAAGCTGAAATCGGGCGATGTTTCCAGCCTTTTATCATTAGTAATGACTCAATATCTGCCAAATCCGCTTCTCGAACCAGCAAGTCAAGATCTACTGACAATCGTCCTTTAGCATAAGGTAGATCAATCAATTTATAGGCGATACCTTTAAGGGCAATAATGTGTGTGTCGAAATCTTCTAATACCCATAGAATCCTGTTCAATTCCCAGCTACATAGCTGCTGCAGTTTTTCAGCTTGTACAAATCCTGAGATGAGTTGGTTAGCAACTCTTGGGGGTACTGTGTCCCAAAGGTGGTGTTCTTTTAGCAATAAAGTCAGGCGACCGAGTAGCTTTACGCGCCTAGCCTGTCTGATAAGCAGTTCCCATTCGATGTCGGTGTATTGAACGAGGCATGAGGGGGTGGTTATTGCTTGCAGCAATAGCTGGTTGTGTCGGGGTAATTCAAGTTTCATCAATCAATCGCTGCAGAGTTGCCATGACATCTTCAAAATCGGAGTAAACAAGTTTATAGCAGTTGCAAGTGCGAATGAGATATGCAACTGCCTGAAACCCTTTTGCGCCGAGTACCTCGTAATTAAATGCATTGCTTGCCAGTAACATAAATGCTTCTGAATCAGAAATGGTTTCAATTTTGGTAGTAGAGTCGGCGATCCATTTTGGAAAAAAAATCCATTTAGCTTTTGCTGTTAGTGTTGACTGTTGAATACTTTCTTCGGGAGGGCAGGCATGCGCAACCGTCCCTTTTTGCGTATTGGGTATCGATTTTCCGATAGTAATTTCAGGCAGGTAATTTCGAATAACGGCAATGGACTCATTTTTAAGTGGCATCAAACGGGGGATAGGGTAAAAAGTACCTTGTTGTGGATCCATCAAACCGAATTCATCAGAAAATAAACGAAAACCTCGGTAGGATAAAACTGTACAAAGTGTTGTTTTGCCGCTACCTGGCCAGGCAGGAAATAAAATGACGTGATTATTTTTCTCGACGACGGCTGAATGAAGCAACAACAAATGGCTGACTCGTACCGCTATGGCTAGATTAATGCCCCATTCGAGAGCGGCGAGGGCTTGCGCTTGTGGAAAACTCTCAAATGGTGATTGTCCATCGAGTAAAAAGCGTACGTTCTTTTCAAATGGATTTTTATTGGAACGTTCCGTTACGATACGAACGTGAAATTCTGCAATTTCATTCTGTGCTGTTCGATAATGTCGGTACAGCTGATAGAGTTGCTCTGCAAGTGGTTTGTATGTGGTTTGAATGCAGACATTGAAGGGGCCGATGGCGACTCTTAATCCCTGATTTAGCAACAGATGAAATTCCTTAAACGGAATCTGATTAACCATCATGTGGATTGCCCTGATTTCTTTTTTTTACTAAGCCTAAGGTTTCAAAATGATGAAGAATCTTTTCAATATTCTGTGTGAATTCTTTGTCCGGGTTTTGTTGAAATTGCTTTGCAAGGACAGTACAAATTTGTTCTATTGTGGCCGGATGTTGACTGAGAAAAATCAGGATTTGTATGCTGATTTGATTAAAAAAATGGGTCTTACCGGAATCAGGCTGAAAGACAGTGTATTCATCACCCCAGTCTTCAATCAGCAATGTGTGAAAATGTTCGGTATGCCAATACATCATTACTGTTAATAATTTTAGGGCAAATATTAGTTTGCGGGATGAACTAAATTAGACGAACTTACATTTTAATCGGTTTAGGCCGTCAAGCCTAGACTCCAGGATGCGACGATTTTACATGTTTACTGTATTGGTTAGATGGAGACAAGGATTGCAGATTGAAGAATAAAGCCTAACTGTCCGTATGGAAGCGCACCGCGAGGTTGTTATCTGAAAATTTACAGCGTGTATTTGCTATAAAGTCGTTGAGTTTATAGTAATACCGGTTTTATCCATGATCGACGAATATGCCACTGCTGAAATCATAATGCCACCCTGTGCATGGCATGCGTCCAACTGCTCTAATTTTTTCTTATCAGCGCTTGCGGCAATAGGGTTTATTTTAGGATCTTGAATAAGTGTGGCCTGCGGTGCGGCTCCAAGATCATAAGTGTCGCCTGATATTTGCTGCTGTGCCGCATCGGGAAAAACGCATAATAACTGTGGGCCGTTACTGGTATCCATAAAAACAGCAGTATCTATATTGGCGGCCTCTCCCGTAATATTGCTTGTACGGGCAAGTGCGGCACCACTGTACAATGTCATGACAACCGGTATTGTCGCTGCACCTTTTAACAGCTTTCTTCTTGTGTGCTGCGGTGTTTCTAATGTAGAAACGGTCGATTCCCGGTTACTGGTTTCTGTTGTTTTCTGTGGTTTTTCTGCAGTCATACTTGATTGATCTCTAAGGTAGAAGCGTTTTTATTATTATAATGCCGATACATTATCGTTTCATTGATATTTAAGCAAATTTTGGGCCAGAATGATGGGGGTATATTTTCATCAATTAATACAATCAATTATAAGATGCTAAAAAAATTGAATAGAAAGAAGAAAAGATAAGTGTAAGATTTTCCGACTTCTGCCAGGGGATTTTTTTCCGTTTATTTGATTCTTTTCCGGTAAGCGATCTGATATAAAGCGGGCAATACCAGCATTGTTAAGACGGTTGATGTCAAGATGCCGCCAATGACTACAGTTGCCAGGGGGCGCTGTACTTCTGCCCCGATGCTGACTGCCAGTGCCATAGGTACGAAACCGATAGCGTCTGTCAGGCCGGTCATGAGTACGGGGCGCAATCGAGTCAGTGCGCCGATTTTTATCGCGTCTTCCAGGCGGTTACCCTGATCAAGGAGATTGCGTATAAATGTTAACAAAACCAGCCCGTTGAGCACAGCGATACCGGACAGGGCGATAAATCCGACGGCTGCGGATATTGACATCGGGATATCACGTAACCAGAGTGCAAGAATGCCACCTGACAGTGCAAACGGCACACCGGTAAATACTAACAAGCCATCTTTCATATTCCCAAACATCAGGTACAGTAAAATGAAGATCAGACCTAATGCGATAGGTACGACTATCATCAGGCGTTCTGTAGCGGATATCAGTTGTTCATACTGTCCCCCCCATGTCATCCAATAGCCGGGTGGGATTTTTATTGCTTCATCAATGCGTGATTGCGCCTCGTTTACAAATGTGCCTAGATCGGTGCCGCGCACATTTGCACTGACAACAACTCTGCGTTTTCCGTTTTCACGGCTGATCTGGTTGGGTCCGGAGATAATCTCAAAATTTGCGACATCGTCAAGGGCTATGTAAGCAGGTGGCGGTGTTAAGGGATTGTCTGTTAAATTTAGAACTGTGTCGGGTAATTGAATGGGTAGACGCCTGAGCGCCTCAATATCGCCGCGGAGTTGCTCCGGTAGACGGACAATCAGGTCAAAACGCCGGTCGCCTTCGTAGACAAGGCCAGTTGCTTTTCCGCCAATAGCAATAGCAATGATATCTTGTACATCGTTTGTATTTAAACCATAGCGTGCCATCTTTTGGCGATCCATTTGGATCGATAGCATGGGCAAACCGGTCAGTTGCTCGATTTTTGTATCGGCGGCTCCGGGGATTGTTTCCATAATATCCAAGACGCGGTCGCCAAGCGTATGCAGGACATCCATGTCATCACCGAAAATCTTTACAGCCACGTCAGCGCGTACTCCCGATATTAATTCATTAAAGCGCATTTGGATTGGTTGAGTGAATTCATAATTGTTGCCAGATACATCTTGAACCGCTTTCTCCATAGCCTGAATCAGTTCGGGCTTAGTTGTGTATGCGTCAGTCCATTCCGCTGTATCTTTTAGGATAATAAAAATATCGGCGACGCTAGGTGGCATAGGGTCAGTTGCAATCTCAGGTGTGCCGATTTTAGAGAAAACACGTTCGACTTCTGCAAATGATTTGATTGTTTCTTCAAGCTCATTCTGCATATTGATTGCGGTAGTCAAACTCGTACCCGGTATACGGATTGCATGGAGCGCAATATCGCCCTCATTCAGACTTGGTACAAATTCGCTACCTAAACGTGTGGTGAGGAGTCCGGTAAGCACCATGATGGTTACTGCTAATGTGATTGTCAGTGCTTTGTTGCCCATTACCCAGGTCAACATGGGTAGATAAGTCTGTTTGGCGTATGTGACAGCCTTACTTTCTTTATCTTCAATAGGGCCTGCCAGGAAAAGAGCAACGGCAGCAGGAACAAACGTAATGGATAACATAATTGCGCCAAACAGTGCAGTGACGACGGTAAAAGCCATCGGATGGAACATTTTTCCTTCCACCCCAGTCAGTGCAAAAATTGGAATATAGACGATTAGAATAATCGTTTGGCCAAACAGGAGTGCTCGGCGGGTTTCTTTACTTGCCGAGAAAACAATTGCAAGCCGTTCCGCTAATGTGAGTTGTCGTCCCAAACGGGTTTGTTCTTGTGCCAGGTGGCGAATACAGTTTTCGATAATCACAATGGCGCCGTCTACAATAATGCCGAAATCCAATGCGCCAAGGCTCATAAGATTTGCACTGACATTATTAGCGACCATGCCGGTTAGTGTGAACAGCATGGATAGCGGAATTACCAGTGCGGTAATGATTGCCGCCCGTAAGTTGCCAAGAAACATGAACAGTACTACGATAACCAGAATTGCGCCTTCGGTTAGATTTGAAGCCACGGTTTGAACTGTTTTATCGACTAGCGTTGTGCGATCATAGACTGGCGTCGCAAGGATGCCTGCAGGGAGGTTGCGGTTGATTTCCTGTAATTTCTTAGCAACGGCCTTGGAAACGATTTGACTGTTTTCGCCAATTAGCATGTGTACGGTACCCAATACCGTTTCGACACCGTTATGTGTCGCGGCGCCGCTGCGCAGTTCTTTGCCGATGATGACATTGGCTATATCTTTAATACGAATGGGAACGCCGAGATGATTTCCCAGGATAACGTTGCTGATTTCGTCTAGATCGGCTACTTGCCCGGGGACTCTGACTAGATATTGTTCTCCGCTTTTCTCAATGTAACCGGCGCCAATATTCATGTTGTTACGTGCTAAGGCAGTGACTACATCCTGCATGGTAAGCCCTACCGACATTAATTTTTCTGGATATGGTGTTACATGAAATTGTTTGACGTAACCGCCTATTGCATTGACCTCTGTAACGCCTCTAACAGTTAATAGCTGTGGCCGGATAATCCAGTCCTGGATTTCTCGCAAATCAATTGTGGTGTACAGACTACCATCTGGTTTTCTGGTTCCTGCTTCAACGTCTATTGTCCACATAAAGATTTCGCCTAAACCTGTTGAGATTGGGCCCATATGCGGCTCAATCCCTGCCGGAAGACGCTCTTTTACTTGCTGTATGCGTTGACTCACTAGTTGGCGTGCAAAATAAATATCGGTGCCTTCTTTAAAGACCACTGTGACCTGTGAAAGTCCGTAACGGGATAATGAGCGGGTGTAATCAAGGTGGGGAAGCCCCATCATAATGGTTTCGATCGGGTAAGTAAGGCGTTGTTCGGTTTCCAACGGCGAATAGCCGGGTGCCTCCGTGTTGATTTGCACCTGTACATTGGTAATGTCGGGTACGGCATCAATAGGGATTTTTTGATAACTGTAAATGCCCAGTAAAGCCATGGCCAGTACCGCCACTAGGACTAAGCCGCGATAGTGTATAGAGAGGTAGAGTATTCGTTCAAACAAAATGTTGGCTCACAAATATTGATTTTCAGTTTTTTTAGACGTCATTAAATCTGTCGTTAATTGCTAATGATCGTGCTCAGCCTCTGATTTTCCGAGTTCGGCTTTAATGGCAAAACTATTGCCTGCGGCATATTGCTCCCCGGGTTGCAATCCGTCGAGCACCTCGATCATCTCGCCGTCATTTTGTCCCAGTTCAAGTGGACGTGCTTCAAAGTAGTCGCCGTAACGACCAAAAACAACTGTCCAGTCGAAGAGCGTTTGTAACGCATCCATACTGACGGCAATCGGGACCTCGATGGTTTCTGTACTGATTGCTCCGTTTATAAACATGCCGTCACGCCAGAGACCCGAAGAGTTGTCGAGCGTTACGCGCGCTGTTGCAGTACGGGTCTGAGGGTTTAGCATAGCGCTGATATAGGTAATTTCACCTTCACCTTCAATATGGGTTGCAGTTGATCGAATAATGGCTTTTTGTCCGAGGCGAATTATATCTAGATCTTTGGGATACACTGTTAAGTGAACATACATGTCGCTTGTATCGACCACTGTAAAAATTTTCGTGTCTGCCTTGATAACCTGACCGCGTGCGATGGATTCAGTTGTGATTAAGCCAGCAATAGGCGAGCGAATTTCATATTGCGTCAGGTTGTCTATGGTGCTTGCTGTTTTTGGCTTGTCACCTATTGCACGTAGTTTTGCAGCAGCTAGTCCTAGTTCAATTTCGGCTTCACTTTGTAGTTGCTGTGTGGTCAGATAATCCTGTTTAGCTGTGATTTTTTCTTCCCAGAGCTGTTTTTCACGTTTAAAGTTGGTGTTGGCTAATACCAGTCTTTTTTGTGCCGCAAGGTATTGACTACGCAAATCGGCCAGTAGTTGGCTTTCAACGACAGCTAAAACAGCACCTTCTTCGACGTATTCGCCCTTATGACGGGGAACTTTGGTAACGATGCCCGGTGCTCTTGGCACGATTTCCACGATATTATGGTGATTGAATACAACCGTGCCGGGCAGTTGAAGCTTGGGGTTAATTGTTGCAGGTCCAGCTGTTTTAATTTCGATACCGGTGTTGGCGAGTGTCTCATCCGGCATTTCAACGCGCGTTTCAATCTGGCTATATCCCCATTGATAGACTTCATTTTTCCATTCGATAGCAATAGCCACATCGAATGAGTGTGGTTCTCTAACAATCTGATCGCCTAGCAAGTAGTCGCCAGCTGGGTTAAAGCTGATGAGTTGCGCAGGCCTGCCCAGTCGAGACAAAGTTATGGCTACCTTTGCGTCAGTGGGTGAAACCGGTTTGCCGTTTTTGTAAAGAAAAATGCGAAATTGTGGTTCAACACCTTCCTCATAAATAGTGATTTCAACGCTGAAATGATTTTTGGTAAAGATTCTACCGCCTCTGGGACCTATTTTTACCGGAGCTGCCTTGTCGGAGAGCTCTGTTCCAGCAGGGAATTGATTGTCATGAGAATCAAGATCGGCTGCTTTTTTTTTGTCGAGGTTAAGAATTAATACGCCCAGCACTATGCCTGCAGTGATCACAATGAGAATTGGCTTCAGATTGGTTTTGTTCATAAATCTTTCCTAAGTGCATAAGTCTATATGCGTTTTTATCCTTTTGGTTCGTTAAAATTTTCGATGGATTGCGCAATTAAACGTTCTATTTCATTGATCAGTCGTTGATAGTTGGATAATGCTTGTAAATAGAGTGTCTGATTCTGAAAGAGTGTGCGTTGCGCATCGAGTAATTCTAGAAAACCGAATCTGCCTAATTCATACCCACGCTTAGCCATTCGAAATGTTTCCCGCGCTCCCGGTAAAATTTCCTCACGTAGCTGATTGATTTCATTATCTGCAGAAATCAAGGATTCATAGGCTTGTGTCAACAGGGCCTTGAGTTGTAAGTCAATCGCTACTTGCTCATCCAATGCTTTATTTAAGCGTTGTTGGGCTGCGATAAGATTACCTTGGTTGCGGTCAAATAGCGGCAATGGTACCGAAACACCGAATAACGCTGTTGTATCATTGGGGATGTCATGACCGAATCGTCTGATCCCGGCGCTAATTGTAATATCAGGAATTCTTCGCGCTTTTTCCAATGTCACTATGGCTTCACGTTGTTGAAGGTTTTTAAGGCTACGCTTCGCAAGTGGGTTTTGTTGTAGGCGCAATTCGAGTGACTGAAAATTGGGGATGGCGACGAACGCCTCCAGGTTGCCTTGAACACGTTCAAATTGTGGTTCGGAATTGCCCCATAGTAAAGCCAGCTGCTTGCGAAATGAAGCCAGGTTGCGCTGCGCCTGATTGATTTCAATATTGGCGGTTGCCAGTGCTATTTGTGCTCGAGTTTCTTCAATCGGTGGTGCTTTTCCGGCTTTTACCCGTTTGATAGCCGCGTCAGTTACTTTTTGTGCCAGTTCTTGTCTGGAGCGCGAAAGCTGAAGGCGTTCCTGTCCAGTTAAAACTTCAAGAAACATATTGGCAACCCGGGCAACCAGATCCAGTTGCCTGGCTGCATAATCCAGTTGTGCGCTTTCATGCTCGAGTAGTGCGGCTTGTTTTCGCGCTGAACGTTTTCCTCCTGTTTCGAATAACTGGCTGATGCGAATGGATTCAAATCTTGCTGCTGGACTGTTTGATCTGGAACTGACATCTTCCATGTCGAACTGTAGTATCGGGTTAGGTAGTAATCCCGCTTGTATTGTTAAACCGTGAAGTGCGCGTATTTCCTTAGCAAAAGCAGCTAATTCGGGGTTAAAGTATAACGCGAGTTGAACAGCGTCGTGTAATGTAAGCGTTCGGATTTCTACAGGTGCATTGGCAACAGGACTTGTTCTCGCAGATTCGGTAAAAGAATTTTGAGTCTCAGCAATTGAAGCCGAGGGTAATCCAGGAGTAAGAATAAATACTAGGATCAGTCTGGTCAAAAATGGGCGTGTTGGTCCTGCTAGCATACGATTAACTGTTCATGTATAGCAACATGCTTGAAAAAACAAAATCTACCGAATTTGCATGAGCAATTTTGTTAAAAAACGATATGAGAAGCTGTGTAATTGCTTCTTTTCAATCAAATTATACGAGTTGGCGCCAAGTGATGCGGGGTGGGTGGTATGGTGATTCGAGAATTGAGTCGAGTACGATTAAGGGTATGTATGTAGACAGCGTTGCAGTGCTTTCAAATTGGGGTGGTGCAATAGATAGGCGAATCATGTAAAAGGGTTGATATTGGCTTGCTGTATGCAGGCATAAATGGGTGGTAGCATCCTGTTCTGAGTTGTTTTTAAAAAAACCGTTATGATGTGCCTCGAGATGAGCGTCCCTGTTAGATGGCATCGTTTGGTGCATGTGATCCAACGCATGCGCGAAAAATTCCGCCTTGAATACGATGGATAGGCCAATGCCATTCATCAATAATGCAGTGATCAGTAATGACGTGATGGCGTAAAAGGAACATTTCCGCATGAGGGTATTTTTTCTAGATAACAACCTTATTCATTTCATTCTTAGTTTCTGATATTCCTTCCATATTAAATCATTCCATACAATGATCTAATTTGCAACGTATAAACTCTATTTTCTTCCTTTAATTCGGTCTGTTGTAACGCTTGTTCCTCGATATAGCAGATCGTCGTCTCTGTTGTGTGGCCGTTGATGAGCGTTTCTATGTGGTGACTTTCTATAATTCAAATCAATACGTTTCGTGGATCTGGTTGCATGGCGGTGTGGATAATCTCTACTTATACATTCAAAACACGGCCTATCTATCTATTTTTTTTATGTATTTTAATGTGCCATATAGATCAAAACCGTTGCTGTTTAAGTCTTTGACAAATAAATAAAATATCTTGTAAATCTACTTGACGAATTATTATTTTTTCATTAAAGTGGGGCAAAGTAGTAAAAAGGTGGTGAGTTGTGGATAAAAGTGTGAATTGATTATTCCTGGGAAAATAAAAAACGATATGTTCCGCGGAGTTTCGCACCTTAGTTTGGATGCAAAAGGCAGGATTTCGATACCCGCGCGATATCGGGATGAGCTGGTGTCTGAATGCTCCGGGCAACTGATCGTAACCACCGATCCTTCAAAATGTCTGTTGATCTATCCCCAGCCGGTATGGGGGCCAATTGAAGAAAAATTAAGTGGTCTCTCCAGCTTCAACCATAAAGTGCGTAGCTTGCAGCGCTTGCTCATTGGTAACGCATGCGACGTAGAGATGGATAATGTAGGGCGGATTCTGGTTGCTCCATCGTTACGTCGCTACGCTGGTTTGGTGAATAAAGAAGTGGTTTTGGTTGGTCAGGGTGAAAAGTTCGAGCTTTGGGATGAGAAGCAGTGGGATATGCAGATGGAAAGTGCGATGGCATTAAGTGAGGATGATATGCCCGAAGAGCTCGATGGTTTTTCTTTGTGACGAAATGGTGATGCGTTGTCCGAACATATTACTGTGTTGCGGTATGAGGCCGTGGAAGCGTTGGCGATTAAGCCGGGCGGTGTCTATGTTGACGGAACATATGGGCGTGGTGGTCACAGCCGGCTCATTTTGTCGCGTTTGGGACAGCAGGGTCGGCTGATTGCTTTTGACAAAGACATGGCTGCAGTGGAATCGGGCAGGCAGTTGATGCGGGAGCGACCGGCGGGAATGGGGCCGAAGTTTGAGATTAGGCACATTGCTTTTTCGAGGATACGGGAAATGTTGTTTGAAATGGGCGTTCACAAAGTGGATGGAATTCTGCTGGATCTCGGGATTTCATCACCGCAACTGGATGCAGAGCGTGGTTTCAGCTTACGCGAGGAAGGTCCATTGGATATGCGTATGGATGTGACGCAGGGAATAACAGCAGCGCAGTGGGTTGAATCAGTTTCAGAAACAGAGTTAGAAAAGGTGATTTGGGAATATGGCGAAGAACGGTATGCTCGGCAGATTGCAAGAGCGATTGTTATGGCAAGAGCGAGGCAGCCTATTGTTACCACACGGCAACTTGCTCAGATCGTCACAGCGGTTGTCCGCGCTCATGAGCGTAAGCGGGAGGGTGGGCAGAGTCCGGCGACGCGCACTTTTCAGGCGATCCGGATTGTTGTCAATCAGGAGCTTGAAGAGCTGGCGCTAGTGCTGAATCAATGCGTCGATTTGCTTAATCCGAGCGGACGTCTGGCTGTGATCAGTTTTCATTCGCTTGAAGACAGAATGGTGAAGCGTTATATGCGTGCATCTGCAGGGGTGGACAAAGTGCCGCGCAATATTCCGTTGCGAGAAACCGAATTAAAACGGTTTAATCCGCAACAGTTAAAGGTGGTGGGTAAAGCGGTACGCCCAAGACGGCAGGAGGTCATGGCGAATAGCCGGTCGAGAAGTGCAATTATGCGCGTTGCGGAGCGTGTCTAAGAGGTGGTACTAAGCTAATGTTTAAACTCAATTTGTTATTAATTGTTGTATTAGTGGCCTGTGCGCTCGGTGTTGTCACGCTACAGCATCAAACGCGTGTGCTGAATATGGCCTTGGAAAACGAAAGCGGGATATCGCGGGAGTTGCAAATTGAATGGGGGAAATTGCAGTTAGAGCAAAGCACATTGATCGCGCGTCGGCAAATAGAAAATGCAGCCAGGACTCAATTGAATATGGTGGTGCCTGCAGCCGATCGTATTCAAATTATTTCTGCTAAGAAATTGAATGAATCACGCTGGATGGTAATTGAGGATGCTCGAGGGGATTAATCCAATCACGGCCGTACGTCCAAAGTTGCATGTTGGGCGTTCGTGGGTATTGTTGGGTTTCGTGATAGCTGGGTTTATGTGTTTGATGGTACGTGCAGTTTATTTGCAGGTAATAGAAGACGATTTCCTACGGGAGAAGGGTGAGGCACGTTATAGTCGAATTGTTGAAATGAGTGCTGACCGGGGCATGATTACTGATCGAAATGGTGAAGTGTTGGCGATTAGTTCGCCGGTAATGTCGGTATATATTGATCCGCAGACTGTTGCGATAACACCCGATCAGCTGGCGCAATTGTCGGCATTACTGGAAATGAAAGCGCCTGAAGTTGAGCGCCGTGTTAACCGCAGGCAGGGACGTTTTATTTATCTGAAGCGGCAGGTTGTGCCAGAAATTGCTGAACAGATTCGGGAATTGGGAATTCCGGGATTAGCGTTCAAAACAGAGTTCAAACGTTATTACCCCGAAGGTGAGGGTGCGGCGCATGTTGTCGGTTTTACTGATATCAATGATCAGGGCCAGGAAGGTATCGAGCGGGGATGGAATGATGTGCTTGCAGGTGAATTGGGTAGTCGGCGTGTTATCAAGGATAATAAAGGGCGTATTGTCGAGGCTGTGGAAAGTATCCGATCTCCGAAACCGGGTCAGGATGTCGTATTGTCAATAGACAGAAGAATTCAGCATGTTGTGCATCGTGAGTTAAGAAAGGCGATGGCAATACATAAAGCCAAATCCGGTAGTATCGTTGCGCTGGATGCGCAAACAGGCGAGGTCCTGGCATTAACGAATTTCCCGGTTTTTAATCCGAATTCCCGGAAGAGTATCAAAGCTGGTATTGAGAATGAAAGTATTCGTAATCGTGCCCTAACCGATACTTTCGAGCTTGGTTCTACATTGAAACCGTTTCCAGTGGCAATTGCGATTGAAACGGGGCGCGTTAATTCAGACACGCAATTACAGACCTCGCCGGGTACATACAAAATCGGTCGTTCCACAATACGGGATGTTAAGGATAAAGGTATGCTTTCCGTGGCAGAAATCATCCAAGTATCCAGTAATGTCGGTGTAGTTAAGATTGCTTTATCGCTGCAGCCTCAAACATTGTGGGAAATGTTTAACAATGTTGGTTTTGGCGTGGCAACCGGTTCGGGTTTTCCAGGTGAGGCGACTGGATTGTTGCGCTCCTATAATCGATGGCGTCCTATAGAGCAGGCGACCATGTCTTTCGGTCATGGTCTGTCAGTTTCATTAATGCAGTTGGCGCGTGCCTACACAATTTTTACAACGGGAGGCGAGCTAAAACCCATTTCGCTTGAAAAAAAACGATTGCCGGTTATGGGGCAACGAATTATTTCCAGTGAAACAGCGCTGGCCGTTAACAGAATGTTGGAAATGGTGACCGAGCCTGAGGGAACTGCCCCGCTTGCGAGAATAATTGGTTATCGTGTTGCAGGAAAGACTGGAACGGCGCATAAATCGATTGATGGGAAATATGTCAAAGACCGGTATATCTCGTCATTTATTGGGTTCGCCCCTGTCTCGAAACCTCGTTTGATTATGGCTGTCATGATAGATGAGCCTTCGGCGGGTAAGCATTTCGGCGGTGCTGTGGCTGCTCCGGTATTTAGGCAGGTTATGTCTGAGTCATTGCGTATTTTGAATGTGCCGCATGATGCTTCGCTAAACAACGTTGCGAAGTTTCGGGAAAAGTCTGCAATGGGCAGTGAAGGATGAGTCTGGGGGTGAGTGAGAAAGCAGACAAACTATTTGATTATCATCAGCTGAGCAAATTGGGTATATCTATAGATAATCTTGTGACTGATAGCCGCTGTGTCCGGCCGGGTGATACGTTTCTCGCTTATGCAGGAGAAAAAAATGATGCGCGTAAATGGATATCGCAAGCCATCGAATCCGGCGCAAATGCCGTGATATGGGATCCAAATGGGTTTGCTTGGAACTCCGAATGGCGAGTGCCCTCTTTAGCTGTTGCAAATTTAAGAGAGAAAGTTGGATTGATTGCGGGTCATGTTTATGGACATCCGTCACAAAAAATGCAAGTGATAGGTTTTACCGGAACAAACGGTAAAACCTCATGCAGTCACTGGTACGCGCAAGCTATGGGTGTTTTGCGAAAAAAGACGGCGATTATCGGTACGCTTGGTAATGGATTTATGAATGCGCTGGAAGCTACTGCAAACACAACGCCTGATCCAATATTAATACAAAAACATTTAGCTCAATTTCTTCATTATGGCGCTAAAAATGTTGCCATGGAAGTGTCTTCGCATGGCATCCAACAAGGGCGTATTAATGGTGTCAAGTTAACCGCTGCCGTTCTGACAAATCTATCGCATGATCATCTAGATTATCACAAAGATATGGATGCTTATGCGGCGACAAAGGCGAGGCTCTTTTTCTGGCCGGGTTTGAAATGTGCGGTGCTTAATCTGGATGATGTATTGGGCGTCGAATTATTGCAACAGCTGGCAGGAAAATCGATCCAGGTTATTGGGTACAGTTTTAAAGAGGATGTCGTCAGAACTGTCTCGCGGCAGTGCGAAGTGGTCTATGCCTCTAATCTTAAATTTGATTTGCGGGGCCTCGAGTTCGATATCGATTATCAAGGCAATCGGGAACGGTTGAAAGTTGATCTAATTGGAAAATTTAACGCAGCAAACTTACTTGCGGTAACAGCTGCGTTGTTGGCGAGTGGCGTGGATTTTTCAGAGGCTGTACATGCTTTGCAGGCTGTACAGCCCGTCGCCGGACGTATGGAGAAATTTGGTGGTGAGGATCAGCCGGATGTGATAGTGGATTATGCGCATACACCGGATGCATTAGAGAAAGTATTGATGACATTGCGTGAAATACTGCAATCATCCCGTGTAGGAAAAAAATCTAAACGTTTGCACTGTGTATTGGGTTGTGGTGGCGATAGAGATAAAGGCAAGCGTAAATTGATCGGGGAGATAGTTGCGCGTTATGCCGACGAGGTTGTTTTTACCAGTGACAATCCGCGCAATGAAGACCCTCATGCCATTATTAACGATATGATTGCCGGGCTCAAGCAGTGTCGCTATCAGATCGAGGTAAATCGTGAGCTGGCTATTTATCAAGTAATCAGTGGTGCGTCGCCGGGTGATATCGTGTTGGTGGCAGGTAAAGGGCACGAGGCATTTCAGGAGATTGCGGGGCAGAAATTTCCAATGAACGATGCAGTGATCGTGCAGCAGGTCTTGGGTGATTTCTGGGATAAAAAAAGAGGGCGGGCATGATGTTGTTGCAGGAAGCCGCTCAAGCGTTGAGAGCGCATCGGCACGGTGAAGATGTTTGGTTTACCGGCGTCAGTACGGATAGCAGAACACTAAACGAAGGTGATTTATTTGTGGCTTTGTCGGGTGAACGATTTGATGGTTCTCGTTTCGTACAAGCAGCGCAGGATAATGGTGCCGTTGGTGCTATGGTTAAGTCAAGTGCAGAAGTGAATATATTGCCTACAACACTTCCCTGTGTGGTGGTTGACGACACGCGTAAGGGATTGGGGCGCCTGGCAGGGTATTGGCGCGAACGGTTCTCAATACCGTTTATTGCAGTAACCGGCAGTAACGGTAAAACCACAGTAAAAGAAATGCTTGCCGCGATTCTGCGCAAGGCCGTCGATGCTGCAAATGATACAAAACAGCATATTACGCAGCGACAGCTTCTGGTTACTGAAGGCAACTTGAATAACGATATCGGTTTGCCTTTGATGCTGTTGCGTTTACGGGAGACGCATCAATATGCTGTGCTTGAAATGGGTATGAATCATATGGGTGAGATTGCCTATTTGAGTCAGTTAGCGGTACCGGATGTGGCTGTGATTACCAATGCAGGTCTCGCGCATATCCAAGGTCTGGGTTCAGTCGAAGCGGTCGCTCGCGCAAAAGGTGAAATTTTTTCCGGTCTTAATATGCACGGTACTGCAGTCATTAACGCTGACGATCAGTACGCTCAATTGTGGCGTGGGCTTGCTGGGCAGCGCAGAATAATTGATTTTGGATTGAACGCTCAGAACCGGCGTACACAAATTTCTGCTGAATATCAGATGGATGCGTTTGGCAGTGAGTTGAAATTGCGTCTTCCCGGAGGAAACGTGGATACCAATTTACAGGTGCCGGGAATGCATAATGTCCGCAATGCCCTCGCAGCCACTGCTGCCGCAGTAGCTGTCGATATTGATGAAAAAGCAATTGCTGCCGGATTGCAAAGTTTTGAAGGTGTGCGGGGGCGCTTGCAACGAAAAGCAGGTCGCCAAGGTGCTGTGCTTATTGACGATACTTATAACGCAAATCCTGACTCGGTGCGTGCAGCACTGTCAGTACTGTCCGCCGCAAAAGGTAAGAAAATTCTGATTTTGGGTGATATGGGCGAACTGGGTCAGGCATCGATTGAATTGCATCAAGCTATAGGACAGGAAGCGCAATGCGCCGGATTAGATCAATTGTTAGCGTTGGGCGAATTGAGTGTGTACGCGTGCAAAGCCTTTGGAAAGGGTGCTCAGCATTTCACTGATACGGATGAATTGCTGAATGCTCTGGAAAATCTGTTGAAGCCGAATATGACGATTCTGGTTAAAGGGTCCCGTTTTATGCGTATGGAACGAGTTGTTGAAGGATTGGCTGCGTCCAATCAGATAAGCGAGTAAGACATTTGAATACGGTTAGCACACAATGGATCGAGGCAATGTGGATTCAATCGAGTATGCGGGATAAATCAGTACAGCTAGAGGTATTGTTATGCTGCTAGAATTTTTTCAGTGGCTGGCTCAGGATATTCGTGCATTTAACGTGTTCAGTTATATTACATTGCGCACCATGTTGGCGGCGCTTACAGCGCTGGCGCTGTCTTTTCTGATTGGTCCAACGATGATTCGCAAGTTGACCGCATACAAAATCGGTCAATCGGTTCGTGATGATGGGCCGCAAACGCATTTGGTCAAGGCGGGTACACCGACTATGGGTGGGGCTTTGATTTTAGTGGCGATTATGTTGACCACATTGTTATGGGCAGATTTAAGCAATCGTTATATCTGGGTCGTGTTATTGACCACATTGGGTTTTGGCGTTATCGGATGGATTGACGATTACCGTAAAGTGGTTCACCGCAATCCAAAAGGACTATCCGCAGGTAAAAAGTTTTTCTGGCAGTCGGTAATTGCTTTTGTTGTGGTGCTTTATCTGGCATTTACGGCCGAATTGCCTGCGCAAATAGACATGATCGTGCCTTTTTTCAAAGAGATTGCCGTTCCGTTGGGGATGATCGGTTTTATTGTGTTGAGTTATCTGGTGATTGTTGGCACCAGTAATGCTGTGAATCTTACAGATGGATTGGATGGTCTGGCGATTATGCCGACTGTGATGGTCGGCGGCGCTTTAGCTATTTTTTCATATGTGGCTGGTCATGTTGTTTTTGCAAACTATTTGGGTCTTCCCTATATTCCCAACGCCGGAGAATTATCAGTGTTTTGTGGTGCGCTGGCAGGTGCTGGGCTTGCTTTTTTATGGTTTAACACATACCCGGCGGAGGTGTTTATGGGGGATGTTGGCGCTTTATCGTTAGGTGCCGCACTCGGCGTAATTACCGTCATTATTCGTCAAGAAGTTGTCTTGATTATCATGGGTGGTGTGTTTGTCATGGAAGCGCTCTCGGTCATGGTTCAGGTTGCGTCATTTAAACTGACGGGGCGGCGAGTTTTTCGAATGGCGCCGCTGCATCACCACTTTGAATTAAAAGGGTGGAAGGAAAATCAGGTGGTTGTGCGATTTTGGATTATTACCATTATTCTGGTTTTGGTGGGCTTGTCGACATTGAAACTGAGATGAATTTAAAGGGGAGGCGTGTGTTGGTGTTGGGTATGGGTGAAACGGGACTATCGATAGCAAAATGGTTGACACGTGAACATGCCAGGGTGCGCGTGGCTGATAGTCGCACTAATCCGCCAAATGATACCGAAATTGAAGAGCTGCACCCGGGAGTGGAAATATTCAAAGGGGTGTTCAATGACAAAGTATTTGAGGATGTTGAACTGATTGCAATGAGTCCGGGAATACCTGTGACTGAACTGCCTATTCAAAAAGCCGTTGCACGTGGTGTTCCAGTAGTCGGAGATATCGCTTTATTTCGAAAGGCGCTTGAGAAATCTGCAGCGTCTAGTCCCAAAATAATTGCGATTACCGGCACAAATGGCAAAACAACAGTGACCGCAATGGTGGGTGCAATGCTGCAGAAATCGGGGTTTGATGTGGAGGTTGCGGGGAATATAGGACCGGCCGTTCTTGATGCTTTGATGCATCGGCTAGACAGTGGGAAACTACCGCAGATATGGGTACTGGAAGTTTCCAGTTTTCAACTGGAAATAACGGAGAGTTTGAATGCCGACGCATCAACGGTGCTGAATCTGAGCGAAGATCATCTCGATCGATATGCCAACATGCATGATTATGCCAGTGCAAAGGCCAGGGTGTTTAGACATGACAAACCTGATATGGGTGTACAGATACTAAACCGGGACGATGCCGAATCCATGGCAATGGCGATTGCTGGAAAAAGATATGTAACTTTTGGTTTAAGTGAACCGCAGACAGCGACTGATTTCGGTATTGTGCGCGAACAGCGTGATGTCTGGTTAGTCGAAGGGCAAAAGCGGTTGATGAAGGCCGACGAACTGAATGTGACAGGTTTGCATAATGTTGCCAATGCTCTTGCGGCACTGGCATTGTGTCGCACTTTGCATGTGCCAGCTAAGTCTTTGTTATCAGCATTGCGAGAATTTAACGGACTGCCGCACCGAATGGAAAAGGTTGCAGTTATTGATTCTGTCATGTTCATCAATGATTCCAAAAGTACTAATGTAGGGGCAACGGTCGCGGCACTGAAAGGGTTGCAGCAAAAAGTAGTGCTGATAGCGGGTGGCGATGGAAAAGGTCAGGATTTTTCGGTATTGCGGGATGTATTGGCAGAACATGTTCGTGCAATTGTTTTGATTGGTCGCGATGCCGGCAAGATGGCCGAGCATATTGAGGGTTGCGGCGTACAGATGCAGTTTGCTAACACAATGTCTGAAGCGGTACAAAAAAGCTTTTTGTTAGTACAAAAAAATGATGCGGTATTATTGTCGCCGGCATGTGCCAGTTTTGACATGTTTAGGAACTATATCCATCGTGCAGAAATGTTTGTTGAGGCGGTTAAAGATATCGAAGTCAAATTGTTTCATTCCGGAGAGAAAAAGCATTAGCAAATGATTTATCAACCTACTCATATCCAGTCATATAGCCAACAGTTATTCGATCAGGGGTTGATCTGGTCTACATTGTTTCTGATGGGTATAGGGCTGGTCATGGTTTACTCATCGTCTGTAGCTATTGCTGAAGCACAGTTTGGCATCGATCATTCCGGTCATTATCTGGGTCGACATGCAGCTTATCTGATGGTGGGCATATTACTGGGGTTGGTGACGTTCCAGATACCGATATATCTATGGCAAAAATATGCCATCTTTTTATTCCTGACAGGGGCTTTGTTGCTGATGTTGGTGTTGGTGCCCGGTGTCGGGCGCGAGGTGAATGGCAGTCAACGCTGGATATCGTTGTATGTAATGAATTTTCAGCCTTCAGAATTTGTGAAGTTTTTTATGATTATTTATGCGGCCGATAATGTAGTACGCAAAGCTTCAGGGTTGAGCAATTTTTATAAGGGCTCCCTGCCATTGCTGATTATGCTGGTGTTTATCGGTTTCTTATTGTTACAGCAACCGGATTTTGGCGCTTTGGTGGTGATTGCAGTATTGGTGATGGGCATTATGTTTCTTGGCGGTATTAGCTTAAAAGTGTTTGCCGGATTAATAGGTCTGGCAGCCGCAGGCATGCTGGCACTTATTTATGTTGCCAACTACCGCATAGATCGCATTATCGGTTTCTTGGATCCTTGGGAGGATCCGTTAGGCAGGGGCTATCAGCTCAGTCACGCATTAATTGCCTTTGGCCGTGGTGAGTGGTTTGGCGTAGGGCTAGGGGGTAGTGTGGAAAAATTGTTCTATCTGCCGGAAGCGCACACTGACTTTTTGTTGGCCGTGCTGGCTGAAGAACTGGGGCTTGCGTGGGTGGCGATTGTTATTGTGTTGTTTGCTGTCTTGGTTGTCCGGGCATTTGCAATCGGTCGCTTGGCTGCCAAACTGGATTGTCCCTTTGCTGCTTTGGTTGCGCAAGGTATTGGGCTTTGGATTGGTATTCAGGCATTGATCAATATGGGTGTCAATATGGGAGTTTTGCCGACTAAAGGGCTAACGTTGCCTTTAATGAGTTTTGGCGGCAGCAGTATCGCAGCTGTGTGTTTTGCGCTGGCTGTACTCATACGGATTGATTGGGAAAACCGGCAGCGTTTGCGTGGGGTGACGATCTAATGACACGTATTTGGGTTGATATCATGCGGGAAGTGGAAAAATGGCGCAAACCATTTTAATCATGGCAGGCGGTACTGGCGGGCATGTTTTTCCAGGCTTGGCTGTAGCCGATTGCATGAAAACTGAAGGCTGGCGGATTATATGGTTGGGTACAAAAACGGGCATGGAGAATAAATGGGTTGTACAACATGGGTACGATTTTGAAGCAATCGATTTCTCAGCTTTGCGTGGTAAATCTGTGACCAGGTGGCTAATGCTGCCATTCCAACTGCTGCGTGCGTTTATGCAAAGTTTAAAGATTTTGCGTCGCGTTCAGCCGGATGTAGTACTCGGTATGGGAGGTTATCCCGCGTTTCCGGGCGGCATGATGGCGGCGCTATTGAATAAGCCACTAGTCGTACACGAACAAAATTCTGTGCCGGGTCTAACCAACAAAGTCTTGATGCAGCTGGCTGATAAAGTACTGCTGGGCTTTCCGGATGCGATTAAAGCAGATTCTGCCAAGGTGATTTTCTCGGGTAATCCTGTGCGGGACAGCATATCGTGTCTGAAAGGACCCGAACATCGTTTCACAGGCCGGGGTGGGCCATTGAAGATGCTTGTGGTTGGGGGAAGCAGGGGTGCGCAGATTCTGAATACGGTAGTGCCTCAGGCAATTCAGTTGATGCCGGAAGACCAGCGTCCGGTTGTTATACATCAAGCCGGGGAAAATAATCTCGATACGCTGCGCAATCATTACGCAAGTCTTGGTGTGGCAGCGGAATTGAAGAGTTTTATCGATGACATGGCGGCGCAATATGCAACGTGTGATCTGGTGTTGTGCCGTGCTGGCGCTTTGACAGTGTCAGAGTTGGCGGCGGCAGGAGTGGCAAGTATCTTGGTGCCGTATCCCTATGCTGTTGATGATCATCAAACTGTTAATGCGTTATTTTTGAGCCAATGTCATGCGGCAATTTTGTTACATCAAACTGAGCTGAGCCCGCAAAGCCTGATGGCGATTCTGCGCGACTTAACGCGTGAGAAGCTTCTGGCTATGGCTATTGCCGCGCGCAAACAGGCGAAGCCGGATGCAACCCGTCGTGTTGCACTGGCATGTATTGAAGCAAGCGGAGTATCAATATGAGACATAAAGTAAAGCATATTCATTTTGTAGGGATCTGCGGCTCTGGGATGAGCGGTATAGCCGAGGTGTTACTGAATTTGCAGTATAAGATCAGTGGGTCGGATTTGTCTGATGGCTGGGTAGCCCAACGTTTACGAAGCCTCGGTGTTACGGTATATAGCGGTCATGCCGCCGAGCAGATTGCGGATGCCGATGTGGTTGTCACATCAACGGCGGTTAAGTCGGATAATCCGGAAATGGTTGCGGCACATGCGAAAAACATTCCGGTTGTGCCGCGGGCAATGATGTTGGCAGAATTGCTGCGTTTGCGTCGCGGTATCGCGATTGCGGGTACCCACGGAAAAACAACGACAACCAGCTTGGTGGCCAGTATTTTGGCTGAGGCGGAAATGGATCCGACATTCGTTATCGGCGGTAGACTGAAAGCCGCTGGTTGCCACGCCAAGCTTGGCACTGGTGAGTTTATTGTTGTTGAAGCGGATGAATCGGATGCGTCATTTCTGTACTTGCAGCCTGTTTTAGCAGTGGTGACCAATGTGGATACAGATCATATGGAAACATATGGTCATGATTTTACCCGACTCAAACAGACTTTTATTGAATTCATGGGGCATCTGCCTTTTTACGGCATGGCGGTGTTGTGTATCGATGATGCTAATGTGCGTGCGCTGATGCCCGAAATTACCAAACCGATTACAACCTATGGATTTGCTGATGATGCACAAGTTCGCGCTGTGGATATCACCCACCATCATGGCCAAATGCATTTTTCCGCCATTATTGGCGTGAACGGATCAGCACGTAAATTATCGATTCAGCTTAATTTGCCTGGCTTGCATAATGTTCAGAATGCGCTAGCAGCAATTGCGGCAGCCAATGAAATCGGGGTTCCGGATAAAGCAATAGTCAAGGCGTTATCGGAATTTAAGGGAGTAGAGCGCCGTTTTCAGTCGTATGGTCAGATTTGTTTATCCAAGCAGAGGCGTTTTACATTGATCGATGATTATGGCCATCATCCGGCAGAGCTACTGGCTACCATGAATGCTGCACGAGGTGCTTTTCCCGGTTGCCGTTTGGTGCTGGCTTTTCAGCCGCATCGTTATTCGAGAACCCGTAATCTGTTTGAAGATTTCGTCAGAGTACTTTCACAAGCAGATGTCCTTTTACTCGCTGAAGTTTATTCGGCGGGAGAGGAGCCAATAGTCGCGGCCGATAGTAAATCGCTGGCACGATCGGTGCGTGTGCAGGGTAAGGTCGAACCCATTTATGTTTCTACAGTGGAGGAGTTAACTGCTGCGGTTCTGGATGTGGTCGAAGATGGCGATTTAGTGCTGGTAATGGGTGCAGGCTCGGTATCGAAGGTGGCACCTGAAATTGTAAAGAAGCAGCAGGTGTTAACGGTTGTTAGTGCTTAATTATAAAGGAATAACAGGGAATTATAACTGATGTTTCCGGTGTTTCAAATGAATAGAGAGAAATCCAGACATATATCCGGTGTCAGTGAAGTTAATCTCTATGGCGTACGTGGAGAAATCAGGATAAATGAGCCCATGAGTCGACATACATCGTGGCGGGCTGGAGGTGCGGCGCGGCGTTTTTATCTTCCGGCAGACGTAGAGGATATGGGTGTGTTTCTAAGGGGACTGCCTGTTGATGAACCGGTTTACACGATTGGATTAGGCAGCAATCTGTTAGTCAGAGATGGCGGCTTGCCGGGAACAACAGTTGCAGTACATGCCCGGTTGAATGATTTGCAGCTGTTACACCGGGATCACGATGGCGGACTGATTTATGCCGGGGCAGGGGTTGCATGTCCCAAAGTGGCTCGGTTTGCGACCAAGCACCAGTTGAGTGGTGCAGAATTTTTAGCGGGTATTCCCGGTACTGTTGGTGGCGCGTTAGCCATGAATGCAGGTTGTTATGGTGCGGAAACCTGGGAACGGGTTGAGAAAGTTCAGGTTATCAATCGTCATGGTGAAATCCTATCACGAGAGCCTAAAGACTATGCAGTAGGTTACCGTAGTGTGCAATCCGTAGTGGGCCCGGATAACGCTACAGAGTGGTTTACAGGTGGGTATTTCAGGTTCCGATCTGGCGATGCAATCGCATCGCGCGAAAAAATAAAGCAATTGTTAATCCATCGTGTATCGAGCCAGCCTTTGAATAAGCCGAATGCTGGATCGGTGTTTAGAAATCCTCCTGGAGATCATGCGGCGCGATTGATTGAAACATGTGGACTTAAAGGTAAGCGAATAGGCGGGGCAATGGTTTCGGAAAAACACGCGAATTTTATCATCAATACCGGAAGAGCATCGGCTGCAGATATTGAAATGCTGATAATGATGGTACAAGAAACGGTTGAGCGTAAATCAGGTGTGGCGTTAATACAGGAGGTTCGCATTATTGGTGAAACCGGGAGGCAGGCGCAGTGACAGAACGTAATTTTGGAAAAGTTGCGGTTTTGTTGGGTGGGCGTTCGGCGGAACGTGAGATTTCATTGCAGAGTGGACAGGCAGTTCTGGCAGCCTTGAAACAGTGTGGTGTGGATGCGCATCCATTTGATCCCGGTGAAAAGCCGTTGGCGGTATTGGCAGATGAGCAATTTGATAGAGCGTATATCGCGCTGCACGGCCGGTTTGGTGAGGATGGTACGGTGCAAGGTGCGCTGGAATTAATGCATATTCCATATACGGGTAGCGGTGTACTTGCCAGCGCGTTGGCAATGGATAAATGGCGGACAAAATTGTTATGGCAGGCGGTAGGAATCGATTCTCCGCGCAGCATGTTGCTAACGCCGCAATGTAATTTCGAAGAAGTGATACAGGCGCTGGGTTTACCGCTAATCGTTAAACCGGCGCGTGAAGGTTCAACCATCGGTTTGAGCAAAATCGACAAACCGGAGGATCTATCTGAAGCCTATCGTATTGCGGCTGAACATGATGCGTTGGTTTTGGCCGAGGAATATATCCAAGGCGTGGAATTAACAGCCGCGATTTTGGGTGATACAACGTTACCGCTGGTAAGAATTGAGGTTCCTGGTGAGCTCTATGATTATGAAGCTAAATATTTGTCTGACGAGACGCAATACTTTTGCCCTAGCGGTTTGGCGGAAGACCAAGTCCGGCTGATTCAGGCCAAGGCGCTACAGGCTTATCAAACGATCGGCTGTGAAGGGTGGGGGCGGGTCGATTTGATTTTAAGTCAGGATGGGCGGTTTTATTTTCTTGAGGCGAATACGTCGCCGGGTATGACGAGTCATAGTCTGGTACCGATGGCGGCAGGTGCTGCCGGTATCAGCTTTGAAGAACTGGTTTTAAAAATACTGAGTTTGTCGCATGTGGGATAGCTGTCGACTATTAAATTTTGTGTCCAATGTACTTTTTATGCTGGTGGCGGCAGCTGTAATTGGTGCTTTTGCTCAGTATTATGGATTGCCGCGTTTTTTACCATTGAAAACGGTGCAGATTCATAAAATGCAGCCTGCTCACTCTGCATTCAAGCATATTACTCGCGAGCAAATTGAGCAAATTGTTAAGCATGACGTGTATGGAAACTTTTTATCGGTGAATTTGATTTCGGTTCGTGACGCGTTTGTACGATTGCCCTGGGTACGTCAAGCCAAGGTTGAGAGAGTTTGGCCGCTGGGATTGAAGATAAGCATAGAAGAACAACAGGCTTTAGCACACTGGGGCAGCCATGCGCTGGTTAATACCTATGGAGAAGTTTTTCGCGCGTCATCAGATAAGCGGATGCCCGTTTTTAGAGCGCCGATGGAGGCCAATGCTCAGGAAGTAACGCGTAACTACCGACGATTCAGCACTATGCTGAGTCCGTTAAATCAATCCATTTCAGCGATTCGTTTGTCGTCGCGGCGTGCCTGGCAGATACGGTTGAATTCAGGAACGCTTCTTGAATTAGGGCGGCAAGAGATAGAAAAGCGGTTGCTGCGGTATGTTTCGATTTATGACCACAGCATTGCGCATTTAAATCAGGACGAACCATTGGCTTATGTGGATTTGCGTTATCCCAGCGGGTTTGCAGTTTCGCTGCCGAAAGCCGGGGATTCGTTAAAAGACAAACGTAACACAAATAAAGAAACGTGAAATCAGGGGGATGTAACTAGATGGGTAAAGCTAGGGAAAGTAGAAATCTGATTGCCGGGCTTGATATTGGTACCTCAAAGATTGTAGCGATAATTGCGGAAGTATTTCCTGAGGGTGATTTTGAAATTATCGGATTAGGCAGTCATCCATCCCGTGGCTTGAGAAAAGGTGTGGTTGCTAACATTGAAACCACTGTCAACGCGATTCAACGTGCGTTGGAAGAAGCTGAATCAATGGCTGATTGCAAAATTAATGAAGTATTTACTGGGATAGCAGGCAGTCATATTAAGGGTATCAATTCAGACGGGATGGTGCCAATCCGGGATAAGGAAGTTACCGAGGCAGATGTAGAACGTGTGATGGAAGCAGCCAAAGCGGTTAACATTCCGGCCGATCAGCAAATTCTGCATATCCTAAATCAGGAATTTATCATCGATGGACAAGAAGATGTGCGGGAACCTGTCGGTATGAGTGGTATTCGGCTCGAGGTCAAAGTCCATATCGTAACGGGTGCCGTTTCGGCTGCTCAAAATATTGTTAAATGCGTTCATCGATGCGGTTTAGACGTACGCGATTTAATTTTGCAGCCATTGGCGTCAGCTACATCTGTGCTTACCGAGGATGAGAGAGATCTTGGTGTCTGTCTGGTTGATATCGGTGGTGGTACGACCGATATTGCGGTATTTACTAACGGTGCAATTCGCCATACCGCGGTGATTCCGATTGCAGGTGATCAGATTACCAATGATATAGCTATGGCATTACGTACGCCAACCAAAAATGCGGAAGACCTGAAATGCCGTTACGGTCACGCACTGAGGAGTTTGGCGGATACACGTGAAATGATTGAAGTACCTGATGTGGGCAACAGAGGCGCGCGTCAACTTTCTGTACAGACGCTGGCTGAAGTTATCGAACCACGTGCTGAAGAACTGTATACGTTGGTTCAGTCGGAGCTAAGGCGCAGTGGTTTTGAAGAGCTTCTATCGTCAGGCATTGTGATTACCGGTGGCTGTGCTTCGTTACGTGGCATGGTAGAACTTGGCGAAGAGATTTTTCACATGCCGGTGCGTTTAGGAGTGCCCGATTACAAAGGAAATTTACAGGACGTTGTGCATACGCCGCGGTTTTCAACGGGTATCGGACTGGTTATGACGGGTATTGATCAGATTAAACAGCAGCAGCACATGCGGTTGCAGGGAGGGTCGGCAAGACAAATTTTTGCAAGGATGAGGAGCTGGTTTCAGAGGAATTTCTAGGTGAATGTCGGGTTGTCTTTGGTAAGGTATTTATTGTATTGACTAAAAAGGAGGGGCGTTATGTTTGAAATCATGAATAATGAAACACAGGAAGCGATTATTAAAGTTGTCGGTGTAGGCGGATGCGGGTGTAATGCTGTCGATCATATGATCCAGAATGAAATGAAAGGTGTGGAATTCATTAGCATGAATACCGATGCGCAGGCATTGAAGAATTCCAGGGCAGATATTGTATTGCAGCTGGGTGCAGGTGTTACGCGTGGCCTTGGTGCAGGTGCCAATCCTGATATCGGTCGAGAATCTGCAATGGAAGATCGTGACCGTATTGCGGAATTGATTCAGGGCTCCGATATGTTGTTTGTGACGGCCGGAATGGGTGGCGGAACGGGTACGGGCGCGGCGCCTGTTGTTGCACAAGTGGCTAAGGAAATGGGTATTTTGACGGTGGCTGTTGTAAGCAAGCCATTTAATTTCGAAGGAAAACGTCTTAAAGCAGCGCAAATGGGCATGGAAGAATTAGCGCAGCATGTCGATTCATTGATTGTGATACCCAATGATAAACTCATGTCAGTTCTGGGTAACGATATTAGCATGTTGGATGCATTTAAAGCCGCCAACGATGTATTGCACGGTGCTGTAGCTGGAATTGCGGAAGTGATCAATTGTCCTGGATTGGTGAACGTTGATTTTGCCGATGTTAAAACGGTTATGTCGGAAATGGGAATGGCAATGATGGGTTCGGCTATTGCGACCGGTATTGATCGCGCCCGGCTTGCAGCGGAACAGGCCGTGGCAAGTCCATTACTTGAGGATATTTCACTAGCTGGAGCGCGGGGCGTATTAGTTAACATCACCGCTAGTTCATCGTTGAAAATGCGTGAAGTTCATGAAGTAATGGGAACAATTAAAGAAATGACAGCCGAGGATGCGACGATTATCATCGGTACGGTCATTGATGAAAGTATTAACGAAGATTTGCGTGTTACCATGGTGGCGACTGGCTTGGGTAATGTTCAGAATCAGAGTAAAAATCCATTGTCCGTTGTTCATTCGCGGACTGGCACGGACGATCGTGAAGCCTTTGCATCGACGGATGATCCTGCGGTCATTCGTACGGGTAGAAGAAACGATGCGACAGTGGCTGCGATGCGTCAATCTGGTATAGACCCGATGGATATACCTGCTTTTCTGAGAAGACAAGCAGACTAAGCATAATGAATTTAAAATGTAACGGGGTAGCGCGGATAGGCTCATATCAATGAGTAACGTGCTTCCCGTACATTTTTAGACAATTTGTCGTCGGATTTTGAATCAGATTCGTGTAACGGATACGGTCAGAAACGCTTCATGGCAAAAAAAGTAAATGAAGCAGACTAAGCTGTCATCGCCAGTTTAACCAGTCCTTCAGCCGTGCTTAGCATGCGCGCGGTATACTAACACTTATGGGGCGTGTCGCCCGATAGCAAATTTCCCTGATTTTTGAGGTAATTTCTACCAAATATCAGCAGTTAGCATCTTGTATAAAAAAGAAGTCAGGAAGACTTTAGGGTGATATTTGCAGTCAACTTAGAAAGTCTTAGTTATCGTATTCGATATTTAAAGAAAAATTATTTAATAATCTAGCGGTTTTAATGAGTTGATTTGTATATGAGTTTGTACAACTGGTTATTATCTGTTTACGGTACCCTTCCTCAATTATTTTTCCATGTTTCATGACGCCGATATGAGTACATATATAATTGAGAACAGCAAGGTCGTGTGAAATTAGCAGATATGTCAGACCATGCTGTTTCTGTAGATTTTTCAGAAGATTTAATATGTTAATTTGCGTTGATTTGTCGAGCGCTGAAGTCGGTTCATCTAGGATTATTAGCTTAGGATGAATTGCGAGGGCTCGAGCAATACATACTCGTTGTTTTTCTCCACCACTGAGTTGATGAGGATAAGCATTCATCAATCGTTCAGGTAATTGGACCTGTTTGAGTAATTCAAGCACCTGTTGCGTTCTGGCAGAATGTTTCATGTTGGTAAAATTGAGCAGCGGTTCCGTAATGGCTTTTTCGACTGTTTGGGAGGGATCAAGTGCAGATGTGGGGTCCTGGAAAATCATCTGAACTTTGCTTCGTAAAGCCCGTAGTAATTTTCCAGAAATAGCATTGATGTCTTGTCCGTTAATTATAATTTTTCCGCTATCTGGTTTTTCTAGTACTAAGATTAATCTGGCCAAAGTACTTTTTCCGGAACCGCTTTCTCCAACTAATCCATATATCTGACCTGGTTGAATCGTCAAACTTATATTATCGACGGCTGTAACATAGTGCGGCTCGCCTAGCCAATTTCCCACTGAACGATAAGATTTACTGACATTTTCTAGAACTAGAATACTATTTGACATGAATATTGGGTGTTAATTGATATCAAAAGGGGGCATTGAAGTTAGCAAACTTTTGGTGTAATCATGTGATGGGCTAGTAAGTATTTGTTCCGTCGTTGACATTTCCAATATTTTTCCATCAGCCATGACTGCGATTTTATCCGCAAGGCGTGCGACCAATCCTAAATCGTGACTGATAATGACCATTGTCAGACCGAATTGTTCCCGCAAATTATTCAATAGCAGAACAATTTCTGATTGAGCAACAATGTCCAGTGAAGCGGTCGGTTCGTCGGCTATTAATAGTTGAGGCTGCAATGACATAGCTAAGGCTAGAGCAGCTCGTTGGCACATGCCGCCGCTGAGCTCAAATGGATAACACTGCATTATTTTGTCTGGATTTGGCATGCCAACCATCTTCAATGAATTGATAGCATGTAACCTGGCATTCTGTCGGTTACACTGTTGATGAATCAGCAAGGCCTCGACGATATGTTGACCAATAGTCATTGTCGGGTTGAAAGAAGCTTCTGCAGATTGAAAAATTATACCGATGTGACGGCCACGCAATTGTTGCCAATCCTTCTCAGAGAACGTTTTGATACTCCGGTCTTTAAATAAAATATTTCCCTCACAAATTTGTGTGAAACTATTTAATTGCCCTATGAGTGAGTGAGCTAGAGTACTCTTTCCTGATCCACTTTCACCAATGATTCCTAGTATTTCATTAGGAAATAAATCAAAGCTTACGCCATCAACTGCTCTTATAGTATGATGCCTCGTTAAATAGTGACAATGCAGCTCTTGAACGGAAAGTATTGGCTGTGACATTATGTGCGGCTTTCCCGTTGCACTGGATTAACTATGTCGCGTAAACCGTCACCGATAAGGTTAATGCTCAGTACAGTGATTACGATCATTAAGCCGGGGAACACGACAATCCACCATGATCCACTAAGCAACGCTGACATACCGTTGCTCATGATATTACCCCAGCTGGGATAACTCGTACTTGGTATGCCTAGGTTCAAAAAACTGAGCGTAGTCTCTAGAAGAATTGCATTTCCTACGCCTACCGTCACAACCACGATTAAAGGTGAAAGTAAATTGGGTAATAAGTGTCTAATAATAATTTGAAATGGTGTGCATCCAATAGTAATTGCAGCTTGAATGAAAGTAGTTTGCAGTAATCGACAACTCTCGGTTCGTACAAGGCGCGCAATATTAGCCCAACTGGTTAAACCAATGACCAGAATTACTTTGATCATACTCGACTCACCAAGTGCTTGTACGACGATGACAATGAGTAACATAGGTATTGCTAGAATAATATCCAGTATATACAACAGAATACGATCAACCCAATTTCCCATGAGGGCACTTATGATGCCATAGCTACAACCAATGACTGTAGCCAGAAGTGTTGCTATTAACCCTACCCAAAGTGAAATACGGCCCCCTGACATTATCTGCCAGAGCAAATCTCGCCCGAGCCGGTCAGTACCCAACAAATATTCGTTGGAAGGAGCGGCTAGCATATTTTCGAGATTAAATTGCTGCGTGTTGCCGTCTAGAAAAAATGGACCTGCTATAGAAAAAAATGAGATTACAACAAGGCCAAACAAACCAATACAAGCTAATCGATGCTTGCCAAAAGTATGCAGCCATTCGGGTACTAACATTTGTGGCACCTTAGTCATTGTCATTGGTGGAAGAAGTCTTTCTGCGCAATCTAGGGTTTAGCCACAAAACTAAAAAGTCGGCCAAGAGATTACCTATAATAACGAGCACACTTGTTGCAATAACGATTCCCATTATCATTGGATAGTCCCGTGCCATAGATACTTGTAAAAAAAGTCTTCCAATCCCGGGCCAACCAAATACCCATTCAACAATGAATGTTCCGCCAACCAATAATGGGAATGTTAATCCAATCCAAACGGTGAATGGCGTCAGAGCGTTCGGTAAAATATAGTTCTTGATTAATACAAGCTTTGGTAACCCACGCGCCTGAGCTGCACGGTAATAATCGGTAGTGAGAACATCCTGAACGCTACCGCGAACTAAGCGTATATATGGTCCAATGTGTGTGAGTACAATGCAGGAAACAGGTAATGTGAGATGCACCAAATAATCTGATAATGCGCCATCCGAGCCGATCGGTAGTTGTCCTGACGAAGGAAACCAGTTAAGAGACACTGAAAATAATAAAATAAGTAGCAATCCTAACCAAAATGCCGGTGTGGCAGAACTAATCAGCGATAAGCTGCTGATAATATAATCAATGTTAGTTCTCGCCCGGAGTCCTGCCCAGCAGCCTACAAAAACTGCTATTCCGATCATGAAGAAACAAGATATGCCAATCAATATGAGCGTTGCATTGATACATTCCAGTATCGTGGTGCTTACAAATCGCCCATCTCGGATGGAATGTCCCCAATCACCTTGAAAAATATTGACTAACCAAGTGCCGTATTGAAGCGCAATAGGTCGGTCGAGCCCCAGATTATGGGCGACACGTTGGTAATCATGATCGGTCATGAATTCTCGTCCACCGACCAGGCTTGCAATTGGATCACCTGGCGCGCTTTTCACAATTAGAAATGCTATTAAGCTAGTCAATAGCAATTGAAAGAATGCCTTAAAAAAACGTATTAGAATAAAACGCCACATGATTTTAAGGATTCTGCGTAACAGACCACTGTTCGATATTCCACAATGGAGATGTTCCGTGTCCAAATACTTTATGAGCAAACCCGTTTGCCCGATCTCGCACGCCATAGACGTGTTTAAGATAGACCAAATAATTATACGGTGGATTTTTTATTAGTTCTGTTTGTAGTTTCTGGTAAATGGTTTGCTGTTCCTGGGCATTTAGAGTTGCGCGACCTTGCTCAAGCAACTTATCTACCTCAGGGTTGTTATACCCGCTAAAATTACTGCCGTGCTTGGCATTACTGCTCAAAAAATACGGGTATACGTCTTCATCGGGTTCCCCAGGTAGACCGCCACCAAGGATAAATGCAGGGACTTGTTTAATTTTAAAGGTTGAATAATCGCGAACTTGGACGGGTGCATCTATACCTGCTTTTCGTAACTGTTGTGAGAGCAGTACAGCTAAATCCTGACGTATCGGATCATTGGCCATGACAAAAATTGGAAAAGACATTTTTTGACCATTTTTCTGCATTAACCCGTCTTGCCCAATTTCCCATCCTGCATCGGCTAACAGCGTGCGTGATAGCTCGAGATTGTTATTACAAGATCCCAGTTCTGGTTTGGAAACTGTATTAAACTGAAGAGGTCCATGGGCAGGATAGCCATAGCCCATCAACGCTCCTTGAACTAAAGCGTTACGGTCCGTAGCACATTGAATGGCACGCCTGATTCGTACATCTTGAAATAACTTTTCACGAAAGTTAAACATCATAACCAAATAATCTGCAGTATCAACTACTTCAGTACGAATGCCATCTTCAGGTTTGATTGCAGCCAATTGTTTTGGATTCAATCGAGCAACATCGATTTCTCCCTTCTTTAGCTGTAATAAACGAACATTTGGATCGGGCAAGAATTTATAAATCACTCGCTGGAGCTTAGGTGCGCCATCATAAAAATCCTTATTTGCTTCTAAAATAAGATATTCTCCCCGACGGTATTCTTTCAACTTAAAAGGTCCCGTTCCAACTGGGCGGGCATTATTAAACTCATCAGTGTTGAAGTCTTTGCCATCTAGCACATGTTTTGGAATAAGCCCCAAAGTCAGCTTGCTTAGTAGTGATGACAATGGTTTGGTAAGATTGATGCGTACCGTTAAGGGATCTACTATTTCGATGGATTCTATATAAAGAAAATCTTTCCTTTTATTGCTATGGTTCTTAGGGTTAAGGATAGTTTCCAGTGTAAATTGCACATCTTCTGCAGTAAAAGGAGCTCCATCGTGCCAACGAATATTAGGGCGCAGCGATATGGTATAAGTCCTTCCATCCTGATCAATTTGCCAGTCGTCTGCCATATCGCCGACTATTATATTGTTGCGGTCACGTTTGAATAAACCGCGAAATATAGCAATGTCGGAATCTGCATGCTGGTGCCCCGCGACTGGATTTAACCATTCAGGTTCACTGGCGCGTGCGACAATCAGTGTGCCTTGGCTTTGATACTTGTTGCTTTTTTCGTAATCATTAGAAGATACATTTGGACTTTCTGTTGAATTCTGTGAAGTGTTTTGTATGTCGCACGCAATCAGACTAATTACTGAAAACGCAAGTATTATAATAGAGAGCTGTTTCATTAATCTGTACTATTTGATTTGTAGGTTTCAGAATGGAATTGCAATAGTAAAAGTTCCTTTGACTCTGGGCGAAGGCGATACGCCTATGGCTCCACCGCCAAAATCAAAAGCCACTTCTTCAAATTGACGGGTATAGCCAATAACATTTGCAGTAATAACAGCATTGTACAAAGAACGAGGGAGTTGATAAGCAGCGCGTAATGTGTAACGATGATAGGATTTGGTATGCAAGCTATTATCGGTGGATATAGGCATTCTCCCAACATAATTGTTAGCTAACGTCAGTGTCAGGGGATTGCCGGCAACGTGAACTACCGATTCCACGCCGAAAATAACGGTATGTTTGGGAACTAGCGGTATAAAAACCTGGCTCGCATCAAGAGGATTTTTAATGCGTGCTTTCACCTGACTGAAACTTGCAAAAATCCGTGTTGAGGGGAGAACATTCCAACTTCCTTCCACATCAAAACCGTCGCGTCGGGTCTTCTGGAAACTTTGAACAAAACCTGCTGGATTTCTTGAAGATTCTTGATCTTGAAGCGTGTTCCAGAAACCAATACGAAAATTGTAACTCCCATCATTTGCGCCTGCCTTCAATCCATATTCGTAACTCCACAATGATGAAATAGACAGTCTAGGTATGTTTGGATTAGAAACGCCATCAACATTGGAATAAAAATCAGAAAATGAATAGGGGCTTTTTAACCCTCTGGCAATATTTCCATAGACTTCCGCCTGATGACGTTCGCTTTGATAAAGTGACAACACTGCACCCACTTTGGGACTGAATTGACTGGCAGACCGCTTGATTGCCGTTGGTAAACCGCTATCGATAGCACTTGCAAATACATCGTCTTGTTCATTCAGTTTTGTTCTGAATTGCATCCAATCATAGCGAAACCCAGCCGTTAGTTTGATTCTGGATAGCGGTCGGACTTGCAAGTTGTTATAGAATGCTTGCATGTCGGTATGTACTTTGCGGTTAACACTGACTACATCCAAAAATAAATCATTTGGAATAATGCCGTTTCTACGGCTGTCTGTTTGTCGCCTGGATGCGTGTATTTCTTCACGATTAAACTGGAATCCGGTAACAAATTGTGACGGTATCTCGCCGCCTATATTGAATGAAGTGGTTTTTCGGACATCCAAACCGACTTGATGTAATTCATCTCGTTCGCGGTTTAATGGATCATTGGAATCAGGTGGCAATGAAAGGTCAAAATTTGTCCAGCGGCGGCGTATGTCGTGGGCATAATAGGCGCTAGCAAACCAGCCGCTTCCCCATCCACTGGCGCCTTCGATATCATTGCTGCGATAATTTAATACTATATTTTGATGTGTTTTCGCATCTCCGATGCCATTGTTCAATATGGAACGCCTACTGATTTCGCCCGATAAGATCCTTGCTTTATCTAAATAACCTGGAGAATTCGCATCCGCAACGTATGATTGAACACGTATTGATGCTTCACCCTCACCCAATGGCATTGAGTATCGAGAGAAGAAATTTACGCGTTTGGCATTACTTTGTTGGGTATATCCATTGCCAATAAGTGCATCCAGAGCCATTACTAAATTGCCCGGGCCAAGCTTAAATGATGCCATGGGTACAAATCGAGAACGGCCGAAATTATCAATTTGATATTTGAATTGAGATGGAACAGTAGAAGCGGTATGAAATTGTACCGATGCACCAACTGCATGGTTTCCTGCAAGAACTGAAAAAGGTCCGCGGGTGATTTCTACGCGTTCTAATAGTTCTGGGATAACTAGTGATTGATCTGCATAACCATTGGTATGCTGGGAACCAGTAACGTTTAATGGCATACCATCGTGATAAATGGCGGCGTTACGTCCATGACCTTCATCGAACCCACGGACGGTAAAACCATACGCAACCAACCCTTGATTGTATTGTATAACGTTGATACCCACTTGATTGCGAAATATGTCTCCATAGGTATTAAAAGTAATTCTGTCTAGTTGTTTTTTCTCTAGAATGGTGGTGCCGGCGGGTGCCGCTGCTGCGTCTTCGGTAATACTTAACAAAGGAACAGCACTACTTCCCTTAACTACTATTTCTTTCATTTTCTTGATGGGATGATCCTGGGGAAAAATTGTATTTGTTTCATCGATTGATTTCTTTTCAGGGTTATTCTCTGTCACTTTTGCCTTAGGTTCAGGCGATCTTTCGGGAGGGGTGCGCTGTGCCGCTATCTGAGGCGATAGTAGCAATATGAAAACAGAGCCACAAAATAATACAATGCCAGTGTAAGCTTTGTATGACAATAATATATATATACAAAAAGAGCTTATCCTATTTTTTATCATTTCTTTTCTTATATGTATCTGATTTTGTATGAATAAATATGATAATATACAGTTATATTAAGAAATATTATTAATTTGTAATACTTCATACTGTGGCAGTATACATGATTTCGTATGAAGTAGTAAATTTTTTTCATACAAAATGGTTGGTACTTTTTGGAGTAAGAGAAAAAATATTTTTAAGGCTGGATAGATTTCTTTTCTGATAAATTTAGAGTGGGGATTTGCATAACCAGTTAACGCTTGAGTAAACGTTAGAAACTTAAAGGCTATGCCAATTACATTTGATCCTGCGGTCATTCACAGGTAAAAAAAACGATGCGACAGTGGTTGCGTGGCACAAACCCGATGGATATACCTGCTTTTCTGAGAAGACAAGCAGACTAAGCACAATGAGTTTTAAAATGTAACGGGTAGCGTGGACAGACTCATATCAATGAGTAACGTGCTTTCCGTGCATTTTTAGACAATTAGTCGTCGGATTTTGAATCAGATTCGCGTAACGGATTCGGCCAAAAATGCTTCATAGCAAGAAAAGTAAATGAAGCAGACCAAGTAATCATCGCCAGTCCGACCAGTCCTTCAGCCGCGCTCAACATGCGTGTGGCGCCAATCGGCAACAGATCGCCAAAACCTACGGTTGTGTAGACAACGGATGAATAGTAGATATAATCAAAAGGGTTGGCCTTATCAAGATGAGTAATGCTTCCTAAGCCTAGCGAGTGCTGCATGATCATGTAACCCAGAGCAAATAATATGATTTCAATCATATGAACAGCTAACAGGCCGAGCATCACAATGAGCATTCCAATCCTTTTGTGCACGTGTGCGCCAATTGAATGGCCCAAAAGGCGCAGGGCTTCGTAGTGTAAAATCACACAACAAATAACTATAGTGCTAGAGATTATGAGAGCGCTTAAATGATTTGTGTATTCGTTCATGCTGGGAAAACTAATTGTGATTACGCTTGTCTGGTTAATATAACTATTTGAAGCCACTGAAAGAGGCAGAAAATGAACTATCGCATGTGCTACGCCTATCGTTTGGCATGTGCTTATTCTGCTATTTTTAGTCTGTCTGTAGAATTTTATATTAGCAAACATTTTTTTACTGGAGTCGATACATTGCCAACAATTTCTGAAAAAGGCGGGTCTTTTTTTTCTGTACTTGAATGTTTCTCTGGATTACCGCCACTGTTATTCCGAATGATTTTGGCGCCGGTTTTGATCATCGCCGGTTATAGCAAGCTGGGCCTAAGCAGAGAATGGGAAACGCTGACGCAGGCTGTGTTGGCTGATCCAGGCGTCGTTTCCTGGTTTGGCAATTCAGATTGGGGGCTGGGCTTGCCTGTTCCAGGCGTATTGGCTTTTTTGGTTGGATGGATAGAGTTTGTGGGCGGTTGGTTGCTGTTAATCGGTTTGGGTACGCGTGTGGTTGCCGTCCCGTTACTCTGTATTATGCTGGGTGCGGCGTGTATGGTTCATTGGGAAAATGGCTGGTTTGCTATAACGCCGACGGATTCTGAAACCAGTGCGGCGCGTGTGCTGGAGTGGGTAAATATTCCGGGCGCACGGGAGAGCCTGGAGAATAGCGAACAAGCTGGCGAGCGTTTGGGTCGGATGCGGTCGATTTTGGAGGAAAACGGTCTTCCTGATTATTTATATGCGACAGGTAAACCTGTTATTCTGAATAACGGTATTGAATTTGCCGCCGTTTATTTTGCAATGTTACTAAGCCTGGTATTTACTGGTGGTGGACGATTTACAAGTATTGACGACTATATTAAACGTGTTGCTTCCAGGTATCATATCGAATGATGCGAAGATGATGGGAAGTATGGGGCTGCCTGGATAATGTGTGCTGACCAGGTATTTACAGACTCTTCCAAAAAGGTACTGGTCGAAGAAACCGGACGTTGCGTGTCGTGCGGTCTTTGTTTGCCACACTGTCCGACTTATCGCTTATTGAAATCGGAAGCGGATTCGCCGCGCGGCCGCATTGCAATGATAAGTGGCGTTGCAACCGGCCAAATTCCTCTAAATGGTAAATTTAAACTGCACCTCGATCGATGTTTGACGTGTCGTGCGTGCGAAGCTGCGTGTCCTAACCATGTGGCGTATGGCCGGATTATCGATGAAGCGCGTCATATGATACGAACGACTGATGCCGGTCAAAGCGAAAAGGCGCCTGCAAAACTCAGGCAGCGGTCGCTGTTGTGGATGTTGAATATACTGGTTGCTCGACCGTGGTGGATTGATCGTTTACGTCGTGTGACCAGATATGCTCAGAGAAGTGGCGTGTGGCGCGTGCTGAATCGATCCCAGCAACGTGATTCCCAGAATCGAACCGGCTTGCATCAACTGTTAAGACAATTGCCGCCTGTTGAATTTCCTTATGCAGATAATCAAAAAGCAAAAACATGTTCAAATACCTGGCAAACGTATTATCCTGCCAAAGGTGATGTTAGTGGAACCGTGGGATTGTTTCTGGGTTGTATTGCGCGGCTTACTGATGCGGCAACATTGAATGCCAGTATCCAGGTGCTGAACTACCTTGGTTACAACGTATATGTACCTGAGGAACAAACCTGCTGTGGTGCATTACAGCAACATGCCGGTGAATTTGATAAGGCAGCTCAACTAAGGCAAATGAATAGGCAGGCATTCCAAGTGCCGGATCTCCTCGCTATTATTAATACCGCGTCCGGTTGTGGTGTGCAATTGAGCGACTACGCATCCCATGATGCAACAAAATCTGCCGGTGAAACGCGTGAAGCATTGACGAGCGTGTTCGACATCAGTCAATTTCTTGTTGACGTACAAAGCTGGGATCGTGTTTCAATACACCCGTTGAGTCAAAAAATCGCCGTGCATGACCCATGTAGCCTGCGTCATGTTCTGCGAAGCCATCATTACCCCTATCAATTGATACAAAAAATTCCGGGTGCGCAGATGATTGTTTTGGCGGATAATGATCAATGTTGCGGTGCGGCGGGCAGCTATTTTCTCAAACAGCCAGATCTGGCAGGCAGATTGCTGGATGGTAAAATTGATGTAATTATGCAAAGTGGAGCACAAATATTGGTGACATCTAATGTGGGTTGCGCAATGCATATTGCCGGACGGTTGCGTGAAATGGGGTCTGAAATTGAAGTCATGCACCCGGTAACATTACTGGCACGTCAAATGCAACTGAGTACTTCGTGAAAATGTTGCTAATTTGAATGTCTACTAGTCTACTATATAAAGAAAACAATGACGCATATCGATAAACTGATTATTGGCTTTGATAGTGCATTGCGCACATTATTTGCATCGGCTCAGTCTGCCAGAGAGATACCGGGGCGTGATTTATCCGACACGGATCTGACTGCTTCTGAGAAAGATTTATCGTCGGCTTTAATGCGCGTTAATCATGTCGGCGAAGTTTGTGCGCAAGCGCTATATCAAGGGCAGGGTTTGACTGCGCGTAATGAAACAGTGCAGCAAACACTGATGAAGGCAGCGCGTGAGGAAACTGAACATCTTGCATGGACCGAGTCCCGTATCAAGGAGTTAGGCGGTCGTAAAAGCATATTAAACCCGATATGGTACGGTGGTTCTTTTACAATTGGTATGCTGGCTGGTGCGATGGGAGATAAATGGAATCTCGGTTTCTTGGCTGAAACTGAGAAACAAGTGTGCGAGCATTTGTCAGGGCACTTAGAACGCTTGCCAGTCAGGGATGAGAAAAGCCGAGCAATAGTAACTCAGATGGAACTTGATGAGAATAATCATGCAACTATGGCAATATCGAATGGTGGCGCTGAATTACCTTTGTCAGTTAAGATGGCGATGAAGCTTAGCTCGAAAGTAATGACCCAAACTGCGTACTGGATTTGAGTGTATGCATGCACACTACGTGGATTGGATGTTAAATGATGGGTAAGGATTTTCCATGGGAAATATCGATTTAACGCATCATTTCTTGATGGCTATGCCAACTATGGAGAATTCCTTCTTCTCCAGAACAGTGATCTATATTTGTGAACATAATGATCAGGGAGCGCTAGGGCTGGTTATTAACCGGTCTATGGATTTGTCACTTACCGGTTTGTTCAAACAACTCGGTATTGCCTGCAAAGATACATTATGCAATCAATCAACAGTATTTGTCGGAGGTCCCGTCCAAGTAGATTGCGGTTTTGTATTACATAAACCGGTCGGAAAGTGGCAGTCGACACTGGCGATTAATCATGAATTGGGTATGACGACTTCACTGGATATACTTAAAGCGATTGCCAACGCAGAGGGGCCTGAGCAGACTTTGGTGGCAATGGGTTATGCGGGATGGGCTGCAGGTCAGATAGAGCATGAGATGGCGCAGAATGACTGGTTGTCAGTGCCGGCCAATATAGAAATTATTTTTGATTTGCCTTTGGAAAAGCGATTGTCGGCGGCCATGGCTTTGCTTGGTGTGGATTATAATCAGTTATCAGGTGATGTCGGGCATGCTTGACAATTTATTAATCCGGATGAAAAATCCAACAGTATGATCGATAAATCGGTACGACCGTTGGAGCTGGTATCCGACGTAAATCAATTTACAGGTTTTCCAATGCATGGCGCAGTGCTGGCTTTCGATTTTGGCCAAAAGCGTATTGGTGTTGCAGTTGGAAATACTGCTCTGAAGCAGGCGAATCCACTGACAACCATTGACAGCGAAAAAAATGAGCAGCGTTTTCTTCTCATTGGTCAATTGATCGAGACTTGGCAACCCGTTTTACTCGTAGTTGGTTTACCTTGCCATGTCGACGGTTCTGAACAGGAGATGACGCGCCTTAGCTTGCGTTTTGCAAGGCGTCTTGCTAGTCGTTTCCATATACAGGTGTTGATGGCGGATGAGCGTTACACATCCAGAACTGCCAGTGCTGAATTGAAGCGGGCCGGTGTATCGGGTCGGCGGCAGAAACAATTTTTGGATCAAATTGCCGCACAGCATATATTGCAGTCTTTTTTCGATGAAAATCATGAGCAACATTTCACTGCCTGACGCGGAAGTTTTATTTAGCCGGCTTGTTGCCGAAATTCAGGCTAATCACGATAAACCTTCTGCACTAATTGGTATTCATACGGGCGGGGCCTGGTTGGCCGAACGCCTGTATCAAATCTTATCTGAGACGTGTTCTCTGGAGCCGCTGGGTTTGCTGAGTGCATCGTTTTACAGGGACGATTTTGATAAAGTAGGACTGCATGCACGTAATAAGCCCACTGAAATTTCTTTTAGCGTTGACGGCGCGCATATTCTGTTAATCGATGACGTATTGCAAACGGGACGGACAATTCGCGCTGCTATTAATGAGTTGTTTGATTATGGCAGACCAGCTTCAATTAGTTTGGCTGCGCTGGTTGATCGTGGGGGGCGGGAGTTACCGATTTGCGCTAAATTTATTGGAACTGAGTTGCATTTGCCTAAAGAAAAGAATTTGATTTTTGATCGGGATGAGCAGGGGCAATTTTATTTGCGTTTGGAAGATAACAAAGGCGTGCCGAGTAGTAGTACGGAAGATTTGACGGAATGATCAGCAAAAATCCCCAATTGGGAAAAAATCGTGAGTTACAGCATTTATTGACAACTGAGGGATTGCCAACTTCAATTTTGTTGCAAATATTGGATACAGCACAGACTTTTGTGGGCGTGACTGAGCGGGAGGTAAAAAAGGTTCCGTTATTACGGGGAAAATCAATTTTTAATCTTTTTTTTGAGCACAGTACACGAACGCGCACGACCTTTGAAATTGCTGCTAAACGATTGTCTGCAGATGTATTTAACCTGAACATCGCTGTTTCGGCCCAATCTAAAGGGGAGACGTTACTTGATACCGTTGATAACTTAGTGGCGATGGATGCTGATATGTTTATTGTGAGGCACTCACAAAGCGGCGCAGCTCATTTGATTGCAAAACATGTTCGTCCCGGTATTCATGTTATTAATGCGGGTGATGGTCGTCATGCTCACCCCACGCAGGCGTTGCTTGATGTGTTTACGATTCGCCATTACAAAAAAGAATTTCATAATCTGCGTATTGCAATCATCGGCGATATTTTACATTCGCGTGTTGCCCGTTCCCAGATCCATGCATTGACGACATTGGGCGTTCCCGAAGTGCGTGTTATCGCACCGAAAACGCTATTACCGAGCAAGGTGGAACGTCTGGGGGTACGTGTTTTCCATGACATGAAAAGCGGGTTGAAGGATGTTGACGTTTTAATGATGCTGCGTTTGCAAAAAGAGCGCATGCAGGGTGCTTATTTACCGAGTTCTGAAGAATATTTTAAGTACTATGGTTTGACTCCCGAAAAATTGTCAATGGCCAAGCAGGATGCTATCGTAATGCATCCGGGGCCGATGAACCGTGGTGTGGAAATCGATTCGGCAGTTGCTGACGGCAGTCGGGCAGTTATTTTGCCACAAGTCACCTTCGGTATTGCTGTAAGAATGGCGGTTATGTCTATTCTGGCAGGTCAACCTGTTTAAGTCCCAGGAAACAAGCAGTCAGATGAGAATTCACATTAAAAATGGCCGTGCGGTTGACCCCAAATCTGGCCTGGATGCCTTTCAAGACGTTTATATTGTCGATGGTAAAATTTTGTCAGTAGGGCAACCGCCTGACAGCTTTCAGCCCGATCAAATTGTAGATGCGCAGGATTTGGTGGTCAGTCCCGGTTTAGTTGATTTATCGGCCCGCTTGCGAGAACCGGGACTAGAATATAAAGCGACACTGGAGTCTGAAATGAATGCCGCCGTGGCGGGTGGTGTGACGAGTCTGGCTTGTCCGCCGGATACAGATCCACCGCTTGACGAACCGGGCTTGGTAGAAATGCTTAAGCATCGCGCCAGAAATTTAAATCAGTCGCATGTTTATCCAATCGGTGCGTTAACGCAAGGATTGTGTGGTGAGTATTTGACCGAAATGGCCGAGCTGCATGACGCTGGCTGTATGGTTTTTGGGCAGCCTGACGGCATGCTGGTTAATTTGAAAGTATTAATGCAAGCCATGGAGTACGCATCAACATTCGGTTTTAGTGTGTGGTTGAGTCCTCAGGATATTAACCTTGCATATCAGGGTGTTGCGCACGATGGTGAAGTGGCAACTCGTTTAGGTCTGCCCACGATACCGGTATGTGCAGAAACAATTGCGATTTCAAATATTATTCTGCTGGCCCAGGAATGTGATGTGCGTATTCATTTATGCCGGATTTCCAGTTCAGCAGGACTTGCGTTAGTACGTGCGGCCAAAGATAAAGGCATGCGGATTACCTGTGATGTGTCGGTTAATCACCTTCATTTATCAGATATGGACATCGGTTTTTTTGATACCAATTGCCACCTCAAGCCGCCGTTGAGAAGTTTCAGCGATCGCGATGCACTTCGTGATGGTTTACGTGACGGCGCTATTGATGCGATTTGTTCTGATCATGCGCCAGTCGATGAAGATGCTAAACTGTTACCTTTTGGCCAGTCTGAAGAAGGCGCTATAGGTGTAGAACTGTTGTTGCCGCTCACTTTAAAATATGGTCAGGAAATGAAACTCTCACTTGCAGAAATGCTGGCCACAGTTACATTTAAACCCGCAGAAATATTGGGTATCGATGCCGGATATCTGTCGCCCGGTGCAGCGGCAGATTTATGTATTTTTGATCCGGACAGTTATTGGACGGTGACCCCAAATGCATTGTTGAGTCAGGGCAAGAATACGCCGTTTCTAGGTATGGAGATACCCGGTAGCGTCAAATATACTTTAATCAATGGTCGAGTTGTTTATCAATCCTAGGGGTGTCGTCGTGAGTTATATGCATTTCTGTGCAAGCAGATTTTTGAATAAACAGGCGCAAAAAGGTGTTGCGCTCTTCGGGTTTATTTTTCGAACAAAATTATCGGTGCTTTTGTTCCTTGAATATGCTTTTACATGTCCCGCGGAACAAAGTCTTGATCCTTTTGTCCGAGAAGCAAACAGAATTGTACATAACTCACGACGACACCCTCTAACCTCAACGAAAAAATATCATCAAGATTATGAACACGGTATCGAATCCTTTGCTTGATTTTTCAGGTCTTCCACATTTTGAAGACATTAATACAACCCATGTAACCCCTGCAATAGAAGCATTGCTGGATGAAAACAAAGTGGTAATTGAAAAAATTCGCAGTGATGAACAACCGCCGACCTGGGAGTCATTTGTACAGCCCATGGTGGATGTTAGCGAGCGTTTGATGCGTGCCTGGAATCAGGTTTCGCACCTCAATGCTGTGATGAATACACCCGAATTGCGGGAAGTGTATAACCACAATCTACCGCAGATTACCCAGTTCTACGCCGAGTTGTCGCAGGATCAACAATTGTTTGAGAAATTTAAACAGTTGCGGGCAAGTGCCGAGTTTGACTTGTTGAGTCCGGCGCGCAAAAAAATCGTTGAAAATGAGCTCAGGGATTTTCGTCTGGGTGGTGCGGAATTACCGTCAGACAAAAAGCAGCGCTTTTTGAAGATCCAGGAAACGCTGTCGGAATTGTCTTCAAAATTTAATGATAACTTGCTGGATGCGACCAATGCATTTTCATTGTTGATTGAAAATGCAGACGAGGTTTCAGGGATACCGGATGATGTGCTGGCGGCGGCGCAGCAGTTAGCCGAAAAATCGTCTCAAACGGGCTGGAAATTCACGCTACATATGCCGTCTTATTTGCCCATTCAGCAATATGCCGATAACCGTGGGTTGCGTGAAAAAATGTATCGTGCGTTTTATACCCGTGCCAGCGAATTCGGCGCGCCAGAGAATGAATCAGACGGTGCTAACTGGGATAATATGCCGTTGATCGACAAAATTTTGGCGTTGCGGGAAGAAGAGGCGAAATTATTGGGTCACCAGAATTATGCAGAAATTTCATTGGCGACTAAAATGGCTTCATCTCCGTGTCAGGTGCTTGATTTTCTTCGGGAACTGGCAGCCAAGGCTAAACCTTATGCCGAGAAGGATTTGCAGGAGCTTCAACAATTTGCTGCTGAGACGCTGGGTTTGCAAACGCTTGAGGTCTGGGATATTCCTTATGCCAGTGAAAAGTTACGTCAGGCTCGATACGCATTTTCAGATCAGGAGGTTAAGCAATATTTTCCGGAAGATCAGGTGTTGCCGGGTATGTTTAAGCTGGTTGAAAAGCTTTATCAAATATCAATTGAACCGGCTGACTCAATTGAGCTTGAGCGTAAAATTCAGTACTGGCACCCCGATGTTAAGCTGTACGATATTTTTGATGCCGACGGTACGTTGATCGGACGATTCTATATTGATCTGTATGCTCGTGAGAGCAAACGTGGAGGTGCGTGGATGGATGGCGCCATTACACGGCGGCGTACGGATTGTACGCAGGGCGGCAGCGCGGTACAAGTGCCGGTTGCTTATCTGACTTGTAATTTTTCCGGACCGGTTACCATTGACGGCAAACAGAGGCCGGCGCTGTTTACACACAATGAAGTCATTGTGTTGTTTCACGAATTCGGTCACGGTTTGCATCATTTGCTGACACAAGTCGACGATTTGAATGTTTCCGGTATTAATGGCGTGGAATGGGATGCGGTGGAATTGCCGAGTCAATTTATGGAGAATTTCTGCTGGGAATGGGATGTTCTAACTGAAATGACACGCCATGTTGAAACCGGTGAACCGTTGCCGAGGGAGTTATTCGATAAAATGCTGGCCGCCAAGAATTTTCAGAGCGGTATGCAAACAGTGCGCCAAATTGAGTTTGCGCTGTTTGATATGCATCTGCATTATGACTTTAATCCCCATGGTGATAAAACAGTCTTGCAGTTGATTGAGGAAGTGCGTCAAGAAGTCGCTGTAATTTTTCCGCCGAACTACAACCGCTTTCCCAACAGTTTTGCACATATTTTCGGCGGAGGATATGCGGCAGGCTACTATAGTTATAAATGGGCTGAGGTGCTGTCGGCAGACGCCTACGGCTTATTCGAAGAAAATGCGTCGAAAAGCGTCGCCGGTGTTGTCAACTATGAAACCGGTTCTCGTTTCAAACAGGAAATTCTCGCTATGGGCGGTAGTCGGCCCGCATTGGAGTCGTTTGTCGCGTTCAGAGGACGCGAGCCACAGATGGAAGCATTGTTGCGGCATAACGGGATGACGACGGCTTGACTCGGATAAGCAGCTGATTTCGGATCTAAGGCGAGAGATTACGGATCAACCACATTCCGATAAACAGTGCGCTAATTGATAGCACAATTGACGCTATGCTATACAACAGGGCATGAAGTATGTCGCCGCGTTCGAACAAAGTGGCGACATCCAGCGAGAAAGTTGAGAACGTTGTAAATCCGCCAAGAAAGCCGGTGACAAGAAACAGTCGCCAAGCTTCTGGCGGTTGCCAGAATTGTGCGAAAATAGCGATTATTAATCCCATGATGAATGAACCGACAATATTAACGGTCAGCGTTCCCCATGGAAAATCCGGTCCTGCTAACTGAACGGCAACTAGATTGACCCCGTGGCGGGAGATGGCACCTAACGCACCACCCATTCCTATAGCTGCAAGTGTTGCAAACATGGTAACTTTTGATCAATATGGTCGTTTTTCATTGGAATCATTTTTTGTGTGCGATGCCTGATTCGTTTTCCATTATATACTGAGAACAACCCGCTTTGAATACCGGATTAACTGGATGGTGAAGAGCGATTTCCTATTGCCTTATAAACTATTTCGGCATTGATATTTCCTGCGGTTTCATATTAACTGTTACTATTACTATTACTATTACTTTGGTGCTCTATCGTTGATTTCTGCGATCCGATGTCAACTGATACCTCTAGGATAAATTCTTGATCGACAGATTCGTTAATGCTTTTGATTTACTTTACGATATAATTTCAGGACTGTGGCTTGCCGGATAATATTGGTGTGCTTCAAGCTGTCATGGGTAAGATTGTGTTTTTCGTGGCTGTGGATTACTCAAAGCAACAAAAATTATTTGTCGGAATATTTTACATCAATCTGATATTTATCTACCTTAGAGAACGAGTTAACAAAAAAGTTATTTAAATACAGTGCAATATAAAGTTGGCACAAAAAATGCTTTAGAATAAACATGAGGATCTTGGAAAGCCTTTCCAAATAAAGCAGTATTAAAAATTTAAAGGTTTTTTTAGATTTGATTGTTATTAATTTTATAGGGATGAATATAATGAATAACTCAAGTAGAACAGTTTTAGGAATTTCTGGAGTTGTATTGGCCTTTGCTCTGTTTGCTGGCCAAGCTCAAGCTGTACAAATAACTGGCAGTATCTCTTTCGGAATGAGTGGTGTTGCTGCAAATGCAGGTGGACCTTTACCGAATTTTACAGGTGCCACGATGATAGATTTTGCTGACGCTACCCCTAACGGCAGTGTTCAGTCTAGCTCGGGAGATTTTGCAACCGCTGGTTTCACTTTTTTGACTCCTGTCACATTCTATGATCTTGATTTTGGCACACCTGGATTACCTTTAGCGCCATTATGGACGGGAACATCTGGCCCAAATACAGCATCTTTTGATCTGTTAGCACTTACGATTGATGGCCAAACCGCTAATACACTCGATTTATCTGGTTCTGGGGTGTTAAAACTGACTGGCTATGAAGACACGCCTGCTAGTTGGACACTCTCTGGTGATATTACAACTGGTAGCGTGGTATTCGGACTCAGCTCTACAAATACAGCAAATCCGGTACCAGAACCTTCAATTCTTGCTCTGCTCGGATTAGGTTTGCTCGGTTTTGCAGGTCGCCGTAAAAGCTAACAAGCGAATAAGTTAAGCAGGAATAATAAATATAAAAATATTCTTAACTTATAAACCTGAGGCCCTTATAGCAAAACTATAAGGGCCTCTTTTTATTGGTGCGCCCAGCAGCGCACTCTAGTGGGTGCAAGTCCCACCGTAAGTTGATCACAGCGAACGAAGAGAAGCGCAACTGCATGAAGGTGACTGATTATGGGAAGGAAGCGTGGATCGAAGCTGCGATCCGATGAACAAGAATCGGATAGAAGGTGTTGTCGAGCAGGGCGAGTGGGCATGAAACCACGAAGCTCTCGTGATCAAAGCGAACAAGCGTAGCTACCGGTGAAGCTGGTGGTGATCTTGTTCGTGATGAAGCCTGCGGCCCGCAATGTGAAATCGAAAGCATAAGGTCTGGTTCTTATGACCTCAACTTCTCGAACCGCCCGGTGCGAACCCGCATGCCGGGTGGTGTGGCAGGAGGTCAGGCATACTGACCACCTCTATGCCGATTACTCATATATTTCCTGGATTTATAACCACTGTAATAATAATGAACTTTGGCCAGCAATTAAGCTGGTCAGTAGTAGTTTGGTGCTATGTCTCTCTGGCCTACAGTTTTTGTATTAAGCAAAATTTTTTAACAAGTACCGGTCTTACAATTTTTCATCATTGCTATGATATTGCTTTGGTTTTCAAGCTTTCGAAATAGTTTGATGAAGGAAGAAAAACGCGAATGAACTTGTACGATGTATTTGCAAGGAAATAGGTGTTGTTGCAATTACCGTACGTCTCGGTTGCTTATCCTCATTGCCTCTTAATCTTTTTGAGGGGGCAGAGTTGTCGGTAGATTACCTCATATATATTGCTGCAGTTTAGCGTTTTCTGAATAGAGACAGAATGATTTGAAATGTCTTTTCCGGGTCCATAGCTAAGCATTGCTTGCAAGTTTGCGTTGCCATATCCTCAATTGATTCGTCGCTCGACTACCGCATCAAATCCAACGGCAATATTTTCTGTAATTGTAACAGGCGTAGAAAAGCCTGGCTGCCTGTAACATTCATAGTGTTGCAAACATCTTTTCGGCGGAATTCCAATCTATCAATAGGCCAATTTAATCAAGAAAGTTGTCTTTGTGTTCGGGATGCTAAGCGGCTCGGGATGTGCTGCCGTATAAATACAGGAGTCGGTAGTATAGCGTTAAATTGGTTGGATGATGTTTTGTTAGAATTTTTTACACAATTCTGGAAAATCCATTCTTAAATTCTGATTTTCGAAAAATTATATTTTTAATCATGTGGTTACAATATTGGTATGGTATTTGCTTATATACTCGTACTTATAAGACTTCGTTTTAAAGTGTTCCGATCAAGCGATTGGATTATTGAATTTGTCTTATTTAGTTAGAAACTTTTACAAGGAAATATATGATGAAAAAAATATTAATGATGTTATTGGCGGTGTCTTTTTTTCATGCCAGCGTAAATTATGCTGCATTGCACTTGAAAATTGAAGACATGACAAATGGTGGGGCCGCGGTCATGGTGGCTGATAATGATGGGAATGATCTAGATACAGATGCTGGAGCTATCCTTTCATTGATTAACAGTGCTTCCATCAAAGTTACCACTGTTGGTACAAGTAAGCCTCTGGGGGCGAATTCTAATTTAGTTGCCAGCCTGGATTTGAACAATGTTGTCGTGACCTCCACAAGTGCAGTCGATCTGCGTATAAGTTTAACCGATACTGATTTTCAACTGAACCCATCGGAAGGTTCATTGATAGCTGGAGTAGGCGGGACATTAGGCGGTGCAAGTACTGCACAATTTGATTACTACTATAATACGTCAAATGGAGAATTTGATACTGTTGGTGCGGCAACTGTGTCAACTGGAACTTTTGCCAATGGTCCTTTTTCTGGTAGTGTTGGCATTAGTGGCTTAACGGATCTTGACAATCCGTTTTCTTTGACTCAGGTTGCAAATTTGAGTGTGGCAGCAAACGAAATCATTTCTTATGACTCAGATTTAAGAGTTGTGCCTGAGCCAAGTGTATTATTCTTGTTGGGCATGGGATTACTCGGATTTGTGGGTGCTCGCGGTCGTATGAGCTAATCTAAGCATGATGGGATAAGTTAAGTGGAATAATAAATATAAAAATATTCTTAACTTATAAACCTGAGGCCCTTATAGTTTTACTATAAAGGCCTCTTTTTTGTGGTTTAATTGTCTCGTTCTTCTTTATTGGGCACACCATTATACTAGCCTAGCCCGACATGAATCAGCCGTTAAGTAATGCTCTGAGCACATACGGCAGAATACCACCATGCTCGTAGTAGTCGATTTCGATTGCAGTATCAATACGGCATAGCAACTCTACTTCCTGTTCTGTGCCGTCATTACGGTGAATAACAAGTGTGATATCTTGTTGTGGTTTCAGGTCATCAAGTCCGTAAATATCGAATCGTTCATTACCCGTGATGGATAGCGATTGAACGGAATCACTATTTTTAAATTGCAGTGGTAATACACCCATGCCGATTAAATTGCTTCGGTGAATCCGTTCGTAACTAGACGCAATCACTGCCTTGACACCGAGTAATTGTGTGCCTTTAGCAGCCCAGTCGCGGCTGGAGCCCGTGCCATATTCCTTGCCGCCAAATACGACAGTAGGTATACCCTCTGATTGATATTTCATGGCGGCATCATAAATACTCATCTGCTTAGCATTCTGATTGTTCGGCTGATAACATGTTACGCCACCCTCACTGCCGGGTACCATCAAATTGCGGATACGTACATTGGCAAATGTGCCGCGCATCATGACTTCGTGATTGCCGCGGCGTGATCCGTAGCTGTTAAAATCAGCCTGAGCAACGTTGTTGGACAATAGGTATTCACCAGCCGGTGAGGCGGGCTTAATCGCCCCGGCAGGGCTGATATGGTCGGTGGTGACGGAATCGCCGAAAATACCGAGAGCATAAGCATTGACGATATCTTTGGCTTGCTCTCTTTTCGAAAGTTGCAACATGAAGTTTTCAAAGAAAGGCGGTTCGGCAATGTAGGTAGATAACGGCCAATTGTACGTTTCACCTGTAGCCGATGAAATATCGTTCCACAGCGGGTGATCCTGAGTCAGATTGCTGTAAAGCTTATGGAATGTGTCGGCGTTGGTCGCAAACTGCATCAACGCCTGAATCTCTTCGCTGCTTGGCCAGATGTCTTTGAGCAAGACGGGATTGTTATCCTTATCAATGCCTAGAGGCTCTTTTTCAAGGTCTTTCAGGATTGTGCCGGCAATGGCATAGGCAACGACGAGTGGAGGGGAAGCTAGGAAATTCGCACGAATATTCGCATGGATACGTGCCTCAAAATTTCGATTGCCTGACAGCACTGCCGCGCAGACCAGATTGTTTTTAACGATAGTTTCTTCAATGGGCTCGGCCAGAGGTCCTGCGTTACCAATACAGGTGGTGCATCCATAGCCGGCAATCGTAAAGCCCAGTGTTTCCAGATAAGGTAATAAGCCAGTTGCTGTGAGGTATTCCGATACTACTCTAGAGCCAGGTGCCAGCGATGTTTTAATATGGCATTTGACTGATAATCCTTTTTCTACCGCCTTTTTCGCTAAAAGTCCGGCTGCAATCAGTACGCTTGGGTTGGATGTATTGGTGCAGGATGTGATTGCCGCAATCAGAATATCGCCGTGTCCCAGCTCGACGGAATCATTCAATTTGTTACAGGGAACCTCAATCGTAACTGGAGCCGGGTGGTCGCTGACCATTTCGGTAACATTGCGGTCACTATTGCCGCCCAGGCTGCTTTCGTCTGGAATGTTGGTATTCAAACGTGTGCAAACATCGGTATTTTCGCTATGTGAAGGACGTGTTGGGTAACGCTGGTTGAGGTCATCGCGTGTTTTACCGTAGCCGTTCTTATCTATCGGTGTGCAGAATAACTCTGTAAAGCGGTGCTTCATTTGTGCAAGATCAATGCGATCCTGCGGTCTTTTGGGGCCGGCTAGAGAGGAAGACACAGTGCTCAGGTTGAGTTCCAAGATATCACTGTAATCAATATCGCCCTTGCGAGGGATACCGTACATATCCTGTGCCTGAAAATAACGTTGAAACGCAGCAATTTCTTCATCGGTGCGTCCGGTACCTTTAAAGTACGCAATCGTCTTATCATCGACCGGGAAAAAACCCATCGTTGCACCATATTCAGGCGCCATGTTGGCAATAGTGGCACGATCTGGAACGGTGAGCGAGGCGGTGCCTTCGCCAAAAAATTCCACGAATTTACCGACAACATTCGCACTACGCAGCAATTCTGTAATGGTGAGCACCAGATCGGTAGCGGTAACGCCTTCGCGTAACTGGCCTGTTAAATTGACCCCGATGACGTCGGGTGTCAGAAAATAGACCGGTTGTCCGAGCATACCAGCCTCGGCTTCTATGCCGCCGACACCCCAGCCCACAACACCGATGCCGTTAATCATAGTAGTATGTGAATCGGTGCCAACCAGTGTATCAGGAAATACAACACCATCTTTTAAGTGTACGCCTCGTGCCAAATGTTCCAGATTAACCTGATGTACGATACCAATGCCCGGTGGTATGACTTTGAATGTGTCAAATGCCTGCATGCCCCATTTGATGAACTGGTAGCGCTCATGATTGCGTTCAAATTCGATTTCCATATTGCGTTTGAGTGCATCTTTATTGCCGTAATGGTCCACTTGAATAGAGTGATCGACGACCAGATCGACTGGAACAAGGGGTTCGATGCGTTCAGGGTCCTTACCCAGTCTCTGCGCGGCGCTACGCATGGCAGCCAAATCAACTAGCAGCGGTACGCCGGTGAAGTCCTGTAGCACAATGCGCGATACGACAAATGGAATTTCATGCGTTCGTTCTGCGTTCGGTTGCCAATTAGCCAGTTGTTTAACATGGGTTTCAGTAATTTTTTGTCCATCACAATTGCGCAGCACGGACTCAAGAATAATTCGAATACATACTGGCAGTCGGGAAATTTGTCCGACGCCATTTTTCTCGAGTGCGGATAGGGAATAGTATTGGATACCTTGACCTTTAGGAAGCTCTAGATCTTGCAGACAGTTAAATAAATTCTGTGTCATGGTGTGTTCCTAAAAAACTTGATTATTGTTATTTGCTGTAATTATTGTATCTTGAAAGTTATTGTAACGTGTGATTTACAGAATTTAAAGAAAGAGAAGGCGGAGCAATCGTAGATGGTGTTGGTTATTTTCAAATCTTACGGTATTACTTCAGAGTAGAGTGGTGGATAAGACGCAGGGATGAAATGGGGTGGCTGATGGGGCTCGAACCCACGACAACCGGAATCACAATCCGGGACTCTACCAACTGAGCTACAGCCACCATTATAAAAAGCGTGTTGTCGGCTTTATGTCAACCAAGGAGATTCTTAGTGCACAGAGTTACGACAATGTCACAAGTATCTACCATTCAATAGAAATATATCATGGCGTGCCCGACAGGGATCGAACCTGTAACCCCCAGCTTAGAAGGCTGGTGCTCTATCCAATTGAGCTACGGGCACTTATCGGACATTACCTATTTAATATATGTCTAGAGTAGTTCATTGGTCGGGGTGGAGAGATTCGAACTCCCGACATCCTGGTCCCAAACCAGGCGCGCTACCAGGCTACGCTACACCCCGAAAAGACGGAACTATACGCGTTTTGCGGTAAAAGGTCAATTTGTTATGCCCTGAAAATCGACTATAGAAGTGTTGCTAGACTCGTTTCATTGAGTCGAAGAAATCAGCGTTATTTTTTGTCGCTTTAATCTTATCCAGCAGGAATGCCATGGCATCCATATCATCCATCGGATGCAGCAATTTACGTAGTACCCATATTTTTTGCAGTACATCGGGCTCAATCAGCAATTCTTCACGGCGGGTACTAGAGCGATTGACATTTATGGCAGGGTAAATACGTTTTTCTGCCATTCGCCGTTCAAGATGAATTTCCATATTACCTGTACCCTTGAATTCCTCGTAGATGACATCGTCCATACGTGAACCGGTATCAATGAGCGCTGTGGCAATAATGGTAAGTGAGCCGCCTTCTTCAATATTACGAGCAGCGCCGAAGAAGCGTTTGGGGCGTTGTAGCGCATTGGCATCGACACCACCTGTTAACACTTTCCCCGAAGCAGGCGCAACGGTGTTGTAGGCACGTGCAAGGCGGGTGATCGAATCGAGTAAAATAACGACGTCTTTTTTATGCTCTACCAGACGCTTGGCTTTTTCGATTACCATGTCCGCAACTTGTACATGGCGCATGGCTGCTTCGTCAAATGTGGATGAAACAACCTCTCCACGAACCGAACGGATCATATCCGTGACTTCTTCAGGGCGTTCATCAATCAGCAACACCATTAGAATTACATCGGGATGGTTGGCCGCAATGGAATGTGCGATATGCTGAAGCATAACCGTTTTTCCCGATTTCGGACTGGCTACAAGCAATCCCCGTTGTCCCTTACCGATTGGTGCGATCAAGTCAATGATTCGACCAGTAACATTTTCCTCGGCTTTAATATCCCGTTCTAATTTTAGCGATTCAGTTGGGAATAACGGTGTGAGATTCTCAAAGAGGATTTTGTTTTTGGAATTCTCGGGCGGCTCATTGTTGACCTTATCAACTTTAACCAAAGCGAAGTAACGTTCACCATCTTTGGGTGGACGAATTTCACCATCGATGGAATCGCCTGTATGGAGGTTGAAACGCCTGATTTGGCTGGGCGAAATGTAAATATCATCCGGGCCTGCTAGATATGATGTATCGGGTGAACGTAGAAAACCAAAGCCATCCTGTAAAACTTCTAGCGTACCTTGTCCATAAATACTTTCGCCTTTTTTTGCCTGGTTTTTTAGCAATGCAAAGATCAGGTCTTGCTTTCGCATTCTGTTGGCACCGTCAATTTCATTGGTGGTGGCCATTTTAATAAGTTCGGTAACGTGAAGATGTTTAAGATCGGATAAACGCATGGAAAAAAGTTATTGATAGTAAAGACGTAGAAAATAGAAAATTAACGTAAACGGTTAACGATGAACGTTGGAAGGAAAACTGCTACTGATGGGGTAACGTAAAAGAACGAATGAATCAGGTAATGTAATTTGTTTTGATATTTTGATATGTTGAATTAAACTGCGCGTTCTTTTATCTTTAAAGGAGCGAGCATAACTATTTTAAAGATGACTGTCAACAAACGCGGTAAGCTGGGATTTTGATAATGCACCCACTTTGGTTGCTTCTATATTGCCGTCTTTAAACAGCATTAATGTCGGAATGCCGCGAATACCATATTTGGGGGGCGTACTCTGATTTTCGTCGATATTTAGCTTGGCTATTTTGAGACGTCCATCATACTCACTGGCAATTTCGTCTAAAATCGGTGCAATCATCTTGCATGGACCACACCATTCAGCCCAGTAGTCAACCAAAACTGGCACGGTAGACTGCAGAACTTCGGTGTCAAAGTTTTCATCAGTAACGTAATGAATATGCTGGCTCATATAATCCTCATTAAATAATTATTTTTTATGCTTACATCTGAAAAGATGAGATGATATCAGGAGACTGTGACGGGAACCATTCTCCGTTAAAAGGTGTGAGTTCCTGATTAATTTGCAATGCTATATAAAAATCAGATAAAAGTGAAGTATAAATCGTAACAAATGGCTGATTCAATTTTAATGATAACACTACATGCATATTGTGCTAATCATAGGGGTGATTTTACTGTCCTAGAGAGTAATCGGTTCAGGGTTCCAAATATTTATGCAAATTCTGTACGAAAGTAGATGTGTGCTGATTGAGTAATGACGCCTAATTATTGGAAGCAGGCAACCACTGAATTGGCTGCGCGCGATCGGGTAATGTGCGAATTGATACAACAATTTGATGATTGTGTACTTCAATCGCGTGGCGATGCTTTTTCTACACTTGCGCGTTCTATCGTTGGTCAGCAAATTTCAGTCAAAGTCGCGGAAAGCGTTTGGCAAAAAATTGTCAGGGCTATTCCTGCTGTTACGCCGCATGTGATTCATGATACTGAAATTGATGTGTTGCGTGAGTGTGGTTTATCGTTCAGAAAAATCAGCTATCTGCAGGACCTTGCACGCCATTTTAAGGAAAATATGCTGGCAGTGTCTGAGTGGATGGCATTAGATGATGAAGAACTGATTGCTCAGCTGATACAGGTCAAAGGAATCGGTCGATGGACAGCAGAGATGTTTTTAATTTTTCATTTGTTGCGTCCAAACGTGTTACCGTTGGATGATATCGGTTTGCAGCGTGCAATCAGTCGACACTATTTCGATAATGAACAGGTCGATAAAAAAGCAATGCGACTGCTGGCCGAAACATGGCAGCCCTGGTGTTCCGTTGCAACCTGGTATTTGTGGCGTAGTCTCGATCCGCTCCCGGTGGCGTATTGAATATGGGAACGTTTGCCTGAATTGAAACTTAGTAGTGTGAAAGGAACTCAACATATCATATGGGCTGGGTTGTCGAGCAAGTGCCAATATGCTGTCGATTCGTATATTTTTTGAACTAATAAACTGTTTATCAATTTAATGACACTCAATTATTTTGATCATAATGCCACCACCCGGGTGGATGATGCGGTAATCGAAGCAATGTTGCCGTTTTTTCAGCAAGAATATGGTAACGCTTCCAGTCGCCATGCGCTTGGAACGGCCGCAAGGCGCGCTATAGACAAAGCGCGTGAACAGGTTGCTGCGGCTGTTGGTGTACAACCGGTTCAGGTGATTTTTACCAGCGGCGGTTCGGAGGCCAATAATCTTTTTATTCGTGGTGCTGCAGACAGTATGCGGTCGGGTCATCTGTTTATTAGTGCCATTGAACATCCTTGTGTACTGAAACCGGTGCAAGCGTTAACACATCGTACCGGGGAACATTGGACTGCGCACCTTATGGCAGTCAACCAAAGCGGACAAATCGATGTTAATAGAGCGCAGGAAGAGATGCGTACGCAAGAACCGGGGCTGGTTTCTGTGATGCTGGCAAATAACGAAACCGGTGTGATACAGGATGTCGCTGCGATTGCGGCAATTGCACGCGAGCGAAACGACGATACGTATGTGCATACCGATGCGGTGCAGGGTTTGGGGAAAATACCGGTTGATTTTTCCGCACTCAATGTACATGCCATGACGCTATCAGCACATAAGATTTATGGGCCGAAAGGTGCGGCCGCTTTGGTTGTGGACAAGCGATTGCTGTTAAAACCTTTGATTTATGGTGGTGGACACGAGAATGGTATGCGCTCGGGGACTGAAAATGTGCCCGCAATTGTTGGTTTTGGAAAAGCAAGTGAACTGGCAGTGGCACGCAGGGTTGAGAACGCGCAGCATGTTACTCAGTTGCGTGACCGGCTTGAACGGGGATTGGTGGAAATGGGGGCGGTTATTTTCGGTGCGGCGGTGGAGCGCATTCCCAACACAACTTATTTTGCGTTACCGGATGTCGAAGGTGATACGTTGGTGGTTAAACTGGATAAAGCCGGTTTTGCGGTAGCCAGTGGTGCGGCATGTTCCAGTGTCAATCCGGGACAGAGCCATGTGCTCGACGCCATGCAAGTCGATCCGATACTGGCGCGTTGTGCAGTGCGTGTAAGTTTTGGGTCGAGCAATACCATAGCTCAGGTTGAAGTGTTTTTGGCGGCGACAAAAGAAATTGTGGACACGCTGAGAAATATCAGCAGCCTGACGTTCTAAGCGATTTTTTTGATACCCTAAATTCAAGCAGGTGATAAGGTATTCGGGTTAAAATCGGTTTTGTCGTGATTAATCAACCGTTATCGAATTGCCGTGAATGTTGTGAAAGCTATTATTCTGAGTGCTGGACAAGGTCGTCGCCTGCTGCCGTTGACCGAGAATTCTCCAAAATGCCTGCTGCCCGTTGCCGATAAGCCTGTGCTGATCTGGCAGATCGAAGCGTTGTTAGACGCAAATGTTGATGAGATTATCATCGTCGCCGGATTCCAGGTTGGATTGATTGAAGCGTTGCTTCAGTCGCGTTACGCTGATTATGACAACATTAAAATTGTATTTAACCCGTTTTATGAAGTGGCAGATAATCTCGCCAGCTGTTGGCTGGCGCGTGCTGCAATGGATGGTGATTTCTTATTGCTGAATGGTGATACGGTGATTGAATCGGCATTGATCTCCCAGGTATTGAATTCACCGTTAGCCCCGATTACACTCAGTGTTGATTTTAAGAAAAATTACGATGCTGATGATATGAAAGTTCAGCTCAACGGTGATGGTCTGGTTAAGCAGGTCAGCAAAATTGTTCCACCAGATCAAATTGATGCGGAGTCAATCGGTTTGACATATTTTCGCGAAGCGGGTGCTGAAAATTTTGTTCAGGCACTGGATGCTGCGCTGCGCCATCCAGCCGAGTTAAAGTCCTGGTATCTTTCCATTATTGACAAACTGGCCGGCCAGCATCTAGTCAATTCATGTTCGGTGGCGGGTTACCGCTGGTGCGAGATCGATTTTATTGAGGATTTGGCAAGAGCAGGCATGATTTTCGGTCAGCAAAGAGCCAGTAACGGCTGATGGGAGGTGGTGTGGATTTTCCTGAATTTAACCCAACCATGCGAAAATTTGGTGCGCCGCAGACGATTATTCGCAGCTTTCAGTATTGGAGCGTAATGTTGCGTCCTGCACAGGCGACTCTGGGTGCATTGGTATTGGCTGCGCATGAGCCGGCGAAAGCATTTTCGGAACTTAGTCCTGCAAGTTTTGCTGAATTGCACAATGTGACTACCCAGATTGAACGCGCGCTGGCCAAAGCGTTCCAATATGACAAAATCAATTATCTGATGTTAATGATGGTCGATCCGGATGTGCATTTTCATGTGATTCCGCGTTATGCGGAGCCGCAGTACTTTGCGAACCAGGCGTTTTCTGACGCGGGTTGGCCGGCGGTGCCTCATCTCGGGCATGTGAATGCAACCGATGCGGAATTTAATCAACTGATTATCGATCATATTCGATCCTGTTGGTTATGAAAGACAACGATGAGATAAAAGCCGAATCTGGAGTGGATGTGGAGTATGTTGCAACATCGAGAGCTAGATCCGAAATTATGACAATAAAGGATGAAAGCGCTTTTCCGTTGCGTGAAGCGCATGAACTGGTGCGTGATTTGATGACACCGAATCCATGGATTTACTGGATGGACTTTCTGTTAAATATCAGTCTGGGATGGGCAGCTTTTTATGTGGCAGTAACATCGTCAGGATTTTCTTTATTACAGATGGGCGCCTATGTGGTCGCAGTATTGACGTTTTATCGTGCGGCGATCTTTGTTCATGAGCTAGCGCATTTGAAAAAAGGGACATTTAAAACATTCCGTTTGGTCTGGAACTACGTATGCGGTATACCGTTTATGATTCCATCGTTTACCTATGACGGCGTGCATAACGATCATCACAGGCGTGATGTTTATGGAACGCAGGAGGATGGTGAATATCTGCCGTTTGCAACCCGAAAACCGACCGAAATGATAGGCTACGTGTTTTTGTCTTTATTGATTCCACTGCTATTGCTGGCACGATTTTTGTTGTTAACGCCTTTATCTTATCTAATTCCGCCGCTACGCAAAATAGTGTGGGAACGTGCGTCGTCTTTAACAATAGATCCTTATTACAAGCGTGCGGAAAATGCCATTCGTAACGATCAAAACTGGCGTCAGCAAGAGCTGGCTGCATTTGTATTTGCTGTATCGATTGTAAGTCTGGTGTTTTTGGGCATACTACCCTATTCCGTATTCGTACTCTGGTATCTGATTGCGGTAATGGTATTTATCCTGAATTCGTTGCGTACCCTGGCCGCGCATGCATACCGTAACCCAGGGGATAAGCCGATGACGCATGCCGAACAGTATCTGGATTCTATCAACGTACCCGGTAATCCATTGATTACGCCATTGTGGGCGCCGGTTGGGTTACGGTTTCACGCAACGCATCATTTGTTTATGAGTATGCCCTACCATAACCTCGGTGAAGCACAGCGCCGACTGGTTAACGGACTGGGTGACAATACATTGTATTTAACCACATTGCGTACCGGTTTATGGGATGCGCTGACGCGTATCTGGCGGGAAGCCGCTGAAGCTCATTCCTCTGATACATCTGGAAGTTCCCGTCAAAGCCTATGACATTGGATGATGAACGGGGTTTGACGCGGCTGGTGTTGTTGCGGCATGGAGAGAGTGTTTGGAATCGCGATAAAATTTTTACCGGCTGGAGTGATGTGGCGTTAAGTTCCCGGGGAAAACAGGAGGCGGAACATGCCGGCCAGCTAATGCGGCAGTCTGGCGTAACATTTGATTGCTGTTTTTCGTCAACTTTGCAGCGTGCTTCTGAGACAGCAAAAAGAGTCTTGTCGGCGATGCATCTCGACACGTTGCCGGTACAGCAATGCTGGCGACTCAACGAACGTCATTACGGTGCCCTGGAGGGTTTGAGGCGCTGGCCGGCGTTAAAGCGCTTTGGTTTCTGGCCGGTGCTGCGCACACAGATTCGATTTGACGGTACTCCGCCGCTTTTGCGTATCGACGACGAACGTTTTCCGGGCAATCAATCGTGCTATGAGACCGTTGAAAAAAATTATCTGCCGCGTGGTGAAAGCCTAAAACAAGCCCAGGAAAGATTGTTGCCCTATTGGCGGGAAGTCATTAGCCCGGAAATTCAGCATGGGAAATGTGTGCTGGTTGTATCTCATAAAAACGTACTACGTACCTTGATGATGCAACTTGATTGTCTGACTGAGCGGCAGGTCATGAAATTGAAGTTAACGACTGGCAGGCCATTGGTCTATGAATTGGACCACACATTACGTGTTGTCAGGCGTTATTATGCCGATGAAGTGCAATGAATTGCATTGAATGCAATGACAACAATCTACAGTTTTGCGCCAGTTGCTAATCAGGATGCTGGTATTCTCATTCTTGGCAGTATGCCGGGACAAGCCTCGTTGTCAGCCAATCAATATTATGCACATCCACAAAATGCTTTCTGGCGTATTATCGGTAGACTGCTACAGTTCGATTCCCAACGTCTTACTTATGCTGAAAAAACAAAGGCGCTAAAATCGGCAAATATCGCACTCTGGGATGTGTTGTATTCATGCCAGCGCAAAGGCAGCTTGGATACCCGTATTGAAACGCGTTCGCAAATCGTGAATGATTTTCAGACATTTTTCAGAAGTCATGACCGGATTCGCTTTGTATTTTTCAATGGCGGTAAGGCTGAAGCGTGTTTTGAACGGTATGTGCTGCAAACAATGCCGCTGGAATACTTACAATTAGCCCGGCTTCCCTCCACAAGTCCGGCTAATGCGCGGTTGCCATTTGAACAAAAATGCGATCGATGGCTTCAGATGCTGATGCCGGCATTGCAGGCGGTTCAGCATAATCCGAGATCGGTTTGATGATGCAGAATTATTTCAAAAACTGGAGAGATTACTGGGAACAGCTCCGTGAAGTTCTGCTCAATCCGGAAGTTGACAAAGCGCTTCTCGAGCAATCGTTGCAGGAGGCCAGAATGAAAATGCCGGTGCCTGTATTATGGTTGCTTGGTAAAACGCAGGCGGGTAAGACATCAATCATTCGGGCCATGACGGGTAGTGAGACAGCTGAAATTGGCAACGGCTTTCAACCCTGTACGCGTCAGTCGCTTTTCTATGATTTTCCTGCAGATAGTCCGGTGGTGCGGTTTCTGGATACGCGAGGTCTTGGCGAGGTTGATTACGATCCGGCGGATGATATAGCGTATTGTGAATCCAAGGCGCATTTACTCATCGCAGTGATGAAAGTCGCAGACATCAAGCAGCAGGCGCTATTTGACGTATTATACACAGTCCGGTCGCGCCATCCTGAATGGCCGGTATTGCTGGTGCAGACGGGATTGCACGAATGTTATCCACCCGGGGGAGCGCATATCCTACCTTGGCTCTATGATCAGGAACCGTTACCGGATACGGTGCCAACTGATTTGAAGCGCGCTTTGCAGGAACAGCGCAGGATTGCTGCAAATTTGCCTGGGTTTGCCTCAGTACGATGGGTTGCTGTTGATTTGACATTGCCTGAAGACGGTTACAGTCCATCTGAGTATGGTCTTGAAGCATTGTGGGAGGGAATCGAAGCGCTATCGTCGTTGGGTCTGGAAAATCTGCTAACTCGTGATGAGCGGGTACAAGATCTGTTTGCCCATACGGCGCATCAGCATATTGTCGGTTATTCGACCACTGCAGCCGGCCTTGGCGGATTGCCTGTTGTTGACCTGATGGCCGTGTCGGTGGTGCAGGCCAAACTGCTGCATAGCTTGGCTGCTTTATACGGTCAGCACTGGGATAAACGTATGATTACGGAATTTATCGGTTTGCTCGGTGCAGGCGTGGCTGGCGGTTATCTAACCCGTTGGATCGGGCGTACAGTAACTAAGGTGATTCCGGTACTGGGACAGACGCTGGGTACGCTATGGAGCGCGAGTGCAAGCGGTGCAGCAACTTATGCACTGGGAAAGGCAGCAGCTTATTTTTTTGACAGGCATCGCCATCATCTTAGCGTCGATGCCAAAACAATTCGCCGTATCTATGCCGATGAGTTGGAACGTGGCGCAGCCGTTCTTAAAGACAGGTTGAGGGGCAGATCGGAGTGAGGGTGACAAAGTACGGTATAGATCCGCTCAGACTGCTGTCTTTATTGTTGATAATAGGGCCTGTTCTGGCGCTGCTGATTTTGGGTTTAGTAGGGTTATTGCAGCGCCAAGACGCGCTATTTTGGGGAATGGCAATGATAACCAGTAGCGGTTTGGGTTACGGTCTTCAGCAGCTATTGATAAGAAGAGACCGGCGGTTACTTGCTGAAGCTGTGACAAATCCTAACCCGGAATGGCCGCTTGGCGCAGATGCTGCTTGGCAGCAGATTCAGGTATTGGCAGAGACTTGCAAACCGGAAGACTGGCCGCTAGAAACCGGTGACTGGATTCTGACTCTAGGCCAGCGCGCCACTGAGACAGTGGCGCGCTGTTTCCATCCTAAGGTGGAAAAACCGTTACTTGAGCTGACCGTACCGCATACGTTACTGGTGATTGAGCGCGCCAGTCGCGATCTACGGTTCGACATAATGGAAAATATTCCATTCAGTAATCGTTTGACTATAGGCGATCTATTTCGCATGCAACGATGGAAAGATAAAGCGGAACGATTTTTCGACATTTACCGTGCAGGGCGAATGATCATTAATCCTGTCGATGGATTATTGGGGGAAGCGTGGCGTCACTTGCGCGAGCGTAGTTTTATTCAGGCGCGTGATGAATTGCATCGTTGGTTTTTACGCGCATATGTTCGTAAGGTGGGTTACTACGCCATTGATTTGTATAGCGGGCGTTTGATGTTGACCGACGAAAAGCAGCCGACGCAAGTGGCGCAAACTCACACTGATGCGGCAGTTGCCGATGAAAATCCGTTGCATATACTGGTTTTGGGACGTTCTAACGCGGGTAAATCCAGCTTGATTAACGCTTTGTTCAATCAGTTGACTACGGCAGTTGATGTTTTACCGGACAACACCCGAATGCTCAAGCCGTTTGTCTTGTCGCGCGATGGCATCGAGCACGCGTTAATTTTCGATACCCCCGGCTGTGACAGTACATATTTTGATGCTAATCAGTTGCTATCGGCCGCTCAAACAGCCGATCTGGTCATGTGGGTTAGTCCTTCTAACCGGCCCGACCGGCAGATCGAGCGTGAATGTTTAGATTTGCTGCGCGTCGAATTCTCAAAACAAACCTGCCGCCGATTACCACCGCTATTGGTGGTGGCCAGTTATATTGATCTGTTACGGCCGGCGAATGAGTGGCAACCGCCCTACGATTTGACGCGTTCAGAAAACAGCAAAGCGGCTAATATCAGCGCAGCCCTGCAAGTGATAGCCAACGATCTCGCCGTTCCTGTCGAGCGAGTTATACCAGTATGCTTGCAGGAGAATCGTGTTTACAATGTGGACGATACGCTATGGGCTGCAATGTTGTCGGTACAATCAGAAGCGCAGCGTACACGTTTATTGCGTTGCCTGGGGAAAAATAAAAAAGCGGAAAACTGGCAATTGCTACGTCTCCAGATGATAAACGCCGGGCGTTTTCTCGTTCGGCTTCCTGCTAAGCTACCGGGCTATTTAACTCGATAGCGTAGTGGAGGGGTCATTCGTGGATGTTGTTCAAGGCATAAATTCATTAACGGCGTCAAACAAAATGGAGATTAAATTCAGTAAGCCGTTTATTTTAACGAGTGTTTGTAACGCAGTGTAAAATGTAGAAAACAGCCCTTAAGACACCCGTCACACCTGTTAAAAAACCAAGATAAATTTCAACGGTTTTATCATAAGGAGTTTGCATTTGGCCAGATTTCATTTTATTTCTGGACTACCTCGGTCCGGCTCTACGCTTTTA
>JAUIIB010000051.1 GCA_030431985.1 Gammaproteobacteria bacterium
TCCGTCTTAATATTCTTCGCCGCTAATTCAGCTATCGCTTGTAGTTCTTTGTTCTTCATCGTCTGTTTATCCTTTCCCATATCCGGGGTTAATGATAAACAGTTACACAGAATTTGTTACAGTCTCTGGCAGTATTTCATAAAACCATGAAATACTGCCCCAGACCGGAAAACTACTTCACCCTAAATCGACTTAACCATATTCTCCACGACTTTCTTCGCATCACCGAATATCATCATAGTTTTATCCATGTAGAACAGGTCATTATCAAGCCCGGCATATCCAACACCCATACTTCGTTTAACAACCATAACAGTACGCGCCTTATGTGCCTCTAATATCGGCATACCATAAATCGGACTTCCCGGCGTATTGGCAGCCGGATTGACCACATCATTAGCACCTAGCACCAAAACCACATCCGTGTTGGAAAAATCACTGTTAATTTCTTCCATTTCCAGAACTTGTTCATACGGAATTTCTGCTTCTGCTAACAATACATTCATATGTCCAGGCATGCGCCCTGCAACAGGATGAATGGCGAATCGTACATTGACACCCTTTTCATGCAAAATCTCCGCCAATTCCTTGACTGCGTGTTGTGCCCTCGCTACTGCCAAACCATATCCCGGTATGATGATGACACTGTCTGCATTACCCATTAAAAACGCAGCATCCTCAGCACTACCGCTACGGTGAGTTTTTTGTCCACCGTCATCTCCCGTCGCTGTATTGCCATCACTTCCAAAACCACCCAAAATTACAGACAAAAATGGACGATTCATAGCTTTACACATGATGTATGACAAAATCGCACCGGAGCTACCAACCAATGACCCAGCAATAATTAACATCGGATTACCGAGAGAAAAACCGATACCTGCCGCCGCCCATCCAGAATAGGAGTTAAGCATTGAAATAACAACCGGCATATCCGCACCACCAATTGGAATAATAATCAGGAATCCCAATAAAAACGCGATTGACGTCATAGCAATAAATGCCGTCCAGTTTGTCGTTTCACTGAAGAAAAACCATAAACCGAATCCGATCATGGTAATAGCCAGCAACAAATTCAGAAAATGTTGCCCGGTAAAAACTACTGGCGTCCCACTCATTCGGCCAGACAACTTCAAAAATGCAATTACTGAGCCAGACCAAGTCATTGCACCAATAAATGTACCTAAAAACAATTCTAATTTGCTTCCTGCAGGCAGAACCGCTGGCAACCCAAATGAAACTGGATTATTAACTGCCGCGATAGCAATAAAAACTGCTGCCAAACCTACTAGCGAATGCATGAAAGCAACTAGTTCAGGCATAGCCGTCATCTGTACACGCTTGGCAATAATCGTACCGATTACAGCACCGATCGCGATACAACCAAGAATTAACGTCCAGTTTTCGGTTAATGTCATCGTCGTAACGACGGCAATGGTCATACCCAGCATACCGAATACATTGCCTCGACGCGCAGACTCTGGGGAGCTTAAACCCTTAAGCGCCAGTATAAAAAATACCGAAGCCACCAAGTAAGCAAGTGCTACCATATTTGCTGACATTTATGCACTTCCTTTTTTATCTTTTTTCTTAAACATTTCCAGCATACGTTGACTCACCAGAAAACCACCAAAAACATTAACCGCCGCAAGTGTTACGGCGGCTGCTCCTAGCCAAACACCCCAATCGGTATCTGCAGGCCCTGCAGCCAGCATCGCACCAACAATAATAATACTAGAAATTGCATTGGTTACAGACATCAATGGCGTATGCAAAGCAGGTGTAACATTCCACACCACATGGTAGCCGACAAAAATTGCCAGCACAAAAATTGTTAAGTTAATAATAAGTGGGTCGATATCACCTATCATATTTACTCCTTCTAATTCGTTAGCTGTATGCCGAAAGCTATTAATTAAATTACAGTAACAATACTGCCACGATTAACTCGCGATATTACCATCGCTGCAAACCAGTGTTCCGGCAACAATTTCATCTTCACGATTAATGTTGAGTTTGCCGCTTTCAGCATCTATTAACAGGTTCAGGAAATTCATCAGATTCCGTGCGTACAACGTGCTGGAATCGGCTGCGACTAGACCCGGAATATTGGCGATACCCACTAAATGAACGTCGTGTTTAACAACTGTTTTATCCAATTCAGACAACGGGCAGTTGCCACCGGCCTCAACTGCCATATCAACAATAACAGAACCTGGTTTCATCGATTCTACAGTTTCTTCTTTGATCAAGACAGGTGCAGGGCGCCCGGGAATCAAAGCCGTCGTAATAACAACGTCCGCCGCAACAGCCCTTTGATGCACTAACTCACCTTGGCGCCGTTTATAATCTTCCGACATTTCAGTTGCATACCCACCGGCAGTTTCGGCCTTTGCTTTTTCTTCATCACTCAGTGGCACTTCAACAAATTTTGCACCCAGACTCTCCACTTGTTCTTTTGCCGCGGGTCGCACATCAAAGGCTTCGACCACCGCACCAAGCCTCTTTGCAGTCGCGATTGCCTGTAATCCAGCCACACCAGCACCCAAAACTAACACACGCGCAGCTTTGACAGTACCCGCCGCCGTCATTAGCATCGGAAAGAACCGTTGATAAATATTTGCCGCGATTATCACCGCCTTATATCCAGCAATGTTAGCTTGAGATGACAGTACGTCCATATTCTGGGCACGCGTAATCCGGGGCAGTTTTTCCATTGAAAAAGCCGTCAAACCATGTTTAACCAGCGCATCAATCCCCTCTGATTTATGTGGCGCCAAAAGACCAATCAACACGGAATCCTTACGCATCATGGCTAACTCTTCCGATTCAGGCCCACGTACTTTAAGTATGACTTCCGATTGCCCGTACAGTGTAGCTGCATCGCTTACAATTTTCGCCCCAGCTGCTTCAAACTCCGAATCAGGTATACTCGCACCAGCGCCTGCGCCGGATTGCACAGATACTTCATGAAGACCATTTGCGGTAAATTTTTTAACAGTCTCAGGTGTCGCAGCTATTCGCGTCTCTCCCCCACGAATCTCTGTGGGTATGCCTATACGCATTGATTATCTCCCCTATCTTGCCAATAAGCTTGCAAATAAAAACTTTTCTCTATTAATCTCATTGCAATCTTCTTCTTTTCTTTTTGTAAAACGCGAATTATAAATCAATTTGTGCATCGCGTGACAGATCCCTGCCACATGCGATATAAACTGACTCTCTTTTGCAACAGCTCATAAATGCCTCCTATGATCCAGATTTCAATCTGGCACGCCCATCAATCCTTCGCATATCTGCTGACGAACCGGCACTGAAAACTTCCTCTTTAAGTATTAAAATGAAAAACAAACCATAACTTAAAAAACCACCGTGGTAACAAATAACAGAAGCAAAAAGCCTTTAACCTGACCCAGCAATGTGTATGCGACGCAAATTGATTTATATCGCTTGAAACACCGCCGACTTTCTTTGCAGTAAAAAACAAACAAGCACATTACTTGGCTACATAGCATATATGTAAAATTTTCGCATATATCATATTCAAACACGTTGAGAGTAATGTAGTTAATCGTACTGTTCACATGTTATTGTCAGTACACTTCACTGTATAATATATGATTTAAAAAATAACATTCATGTCTTCCATGCAAGAAAAATACCACCCTCAGGAAATTGAACAAAAAGCCCAGCTGCACTGGGAAAAAATAGCTGCGTTTAAGGCAGTAGAAAATACTGGCAAACCGAAGTATTACTGTCTCTCCATGTTCCCTTATCCTTCCGGCAAACTCCACATGGGACATGTGCGCAACTATACCATTGGCGATGTTTTATCGCGCTACCGCCGGATGCAGGGCTATAACGTTATGCAGCCCATGGGTTGGGATGCTTTTGGATTGCCAGCGGAAAATGCAGCCATGCAGAATAACGTATCACCTGCACAATGGACCTACGATAACATTGCGTATATGCGTAAGCAGCTTAAAAGCCTAGGACTAAGTATTGATTGGGACCGCGAACTAGCCACCTGCGACCCTGATTACTACCGCTGGAACCAATGGCTGTTTTTGCGTATGTTGGAAAAAGGTCTTGCGTACCAAACAACGGGTACTGTCAATTGGGATCCGGTCGATCAAACCGTTTTAGCTAACGAACAAGTCATTGATGGGTGTGGCTGGCGCACCGGTGCACCGGTCGAAAAGCGTGAGATTCCCATGTATTACTTAAAAATCACTGCCTACGCCGATGAGCTGCTCAAGTCATTGGAAACCCTTCCAGGCTGGCCGGATCGCGTTAAAACTATGCAGGCCAACTGGATTGGAAAAAGCTATGGCGTTGATATTATCTTCCCCGCAGACAAAGAATCCGGCACCCCACAGGATCTTAAAGTATTTACTACGCGCGCAGATACGCTGATGGGCGCCACCTATGTCGCCGTCGCCGCCGAGCATCCGATTGCCCTGCATGCCGCTCAAGACAACCTGACGTTGCACAATTTTATTCAAGAATGCAAACTCGGTGCAACCAAAGAAGCAGATCTGGCAACTCAAGAAAAGAAGGGAATGGATACCGGTTTATTTGTTATTCATCCGTTGAATGGCAAACGATTACCCGTTTGGATCGCCAACTATGTTTTGATGGGATATGGCGAAGGTGCAGTAATGGCCGTTCCTGCGCACGATGAACGCGATTTTGAATTTGCCAATCACTATGCATTACCCGTTAAAGCTGTCATAAAGCCGACTGATACGGATTTGCAATTGCCGTTGACCGAAGCCTATGTTGATCACGGCATCACATTCGACTCGGAAGAATTTTCAGGCCTGGCATTTCAAGCTGCGATAGATGCCATTGCCACTGCTTTACAGGAAAAAGGTCTCGGCAACAAACGCGTCCAGTATCGGTTACGCGATTGGGGGATTTCACGCCAACGCTACTGGGGCTGTCCAATTCCACTGATCCACTGTGACTCCTGTGGCACCGTACCGGTACCGGACAACCAATTACCCGTGGTTCTGCCGCAGGATCTGGTGCCTGACGGCTCTGGTAATCCACTCGCTAAAACACCATCATTTTTTGAATGTATCTGTCCGAATTGCGGCCAGAATGCCCGCCGTGAAACTGATACTATGGACACTTTCGTCGATTCTTCCTGGTATTACGCACGTTACACCTGTCCTGACCAGGACTCAACCATGGTTGATGATCGTGCAAATTACTGGCTACCGGTCGATCAATATATCGGTGGAATTGAACACGCCATTCTACATTTGTTGTATTCACGTTTCTGGAGTAAGGTCATGCGCGACACCGGACTCCTAAAAACCGATGAGCCATTTACCAATCTGCTCACACAGGGCATGGTACTCAACGAAATTTTTTACCGAAAAAACGGCAACGGACGTATCACTTATTACAACCCGGTGGATATAGAACTTCAGTTTGATGAAAGTGGCAAACGATGCAATGCGTTGTTACTTGCCGACGGTCAGCCCGTAGAATCAGATGGCATTGGCACAATGTCTAAATCCAAAAATAACGGCGTAGATCCGCAACAACTGGTTGATGAATACGGTGCAGATACGGCGCGTTTGTTTATGATGTTCGCGAGTCCTCCTACACAAACCCTCGAATGGTCTGATACAGGTGTTGATGGCGCTTACCGCTTTCTGAGACGCCTATGGAAACACGTGTACACGCACATTGAACAAGGCGTTGTTGCAGTTGACCCCGAGTTATTTAAAGATATGTCTACAGAACTCAAAACATTGCGTTTTCAATTGCATCACACCATCACTAAAGTATCTGACGATTTGGAACGACGCCATACCTTCAACACTGCAATCGCCGCCGTGATGGAATTACTAAACAATATCGCCAAGATACAAACTGTAGACTCTGTTAGCCGCAATTTGATGCAGGAAGCAATGGAATACATCGTCCTACTGCTCTCCCCCATCGTGCCGCATATCTGTCATACCCTATGGCGCGAACTCAGGCCAGGGACGGAATTACTCGAACAATCCTGGCCACAGGTTGATTCATCCGCACTGGCACAAGATGAAATTAAGTTTATCGTACAGGTTAATGGTAAGCTTCGCGGACAGATTCATGTTGCCAAAGACGCAGACAAAGCAACAATTGAGAATGCCGCAAAAACCAACGAGCAGGTTCAGAAATTTATTGACGACAAGCCCATAAAGAAAATTATTATTGTGCCTGGAAAATTGGTAAACATCGTTATATAACGCTTGTAGTCATATTAAAAGCATAATTTGCAGCAGGATCACCCTGCTGATCTACAAATAATTCTAGTACGTCTCCACTAAAATAAATGCTCACTTCATATTAATAGCAGGCACGGAACCATGGCCCTAAGAAAGTTAATCAAAGAGTTCGACGCGTATTTAGGTGAAAAAGAATCAATACTTGAAAGAGATTTCAAGCATGTCGCCGAAAAAATTGAACTGCACTGGGGCTATGATGAATTTTATCCATTCATAGAAAAACTAATGGTCGACTCAAGAAACCGTAGACGCGCCGGATTTCCCATCGAGGCCGCCATGGAGCTCACTGAGTTGAGCTATATCCACGAAAAATTATATCCCCGTAAAAAATAAACGCAGCGCCACAAACCTTAAAAACCTGCACATGATCTGTGTTAGTCTTATTATCTGCAGCTCATAGGAAAATTTCCTATATAAAATGGATTAACCCTCCGTTTCTGATAGAATTTCTTATACAGGAACGATAAAATACCCAGCAATATGCTCACTCCCGGTGTTTTTGTTATAACTCGCAATCGAACAATCCATGAGCTTGGTAAATAAAACCACAATCAGCAAATCGACACACAGCAGATTCCCTCCACGCGTATCCAGACTGCTCCGCGAATCCGGTTGGCTCATTCTTGTTGGTGTCGCACTTTACCTCATTTTAATTTTTTATAGTTATGATCGCGGAGACGCTGGCTGGTCTCACAGTGGCGACTACAATCATTTCAATAATGCCGGCGGATATGTCGGCGCATGGCTGGCGGATTTTTTACTGTACCTGTTCGGTATTTCGGCATGGTGGTGGATTGCTTTTTGCTTTGCTGCCGTTTCATGGGGTTATCGACGCATTGATGTCACCGGTATTTTTGACCGGCATTCCATTTTTCTCTCAATCGGAGGTTTTTTGTTACTACTGGTTGCCAGCAGCGGAATGGAATCACTGCGTTTTTATTCATTAAATGTTGCACTGCCCTATCAATCAGGTGGAATTTTTGGAGAGGTAATCAGTCATTACTTATCCCAATTACTTGGATTCACTGGATCCACCATGACACTGCTCATACTTATAGCCATCGGCTTCAGCCAATTTACTGGGTTGTCTTGGGTTCGTTTAGTTGAAAAAATAGGTGAGATTATCGAACGCAACATGTTGTGGCTACAAAATCGCTTTCTCACGATACGCAACAAGCAACCGGAATGGCCAGATGAAGATGAACCTGTAGCGCTGGTTACGCCGGAAAAAAATCGCACCTCGGATTCACGTTCACTTCGTATAGAGTTGCCGACAAACCAGATAACGCAATCAGCCCGCGCAATCAAGGAAAAACAAAAATCATTGTTTCCCAGTTTACTGGAATCCACATTGCCGCCACTGCATCTTCTTGACGAACCCGATAAAGATATCGAAACACTATCCAAGGATGCACTTGAATCAACATCGCGTTTGATAGAAAGCAAACTGAAAGAATTCGGCATTATTGTCAAAGTAGTTGCCGCTTATCCCGGCCCGGTCATCACACGCTATGAAATCGAGCCTGCAGTTGGCGTCAAAGGCAACCAAATTATTAATCTAATTAAAGATCTGGCGCGAGCATTGTCTGTCGTACGTATTCGTGTAGTTGAAACGATTCCAGGTAAAACAACCATGGGACTGGAAATCCCTAATCCCAAACGGCAAGTCGTCCGTCTACTAGAAATTCTTAATTCGCAATCTTATGCCGATACTGCATCCCCATTGACTATAGCGCTGGGAAAAGATATTAGCGGACGCCCGGTTGTCTCTGATTTAGCAAAAATGCCCCACGCTCTCGTCGCTGGCACAACAGGCTCAGGTAAATCCGTTGCAATAAATGCAGTTATTCTAAGCCTGGTTTACAAAAGCACCCCCGAGCAGGTTCGTCTTATTCTTGTCGACCCCAAAATGCTCGAACTATCTGTATACGAGGGTATTCCCCACCTTTTGACACCCGTTGTCACCGACATGAGCGAAGCGGCAAATGCATTGCGATGGTCTGTCGCTGAAATGGAACGCCGCTATAAACTGATGTCGTCGTTGGGCGTGCGCAACTTAAATGGTTACAACCAGAAAGTACGCGAAGCCGCTAAAAAAGAAGAACCATTGCTCAACCCTTTATGTTTAGACGACACGCCGGAACAACTTGAGGAGTTACCACTCATTGTTGTCGTCATCGACGAATTGGCTGATTTGATGATGGTTGCAGGTAAAAAGGTAGAGCATCTAATTGCCAGACTGGCGCAAAAAGCCCGGGCTGCCGGCATTCATTTGCTGTTGGCCACTCAACGACCCTCAGTCGACGTCATTACCGGATTAATCAAGGCCAATATCCCAACACGCATTGCTTTTCAAGTCTCCAGTAAAATTGATTCCCGCACCATTCTCGACCAGATGGGCGCGGAAACACTTCTGGGACAGGGCGACATGTTGTACCTGCCGCCGGGCAGCGGTTATCCGCAACGCGTCCACGGCGCTTATGTAGCGGATCAGGAAGTCCATAGCGTTGTCGAATACCTAAAAGAACATGGCGAACCTTGTTATGTGGAAGATATTCTGCAAACCACGGAGGATGACGGCAATAATAATCTGGATGAGACAAAAAAACAGTCCGGTGGAGAACAGGACCCCTTATACGACGAAGCTGTTCAGATTGTCGTTAAAACACGTCGCGCGTCTATTTCACTGGTGCAAAGAAACCTCCGAATTGGCTATAATCGAGCCGCACGTTTAATTGAAGAAATGGAGCGCACCGGATTGGTATCTGCGATGCAAAGCAATGGAAATCGTGAAGTACTGATGCCCGCGCGTAGCGAGTAGTGCTACCCTATCCCGGAAATCAAATCAACATTTTTCAAATAACAGATGCATACAACAATATCGCGTACAATTTTCTTCCTGATTCTAATGCTAGGCATACCATTACCGCCAACTCTCGGTAATGCACAGGCAGCCGCCACCGATCATTTAAAAAATTTCATCAAGGAAACCCATACAGTAAAAGCTCGTTTCTCTCAGGCTCTAAGTGATAAGAACGAACGTAATATCCAGCAATCAAATGGCACTCTCGAATTTGAGCGCCCTGATAAATTCCGCTGGATATACCAAGAACCCTACGAACAATCCATCATCGGTGACGGCAAACAGGTATGGTTTTATGACCAGGATTTGGATCAAGTAACCGTTCGCCCTTTCAATATCGCTATCGGCAGCAGCCCTGCAGCATTACTGGCCGGCAGCAATACAATCGAAGATAATTTTGAATTGAATAATCTCGGATTGCAGGATGAAATTGAATGGATGGAAGCCATTCCGAAGGAAAAAGACAGTATTTTTGAATTTATACAACTGGGATTCTCTACTGAAGGCAATCTCCTGTATATGGCCTTAAAAGATCATTTCGGTCAGACCACTTATCTCAAATTTTCCGAGCTAGCCAGAAACCCGAGTTTCCCTGACGGTTTTTTTAAATTTGAACCACCGGATGGCACGGACGTTATCAGTGAATGAGTTATTAACTGTAAACGAACCTGAATTTCCACTGGCAGAACAACTGCGCCCAAGAAATCTGGAAGAAATCATCGGTCAGCAGCATTTACTCGGTAACGGAAAACCATTACGTCTGGCGTTTGAATCAGGCAAGCCCCATTCGATGATTTTGTGGGGGCCTCCCGGCACTGGAAAAACAACGCTGGCGCGATTAATGTCCGATGTCTTCAATGCTGAATTTATAGCACTGTCTGCAGTATTGTCGGGCGTCAAGGATATCCGTAATGCCATAGAAACGGCTCAGGCCGTTTTGCAACAAAGCGGACGTCATACCATTCTTTTTGTAGACGAAGTGCACCGTTTCAACAAATCCCAACAGGATGCTTTTCTGCCGCATGTTGAACAAGGCCTGTTCTCGTTTATCGGCGCAACTACTGAGAACCCATCATTCGAAGTCAACAGCGCTTTGCTCTCACGCACCCAGGTATATACACTCTTCGCACTGACTGAAGATGATCTAACACAGATATTTAATCGAGCATTGAAGAAAATACCTGGTCATCTTCACTTTACTGATGACGCCCGTCAATTAATTATTACATACGCTGATGGAGATGCACGCCGTTTGTTGAATATGTTGGAGCAGATGCGTGTTGCCGCAGAAATTGAGAAACTGGACTCCATCGATACTGTTAGTATACAGAATACATTATCACGTAACATGCGTATTTTTGATAAGGGCGGCGATGCGTTTTACGATCAAATTTCCGCATTACATAAATCAGTACGCGGCTCTTCGCCAGATGCAGCACTTTATTGGTTATGCCGTATGCTCGATAGCGGCACTGATCCATTATACATCGGGCGGCGTTTGGTACGTATGGCGGTGGAAGACATTGGCCTGGCAGACCCGCGCAGCCAGCAAATAACGCTTAATGCCTGCGAAACCTATGAACGCCTAGGCAGCCCTGAAGGAGAACTGGCATTGGCGCAAGCAGCCCTGTATTTGTCCTGTGCACCAAAAAGCAATGCGGCGTACACGGCTTACAACAAAGCGTGTAAATATATTGCAGCGGATAAATCCCGGCCGGTCCCTTTGCATTTGCGTAATGCCCCAACGAAACTGATGAAAAAAATGGGACACGGACGCGATTATCACTATGCCCATGATTATCCAGACGCCTATGTTAGCGGCGAAAACTATTTTCCTGATGACATGCCCGAAGTTCAGTTTTATCACCCCACCAACCGAGGCATGGAAAGTAAAATCCGCGAGAAACTGAATTATTTAAGCGAGCTGGACCGCAAAACGAAAAAAACAAAATAATTCAAACACCATCACTGAACTCTGAACTGCACTTGTTTTACAATTGCTTATTTACAGCATTCTGACAAAAATTTTTATTGTCCTATTTAGCTATCTGGAGAGTACATGCTCGATATTCAATTATTACGTACCGATTTGAATTCAACCGTCGAAAAACTGGCCACCAGGCGTTACGATTTTCCGATGGATCGATTCAATCGACTTGAAACCGAACGAAAAAAAATCCAAATACAGACTGAGGACCTCCAGGCCAAACGTAATGCCGCCTCAAAAAAAATCGGGCAGGCTAAAAGTAAAGGTGAAGATGCCGCCGAATTTTTTACCGAAGTTGAGAATCTTGGCGACAAACTCAAGCAGTCTTCCACTAAACTGGAACAAATCCAGACCGAACTGCAAAAAATCCTGCTCGAAGTACCCAACCTGCCCCATGACAGCGTACCGATCGGTCATGATGAAGCAAGCAATCAGGAAATCAGGCGTTGGGGAAACATCCACTCGTTTGATTTTAAAATTAAGGACCACGTTTCGATTGCAGAAGAACTGCAATTAGTTGATTTTGAAACAGCTGCAAAACTCAGCGGTGCACGTTTCTGCGTTATGACCGATGGCCTGGCGCGACTACACCGTGCTTTAGCACAATTTATGCTCGATACGCATGTTCACTCACATGGTTATACGGAAGCTTATACCCCTTATCTGGTCAATCATGACAGTCTGCGGGGAACCGGTCAATTACCCAAGTTTGAAGAAGATTTATTCGCAGTCAATACCGGGGAAAAAGCTGCGGATGACAGTACGCATTCAACTAAATTCTTTTTGATACCGACGGCCGAAGTCACACTGACAAACATCGTACGCGACAAAATCGTTGCATCAAATTCACTGCCATTAAAATTTGTTGCACATACCCCCTGTTTTCGCTCAGAGGCCGGCAGCTATGGCAGAGATACCCGTGGATTTATTCGTCAACACCAGTTTGACAAAGTTGAACTGGTGCATATTGTCCATCCAGATTATTCCTATGCAGCGCTTGAAGAACTCGTAGGTCATGCGGAAACGATTCTGCAGAAATTGGAGCTGCCCTATCGGGTCATGACACTCTGCACAGGTGATATGGGTTTTTCTGCGGCCAAAACTTATGACATCGAAGTCTGGTTACCTGCACAGAACACCTACAGGGAAATCTCATCGTGCAGTAATTGTGAATCGTTTCAGGCCAGACGCATGCAGGCGCGTTATCGTAACGAAAACGGCAAACCGACCCTATTGCACACACTAAACGGTTCAGGCCTTGCTGTTGGTAGAACACTGGTAGCAGTGCTGGAAAACTACCAAAACAGTGACGGCAGCGTAACCATACCTGAGGTGCTGCGCCCATATATGCACGGCCTTGACTGCCTGACGGTTCCAGATAGACAATAAACAAGTCGTAACTTTTATATGACGGAGAGTATGACCATGCAAACTGAACATGATGCCACGGACCAGAACAAATCAGCATCTATCCATGATGAATTGAGTAAACTGGAACAAGACATATATGATGCGCTCGTTGACGAGGTCAACGTCCGCGAGACGGTACATAACCTAACCTTAAAAGCCATGAAGGCTGATCGGCTGGACATTGATTCTATCAGACGTATTGTAACTGCGGTGGCTAGTGGCGTGCACGAAGGCGCACAACAAAAATTCCTCACAGCAAACGATCAAACACAAACAGCAAAATCACAAATTACTGCTGCGATAGCAGGACTGGATTCAGCATTAGCAAGATTTGCTGAAGCATCCAAGCTAGCCCTTCAAGAAGCTGCCGGACACGCACAAAAATTTTCCGATCAGGAATTGGTCCGCACACGCTCGGACCTGGAGGGTCTGGAAACCCTGTTTCTGGATACGCTCAAAAATACGTCCTCGGCCACACAAGGTCTGGTTTCGGACATATTCCACGACATCACTAAACACGCAAAAAACAACGGCACTCTTGTCGGCACACAGTTAAAAGAAACACTTGGGATCTTTGCCCAACAAGCCGCTTCAGTCGGTCAAGCGCAGATGGAAGCGGGTGCACAATTGACACATGCTACGGCCGGTTTTATTCATAAAATAGCCAGCGGTGTTTTATCCGGCATAAAAGACCATGCTCGGGATAAGTATTAGCTGTTTCCGTTAGCTCCCCTATGCGGCAGCTAAATTTATTCAACTATCTAGAGCCGAAAGTGAATACTTTTTGCAAAGATTTTTGCATGACACGGACAGCTTTTCATATCGTCTACGCGAGCTTTCATGACACGACC
>JAUIIB010000011.1 GCA_030431985.1 Gammaproteobacteria bacterium
CTTGTGCAGAAAATGCGCCAATTGATTCCACGGCAAATGTTTGATATTGCAGTACAAGCTGCAGTCGGTGCGCATATCATTGCCAGGGAGACCGTCAAGGCATTGCGTAAAAATGTTTTGGCGAAATGCTATGGTGGTGATATTACGCGCAAACGAAAATTGCTCGAAAAACAAAAAGCGGGTAAAAAAAGAATGAAACGTGTCGGGAATGTAGAAATACCACAGGAAGCATTCTTGGCGATTCTGCAGGCTGATGAGAAATCGTAACTGTTTTAAATGATGTAGTGTGAATAACAAGTTCAGAGAAAAAGGTAAATAAACGTGACTATTCGTTATCTGGTACATTCAGGAAGGCAAGGCAAATGAATTTTCCTTTGGTGTTATTTAGCCTGCTTGTTATTACAGGTATTGTCTGGGTTTTAGATTACTTTGTTTTGCGGCATAAGCGCAAACCAGAAGATGAAGAACCATGGTGGATAGAATATCCTAAAAGTTTTTTTCCGATTATTCTCATTGTTTTTTGTTTGCGATCATTTATTATTGAACCGTTTAAAATCCCTTCTGGTTCGATGATTCCGACGCTTTTAGTTGGGGATTTTATTCTCGTCAATAAATACATTTATGGTATTAGATTGCCGGTCATTAATAAGAAAATTATAGATATGGATAGTCCTCAATCAGGAGATGTGCTGGTGTTTCGTTATCCTGAAGACTCATCCATAGATTATATCAAGCGTGTCGTCGGTACTCCCGGCGACGTTATTACTTATCACAATAAGCAGTTGTTTATTAATGATAATATTGTTGAGCAAGTGTATGAAAAAGACTATAAGTATGTGGAACCCGGGATGGGGTATATATATTCTGAAAAATATACAGAGAGTCTTGGGGAGATTCATCACTCGATTCTAGTAAACCGGGATGTTCATGGATTACAGTATTCCAGTGTGCGTGTATTCCCGTTTCGCGAAAACTGCGAATATAGCCGGACCGGGTTTACCTGTAAAGTTCCGCCCGGACATTATTTTACCTTGGGTGATAACCGGGATAGCAGTAGTGATAGTCGGTACTGGGGGTTCGTACCTGAAGAGAACATTGTAGGTAAAGCATTTATGATTTGGTGGAATTTTGGTGATTTTGGCCGAATCGGCCAACAGATTCAGTAGTCGAGATATTTTTTCTGGAGGGTGAATCATGAATTTGCGTAATAAACAGCGGGGTATTACCTTATCGGGAATGATGCTTTGGTCGGTCGTGTTGGTTCTGGCACTTGTGCTGGGTATGAAGGTTGCGCCGGTTTATATCGAAAATGCTACTATCAAGAAAAATATCGTTGCAGTAGCTAATGATCCTAGCCTCCAAAAAGCGAGCGCAAGCCAGATCAGAAGTGCCTATTCAAAGCGCGCGCAAATCGACGGAACGACGGTTATCACCGCAAAAGATATCAAGATCGCCCGCGACAAAGGTCAGAATATTCTGAGCACTGCCTATACTGTCACAGTACCGTTATTTTACAACGTTTCCCTGCTACTTGATTTTGACACACGCAGTGATTCATAGAAATCTGGAAACCTAAAAGCGATATTGGGCATGCAGTACGGTTGGAATGACAAACTTAATACGTTTTGTGATCGATTGGGATATCAATTCTCACAACCAGAATTATTGTATGAGGCCTTGACGCATCGCAGTCATAGTGCTGCACATAATGAGCGTCTCGAATTTTTAGGAGACAGCATTCTAAATTGCGCAGTTTCCGGATTAATTTTTAAACGATTTGACAAGTCTCCTGAAGGACATTTATCCCGTTTGCGTGCGAATCTGGTCAATCAAAAAGCTTTGTTCGACTTAGCACTTAACTTGAATATAGATCAACTGATTCAGCTAGGAGAGGGGGAATTGAAAAGCGGCGGAAATCGCAGACCGTCTATTTTGGCAGATGCGCTGGAAGCTGTTGTTGGTGCAATTTATGTTGACAGTGGTTTTGAGCAGGCCAATTCAGTCGTTACAAAATTATATCTGCCCGTATTGAAAGGCATCGACGATGCAACGCACGGAAAAGACCCCAAAACAATGTTACAGGAATTACTTCAAGGTCAGAAACTGGATTTACCTGAATACAGGGTGGTTACTACAACAGGGAAAGCCCATCAACAAAAGTTTGAGGTCGAATGCGTAATCTCGGCGTTTAATATTCGTACCTTAGGTGAGGGTTCCAGCCGACGCAGAGCCGAGCAGGCCGCTGCCAAAAAGGCTTATAAACTGGCATACTTCGATAATTGATTATCGAAGTATGTAACCTTGTTTATTAATAGCCTGACATGTACAAAATTTATTTTATGATCAGTCATGACCCCAATGCAGTCTGAAGGCTTTAGAGCGGGATATATTGCCATTGTGGGCCGCCCCAATGTGGGGAAATCGACACTGCTCAATCATTTGGTACAGCAGAAAATAAGCATCACATCGAGAAAAGCGCAAACCACCCGTTATCGAATTCATGGTATTTTGACAGACTCAAGATCACAGTTTGTCTTTGTCGATACGCCAGGTTTTCAGAAACAGTATACGAACCGAATGAATACGGCTATGAATAAGGTTGTATCACAAAGCTTGCAGGAAGTGGATGTCGTGCTATTTGTTATTGAAGCGCTGCATTTCAGTGAACAGGATCAACTGGTTTTAAATCTGTTGTCAAAAGCTGTTCCGGTCATTTTGGTTGTCAATAAAATTGATAAATTTTCTGATAAAAGTCGTTTACTGCCATTCCTGGATGACGTGGATAAACGGTTTGATTTTGAGGCTATAATCCCGGTAAGCGCTCTCAATCAAGTGCAGGTGTCCGAGGTTGTCGAGTTAATTCGCCCTTGCCTGCCAGAAAATCCGCCATTATTCGATGTCGATGCGATTACCGATAGAAGTTCACGGTTTATTGCCGCTGAGCTCCTGCGCGAAAAACTGTTTCGTTTGATTGGAGACGAAATACCCTATTCAACAAGCGTCGTTGTCGATCAATTTACTGAAACAGATAAATTGATCACAATATATGCGACAATCTTGATCGATAAATCGGGACAAAAAGCTATTGTGATAGGTAAGAACGGTGGGAAATTGAAGCTAATTGCCAGTCAGGCCCGCAAGGATATGGAGACGCTTTTCGATAAGAAAGTTTTTTTGCAGGTCTGGGTAAAGGTAAGGAGCGGCTGGGCGGATGACATCGCCGTTTTAAGGCAACTTGGCCATGAATGACATTGTTAAGGAAATTATATCGGAACATTTATGATTTGCATTTATCATTGCGAATTATCACTGAATTTGTCTGGTTTTATTAGGGGGTGTCGTCATAAGTTATGTACAATTCTATTTGCTTTTCGGGCAAAAGGATCAAGATTTTGCTCGGAAAACAAACTCGAATGGTGCGACTGATTTTTTATCCCTGCTTATTCAAAGTACTTGAACATATAGCTATAGCTATGTCTTACGTATTTCTCACAATCATTCATCAGGAATCTGCTCGTGCAGAAAAGTACATAACTCATGACGATACCCTCTAGGAAAAATATATGGTAGAGCTTGGTGTTAATATTGATCACGTTGCTACATTGAGACAGGCTCGGGGCACTGAATACCCAAGTCCAATTGAGGCTGCACGGATTGCCGAATCGGCAGGCGCTGACGCCATTACCTTGCATCTGCGTGAGGACCGGCGGCATATTCAGGACCGGGACGTTGAAATTCTGCGTGGAATATTGCGGACACGTATGAATTTGGAAAGCGCGGTTACGCCCGAAATGATCGATATTGCATTACGCATTAAACCGCATGATATTTGTCTGGTTCCGGAGCGGCGCGAGGAACTCACTACGGAAGGGGGGCTAGATGTTGTCAGGTATTTCGATCAGGTCAGTGAGGCATGCAATCGGTTAGATAAAGCGGGCGTTCGTGTTTCACTATTTATTAATGCCGATTTTGAACAAATAGATGCGGCGGTTCAGGCTGGTGCGCCAGTTATTGAAATTCATACCGGCGGCTATGCCGATGCAGTGACGCCGCAGGCGCAAATTGAAGAATTTGAGAAAATCAAAAAGGCGGTTGCCTATGGTACCGGCCAGAATTTAAGGGTAAACGCCGGTCATGGGTTGCATTACGGTAATGTGCAGGCTATAGCAGAAATTCCGGGTGTTTGCGAGTTGAATATCGGTCATGCGATTATCGGCCATGCTATTTTTGTGGGTTTAGAAAAAGCAGTGATCGAAATGAAACGGCTGATATCTGAGGCTGACACATGATTTATGGCATTGGCACTGATCTGGTAGATCCCTCTCGTATTGAGCGGTCTTTGAGTCAGTACGGTGATAAATTCGCGCGCCGCATACTGACTGAAAACGAATGGCAGGATTACCAAAAGAGCAGTAAACCCGCGCTGTTTCTGGCAAGCCGTTTCGCAGCCAAGGAAGCGCTTTCCAAAGCAATGGGAACGGGATTACGTCATCCGGTCAATCTTAACTTTATTACCATTACCCATGATTCGCTGGGCAAACCCTATTTTGAGTTTCATCCCGAGCTTAAACAATTATTAACGCAGAAAGGTATCGTCGGTCATTATCTGTCAATTAGTGACGAAATGAGAATGACATGCGCTTTCGTTGTCCTGGAGCAATAATATGTCATTGGGCCCTGTTATGCTTGATATAGGGGGTACGGTACTCACCGAAGATGACAAGCGGCGTTTACAACATCCATTGACCGGTGGCATCATTTTATTTTCGCGTAATTTTACTTCGCAGCAACAATTGATGGCACTGACGCAGGAGATAAAAGACCTGCGAACACCGCATTTATTAATCGCGGTTGATCAAGAAGGCGGCCGGGTACAGCGCTTTAAAGATGACTTTACACGTTTGCCAGCAATGCGCGAGTTGGGCAGGATATGGGACAAAAATCCTTCGCGTGCTTGTCATGTGTCGAAGCAGATCGGTTATGTACTGGCTACGGAGTTGAGTGTATGTGGCGTGGATTTAAGTTTTACACCGGTGTTGGATGTCGATTATGGACAAAGCAGCGTGATCGGCGACCGCGCATTTCATCGCGATACTCAGGCCATTTCCGATCTTGCGCATGCGTTGATGGCAGGACTGAGAGCCGGTGGTATGCAGGCTGTGGGCAAGCATTTTCCGGGGCACGGCGGAATAAAAGCTGATTCACATTTTGAAGAATCTATTGATCAACGTAGATTTGCGGATATTGAACTGGATGATTTGATTCCGTTCCAGCGCATGATTGATTTTGGTGTTGCCGGCATGATGGCCGCGCATGTTATTTATCCGCATATTGATCCATTGCCGGCGGGGTTTTCCCGTAAATGGTTGCAGGCCATTCTGCGTGAACGGTTGCAGTTTGACGGGTGTATTTTCAGCGATGACTTGAGTATGCAGGGCGCAACGTATTTTAAGTCGATCGGTGATCGTGCATTTGCCGCGCTGGATGCAGGATGTGATATGGTGCTGGTATGTAATGATTCTCAGGCTGCCGATGAGTTACTGGAAACACTGCAGTGGAATACGACGGCCGTCAGCCTCGCACGTATGGCGCATATGCATGGTAAAAAACACTTTGTTTCATATCCAAAATTACGTGAAGACCCTGTGTATGTTCAGGCTGTTCATGAAATCAGCGCGATTGGCGATCCAAATGGAGAGTTACCGTTTTCGTAAATGAACAAATTCAGGTTTATGGGTCCGGTAAGTTAAATAAATCATCTTTGTCCAGTGCCTTAACAAAATAATCGACTACAAAATCGTACGCCATGGATTTATCCTTGTCCTCAGTATGGCAAGAAGACGAAAGCATAACGACAACAGGTGGTTTCTTTTGCACGGACATCTCATTGTAAATTTTCAAAAACTCGTGCCCATCCATTCTTGGCATATTAATATCAAGAATGATGAGATCAATATCTTCATTGCATTGTTTTATAATCTCAAGTGCTTCCTGTCCATCATAAGCCTGCAACACTTCAGCGTCAGGATACTCTGATTGTATAAGATCCTTGGTTAAAAATTGATCGCCTTCACTATCGTCGATAATGAGTGCACATGAAATTTTCATTGGTTTTCCTCTTTAAGGGGCATTATTAGCCTGAATATTGAACCATCATTCTGGGTATTTTCATATTCGATACATGCTTCTAATATATCGGCACTTTTTTTCATTAAATATAGCCCAAGACCGCTGCCAAATGATGTTCTCGGATGAAAACGCTGAAACATCATAAACATTTTATTTTGTTGATCTTGGGGAATTCCTAAGCCGTTGTCTTCGACTTCAAGAACCATACTGTTGCCGGATAAACGGGTGGTGATTCGGATAAAAGCGCTTTCTTTATGACTATCTTTATATTTTATTGCATTGCTGATCATATTCTCGACGATCATAGTAAAACGGGTTTGTTTTGTAAAAATGGGATTATTGAAATCAAGTTCTTTTTGAATATCTATGGTGTCAAATCCTTCCATATGGGAAAATTTTTCAAGCACATCGGTTATTACTTTTGAAATATCGATTTCGACATCCTCTTCTTGCAGTTTTTTACTGCGTGCCAGAGCCAGGATGTCTTCGGTTAACGTTTCCAACTTTTTCAGGCCTGAATGTGCGAAAGTCAGACTTTGCATCGCTTTGTCAGCGTTATTCTCTGTAATGGATCGCTGGGAAATTTCGAGTAACCGAATCGATGAAACAATAGGTGAGCGCAGGTCGTGAAACGTCCGGTAAGTAAATTCTTCAAGTTCTGCGTTGACCTCCAGTAAATCGGCGGTTTGTTTGCTGACTTCCTGCTCCAGGCTTTCTTTATGTTTTTGAAGTGCTTCTTTTAACTCGCATTGTTCTAATCCATTGATTTGGAAAATTTTCAGCGCCTTGGCAATTTCGCCGATTTCGTTGCGGGTAGGTTGAGGAAGTTCGATGTCCAGGTTGCCTTCAGCCAGCTGAGTAGTTGATGCAACTACTTTATGAATAGAAGAATGAACCACAGAAATGATGGTGATGGAGAGTAAAATGGTTAGTACAATAATCAAGACGGTCAGCAGTATCACTTGTAATCTATAGGTATTTGATACGCTCATCATGGATTCCATGTACTGATGTAAATCAGCTGCTAAAAAATCTTCAACCTCTTTCAGGCTTTCAATTTTTAGGGTGATGGTATCGAACCAATATTCGCCGTCTATACCTTGCAGCTCACCAATTTGACCACCCATCTTGACAATATCACGCATTCTTGAAACTTCTTTAAATTCAGTACGTGTTTTAATGCTATGGTAAAAATCCTTTGCTTCCGTTTTTGCATACAAAAGAAATGCTTCTGCCGAAATAGTTTCCAGACTTACGAGCCGGGTAAATTTTTGTATTGCCTGAGGTGTAAAGCGGCCGGAGAAAAAACCATTTGCGCCAACAGCTCGTTCTATACCTGCATATTCCTTTTGACGTAGAAAATTACTATAAGCGAATAGGCTAACGGCGATATGGGTATCAGGGCTGACTTTACTCATGAGGCTAATGGTATTAATCATTTTGCTATTTAATACTGAGTAAAATTCAGTCGCATCAGGCTGGGAAATAGAACGTGTGTCTACTAAAGCTCGGATTTTCTCGATTTGCTTGAGTATTGAAATAGCGTCGGTAAGACTGGCATTGAACGCTTGGTTAAATTGATTGAAATCAAAGTTGATTAGATGATTATCCAACGCTTGAAGTTTTTCATCAGTTTTTTTGCGTTGTATTACCATTGGTTGTTCAAATCGAGTGCCTTCACTTCCTAGAAAACCGGCTGTTGTGCCACGCTCTTTTTGTTGTTCATGAATCAGGTTGCTGATCGTAATACTGAGCGCTGTAAGTTTCGATAAGTATTGTAAATGGCGTATGGTCTGGTTTTCATTTGAAATAGTTTGAACCGCGAGAAATATAGCCGCAACTGACGGGAATAACGCAATCAGGATAATTGCATTTGAAATTTTTAAATTCTGAAAAAACTGTATACCCATTTTGTCTATCAATCTTATTGGCTTTTGTAACAATTTTGTTAAAACACAAAAAAGAATAGATAACACCTGGTCGAATACTTCGAGTCAGCGTGCAAAGCGGATATTTTTATTTTTGGAGAATATTTTTATATTATGTAAAGTAATAAGCTAAGTTTTATATTACAGTAATATTTGTTTTATGATTGGTCAAATAACACCCTGTTTCACCTGCAGTTACCTTTAATAAGGCAAAGGTGATGAGATTAATGCATGGTCACTGTAAGGACAGCATTTCATTATTTTCGTGTATGAGCTCAAGTAGTTCGGTGTAGGGGATAGGGCGGCTGAAGTAATAGCCTTGTTGATAAAGGCAGTGATGCTGGAGCAGGATTTGGGTTTGTTGTGCCGTTTCTACACCTTCCGCGACGACAGTTAATCCCATGTTGTTACCCAGACCGATGATTGCTTGAACAATCGTTAGATCATTCTGGTTCTGATCAAGCGTGCGTACGAAGGATTTGTCTATTTTTAATATGTCAATGGGTAACTCCCGCAGCAGGGTGAGAGAAGAATAGCCCGTTCCGAAATCATCCAGTGCAATATTGATTTTCAAGTTCTTGAGTTTACTTAGAATCTCACCCACACGGGGTATATCGCTAACTATAGCGCTTTCAGTGATTTCGAGTATTAATGCATGTGCAGGCAAACGGGTTTCTTGGAGCGTGCGGGTAACGGTTTGCAGAAAATTCTGGTTCAATAGTTGCCGGGGATTAACATTGACTGAAACGTTAACCGTGTAGCCGAGTTGCAATAGTTGTTGTGCGGCCATACACGATACGTTCAGGACCAGTTCGCCGAGTGGTTCAATAAGGCCGGCATTTTCGGCGAGTGGAATAAAATCGCTGGGCGATAAATAGCCTCTTGTGGGATGTGGCCAGCGAATCAGTGCTTCCATGCGGGTGATGTGACGTGTTTCTGCATTGATAATAGGTTGGAATAAAACCTGCAGCTCCTTGTTGACGATGGCGGCGCGTAATTCCTTTTCCAGTTCAAGCCTGTCGCGCGTCCAGACAATGGCTGATTCAGAAGAGTAAAAGTCGAAACTGTTGCCGCCATCGCGTTTGGCACGATACATTGCGGTTTCTGCACGTTTTAAAACGACTTCACTGGTTAATCCATTATTTGGATAGAAACTAATGCCGATACTCGCCGCGACGAAAATATCCATGTTTTCTATTTCAAAACGTTGCCGGATGACATCAAGGATTTTTTGTGCCATCTCGGTCGCTGAATTGACAGTGTTCAAATGGTTGAATAGCAGGATAAATTCGTCACCGCCCCAACGTGCGGCAATGTCGTCATGATGAAGGGCTTCATTAAGCCGCGACGAAACCATTTTGAGTAGCTTGTCTCCTGCCTGATGTCCCATGGCATCGTTGATCTTCTTAAAATTATCCAGCGCAACAAAAAAAACAGTGATGCCGCCTGTTGTATTTTTTATATGCTGTGTCATTTGACCGAACTGGGATAACAACTTCGCGCGGTTAGGCAGTTTGGTTAGCGTATCGTAATTTTCCTGACGGGCAACTTGTTGTACCAGCTCGGCCGTGTCGGTAATGTCGGTAATAGCAATGGCTGAGCCGATTAAGACTTTGTGTTCATCATGGATCTGGTTTCGGGTAATCTTTACGATACGGGTATCGCCGGGCATTGTTATTAACGTACATTCCAGTGTTTCAATATTATTTGTACTGGGGTTTAAAATTTCTTTGATGCGTGCGTCGTCAGTTGGGTCGTCGTGGTTGGTTGAAAGCTGCAGTATGTCTTGCAGTAGTTTGCCTTGAGCATGCTTGAAGTCCGACTGTAAAATATTTTCCGTGCCTTTATTAATATAAACGACGGCGTTATGTGCATCCGTTATGATAACGCCGTCCTTGACCGATTCTAACGCCGCGTTTGAACTTATTTTTGCGATTAAAAAAGAGCGTATGAATTGATTGAGGCGTTGCCAGTTGGATAAGGGGTAAAGTGCCAGTGTGCCAAACAGTGCTGCGGATGGTGGAAACCAGACATGGCCGATTTTGAGTAAGTAGTAAAGCAATGCTGAACCGGTAATAAGTATGAGAAATAGCAGCGGTATGGTCAGGTTTGTTTTTGTCAACCTCATGATTCCCAGAATGATGGCGATCCATATGACCGAGATCAGCATGCCCCCGGTGTTTGAAATGGGGTATATAGCATGACCGTTTTGTAGCATCGAATAGACATGTGCATGCCATTCGACTCCAGTCATAGGCTGACGGTTGGTGGCGGACAATGGTGTTGCAAATCGGGTTCCCATACCCGCTGCGGTCATGCCGACTATTGCGGTTTTGTTTTTTAAAGTTCTTAATACATCATCGTCAAGCATGACATCGGCATAGGAAACCTTGTGAAAACGATTCAGTCCACCTATATATGGAATCAAAATTTCTTCTGCACGAGACCAGTGTCTTGTTGGGTCCACCGGTTTTTCATCTTCACCATTGAGTAAATATTGTTTTGTTGCGGTTTTGGGATTTGCCAGCACCATTGCCAGTGATGGCCATGTCGGCGCGTTAATACCCGCATAAAGAAAAGTACGCCTGACAATGCCATCACTGTCAATTTCAATATCGACATGACCCGGCACAGCATTTCGTCTTAATAGCGGATAAGGTGCGGCTATATGTAACGATCCGGGAAGCGTTGTAGACACGGGTGCTAGCGGCAGAACAACTTGGCCATGATTGGTGATCGCAGAGGCCAGCATCTGGTCGGCTTCCGGGTCATCGTGTTGTTTTTCCAGAAACAGTATGTCAATGGCCATGTTTCTGTTATCAACCGACTTTAAACGATTAATGAGTTCGGCGTGTACGCTTCTTGACCAGGGCCATGCACCCAGGATGCCGAGACTTTTATTGTCAATTTCAACAATGACAATGTCTGATTCGTGTGCGTAATGTACCGAAGTTAATAATGTGTCATAAATAACAAAATCGAGCCGTTCCGCCAATTCAGTATAAGCGATAAAAGCGACGACGACAGTCAATATGACAACACGTAAAGTCAGGGTATTACTATATTTCCATAAATTATGCAGAGAGATCATATCAATGCTAAGAAAGGCAAGAGTAGCAGTAGCATAAGCCAGTAAGGCGTTTCACCTGGAATTTCAATAGTTTGAGGTGTTCCCCATGGTCCGTTAAAGCCATCAGATTCAATGGTTTTAATACGCATATAATATGTTCCGCCTTCGGGTTTGGGAACGGTGATTCGGGATTCTGAAATAATCTCGTCGTAAATGATTGTGGTAAATGAAGAGTCATGGGCGAGCTGAAAATGAAAGCGCTGGTCTGCGGTAGCGGCCCGCCATGCAAAAGTTATTTCGTCGTTATCTTTATCTATTTGCGTATCTTCAAGTGAGGGTCCCGGATAAGGTACTCTGAAAGACATTGTATCGCTGTAAGGGCCGGCGCCTTCATGCGGTGAGACGGCCGCTATGCGCCAAAAATAATGGCCGGGCTCGAGTAATGTTGGCAAGGTGATCGTATCTGTCGTTATTTCGGGATTAAAGTAGACCGGATCGGAAACATTTTCGTTCTCGCTGATTAACACGGTGTAATGTGAAACATCTGGCTGTTTCGTCCAGCTGAGTTCTTGATTATCCGGCGCCAAGACACCATCGGGCAAGGGGGATATCACAAAAGGAGGTTCGGGTCGCGCGTTTAGTGTAAATGGCATTTGAGCGTCTTTGCCCTCGATTCCAGAGTCGTCTATGCCGCGAACTCTTAGCCAGTAATCTCCATCTGGAATGTCACCGTCACGAAAAGGTAAAGTCGTTGCGACAAATTCGGACACCATATGAGTGAATGTTTTGTCTGTTGCAATTTGTGCCCGGTAGGCACCGGCGCCAGGGAGCGGATTCAAATGAATGACGAGCGGGAGACGCTCATAATAATCGGGCGTGTCAGAAAGATCAGGGGGCGGCAGTAGTGCAACAGGTGGTGCGGGCGGTTTGTTTAAGACGGTGACGGTACCGTAACCTGCGGATACTTTAATCTGTTTCTTTGCACCAATAACTTGTATTTTTCCAGAAAGTACTTCGCTGCTTGTTTCAGGGCGGGATTCTACTGTGCCGACACGAAAATTTGTTCCCCGGACAGAACTGATTGCCGAGGGCGTGCGTATTCTGAATCGAGTGCCTGTGACAGATTCTTTGGGGGCAGTGTTTTCAGTACGTCCTTCTTCAAGATAAATTAACGTGTCGACAAGCCCATGGTCACCAAAAGCTTTCATTTCTTCCAGTCGCACCCGGCTGTTATTCTGTAAGCGCATCGTGGAGTGATCTGCAAATTCTATTGTAGCAAATGAATCGTTTTCACTCTGAACTTCGTTGTTCACAAATAACTGCATACCGGGTGCTGCCAGTATTTTTTCCTGATTGTCTTGCTGAATAAAGACAGTACCGTGAACACTGATAATTCGTGCGCTGACATTTTCAATAATTCTGGTCCATGCTACCGGAATGTTCAATTGCGCACCGGGTAGTATTTTATTTGGATTTTGCACATGATTTAATCGCTGTAGAGGCTGGATGTACTGCATACCCTTGAGATGGTTTTTAGTGATATTCCAGAGATTGTCGCCCGATCTTACGGTATAAACCCATGATTCTGCGATCGCGCTGACTGGCAGAAGCAATAACGTAGCGACTAAGTAACAGTAATGCGCTCGAATCATGCTATGGCGAATAAAATTTAATTTCATGTCGTTCTCCCGTTACTTGCAGTATTGCAATTGAACGCTATTTATTGTTTTGTACAGTCAAGGCATTGATATGCATAGACTGTGAAATTCGATCAGGAGTAAAAAATGTCAGTCGTTGGCTCTTTTTTATGTCACTGAACGATTTCAACGCAGGTACCCACTGGAATCAGTTCAAATAGTTCCAGTAAATCATTATTTGAAATGCGTACGCAACCAATGGAGCCAGGTTTACCCATTTCAACGCTATCTGGGCTACCATGAATATAAATATACCGTCGCATGGTATCTACCGATCCCAGCCGGTTAAAACCGGGCTCGCAACCTGATAACCACAGAATACGTGTTAAAATCCAGTCGCGTTTTGGATACTGTCTTCCTAATTCGGGAGAGTAAATTTCTCCGGTGGGTCGGCGGCGTATAAAAACAGTGTTGACCGGTTGCCCGGAACCAATTTTGGCACGGATAATATGTTTGCCTAGCGGTGTGCAGAAACTGCCGTTTCGTTGACCGGTGCCGTTTTTTGCCGAAGAAATCGGGTAGCGTTTAATCGTTTGATTATTATCGTTTAATAAGTTGAGTTGTTGCTTGCCGATAGAAATATTGATTTTCATAATGATTTTAATAGGCTTACCTGATAATTATGAAATGCCTGTTTTACGTTTTAAGGAGAAGAATTGTTTTATTAACCTGCTGGCTTCTTCTGCCAGGATGCCGCCATCAACCCGTAAATGGTGATTAAGCTGGGCCTGAGCAGGTAAGTTGATAACGCTGCCACATACACCTGTCTTGGGATCGGCTGCAGCGTAAATCAGACGTTCGATACGCGCATGAAAAACTGCGCCGATACACATGGTGCAGGGTTCTAGCGTGACATAAAGCGAGCAGTTGGGTTGGCGGTAATTATTTAAATATTGTCCACTGTCACGCAATGCCATGACTTCAGCATGCGCGGTTGGATCTCGCGATGTAATCGGGCAATTGAATCCACGCCCAATAATCGTTTCATTTTGTACGATAATGGCGCCCACTGGAACTTCACCGAGCTTCTGCGCTTTTTTTGCTTGTTCAAGCGCTAAATGCATAAAATGAATATCTTTTTCTAAATGTACCACTCGTTGCAGTTTAAAAGCAAATTTAAAAGATTTAAGTCTGTAAATAAATTTTATGATATATTTCAGTGGGTTAATTTAAATTATTATTGGATGGTTGGTCCTTAAAAGTACATGTTTACCCAAGCAAAAAATCAACTCAATACTATACGTGATTTGTTACGTATCGCCGTTAGTAAATTCATTCATGCGGAACTTTTTTTCGGCCACGGCTCGGTGAGCGCGTATGATGAAGCTGCTTATCTTATTTTACACACCCTGCATTTGCCTCTGGACAATCTGGATACTTTTCTTGATGCCCGACTTACCAGCGACGAAATTGAAGAAGTAACGGCTGTGCTTAAGCGGCGCATTATAGAACGAAAGCCGGCTGCTTATTTAACGCATGAAGCATGGCTCGGTGATTATGCTTTTTACGTCGATGAACGTGTCATAGTCCCGCGTTCTTTTATTTCTGAACTGCTGCGTGATCAGTTGCATCCCTGGATTTCCAATCCAGAAGATGTCTATCATGCACTTGATTTGTGCACCGGTTGCGGTTGTTTGGCCATACTGATGGCGCATGAATTTGTTCATACTGAGATTGATGCTGTTGATATATCGCATGACGCATTAGCAGTTGCTAAGATAAATGTTGTGGACAATTATCAGTTGCAGCAACGGATTCAGTTGATTCAGTCCGATTTGTTTGATCGGCTCGCAGATAAACGTTACGATTTGATCATCAGCAATCCGCCCTATGTTAATGCTGCATCTATGGCCTTGTTACCGGAGGAATACCAGCATGAGCCATATACAGCGCTGGCCAGCGGTACGGACGGGCTGGAAGCAATTCGTCATATTCTGCAACATGCTGCGAACTATCTGACCGACCGCGGCTTGCTTATTGTAGAGATCGGTCATAATAGGGACGTGCTTTTGGATGCATTTCCACAGATGCCGTTTACCTGGCTGGAAACCAGCGCGGGCGATGAGAACGTGTTTCTGCTCAGCCGCGATCAGCTTAGCGGATGGTGATAGGGGATCAATTTAGCAGTGTTAGCAATCGTCTTATTTTTTTTTCATCTAGCTCCAGCCATTGACCTCGTTTAATACGTGCTGGCAAATTAACCGGACCAAATCGTGTTCGCATCAGGCGGCTAACAGTGATGCCGAGTGCTTCAAACATGCGCCGGACTTCTCTGTTCTTTCCTTCCTTAAGTACGACCCGATACCATCGGTTGGCGCCTTCTCCACCTTGTGCGGTCAGTTGGTTAAAGTTAGCGATACCGTCTTCTAATTGAATGCCGTTGGTTAAGCGATTAATGTGTTCGGCGGTTAATTCACCAAGTATCCGAACGGCGTATTCACGCTCCACTTCAAAACGTGGGTGCATTAACCGGTTTGCCAGTAAACCGTCCGTGGTAAAAATTAACAGGCCGCTGGTATTAAAATCCAACCGGCCGATTGCGATCCATTTGGAAGATTTAAGGTGTGGCAGTTTATCGAAAACGGTTGGACGGCCTTCCGGATCATGTCGACTGACTATTTCACCTTCAGGCTTATGATAAAGCAGCACACGTGGCAGACGTTCCGAAAAATCAAAACGAATAACGCGTTTATCGATTTGAACGCGATCCTTAACGCCAACGCGATTTCCCAGAACAGCTTTTTTCCCGTTGATGCTGACGCGTCCTGAAGTAATTAACGCTTCCATTTCGCGCCTCGAACCCAACCCTTTTTGAGCTAAAAGTTTTTGCAGTTTATGCGTTGAGGTCGAATCTAAAGCGTCGGCTTTTTTTGCTTCATTTGTTCGTAAAGGCGGTTTGTTGTAGTTCTTTCTGGATGGTTTGTATGTGCGCATAGGTGGATGTTAACTTAGCCTCAAGATCAAAATGGCAGCTTCATGCCAGGCGGCAGTCCGAGTCCGCCGGTAAGCTCAGACATTTTTTCCTGGGTTGTAGATTCAACGCGGCGCACAGCGTCGTTAAATGCGGCGGCGATCAGATCTTCCAACATTTCCTTATCATCACTGTCACCAACCAGACTATCATCGATTTGTACGCGTTTGACATCGTGACGGCAGGTCATGATAATTTTCACCATGCCAGCACCGGATTGGCCTTCCACCTCCAATGTAGCGAGTTTTTCCTGCATTTGCTTCATACTTTCTTGCACTTGCTGAGCCTGTTTCATCATATTTGCCAGGTTTGCTTTCATAATTTTTACTCCTTTAATTCCGTATTGGTTTGATTGAGGATTCTATGATTCTTGCGTCAAAACTGTCCACCAAATCCTGCACAACAGGGTCTTTTTCAATTGCGGCAATGGCGTTCGATTGTTTTTTCTCATTTTCTTGTTGCTGTAGTGCGGCAGGTGTCATTCCGGTAATGCTGCCAATTGAAAAGCGCAATGTAACAGGTTTGCCAAAGTGTATATCCAAGGCAGCTTGTATGGCGTTTTGATACTTTTTATCCAATAAATGTTTATGGATTTCCGGCACGCATAACTCAACTGTGTTTGAAGTCAGAGTACTTGCTTCGCTATTCTGTGCCAGCATTTTTGCCATGCCGGTTAATTTCAGCTGTTTGACCAAATCGTGCCAGTTCTGTTCGGAAGCTATGGATGATACTTGCTTAGCTATTGCCCTTTGCGAATCGCTGTTGGACTGGGTCGGCTCTTTCTGATACGCAATTCGATCATTGGTTTGATTGGTATTTTTGTTACAATGCCCTGTTGCAGATGATTGTTGCTCTGATTCCGCATCATGTGTGCAGAAATTATCCGGTACAAATGTGAGCATACGTAACAATGTCATGGTGAAACCCGCGTACTCATCAGGTGCAAGACTCAAGTCGTTGCGGCCATGCAACGCTATTTGATAATACAGCTGAATGTCTTCAGGCGAAAAAAGTTTAGCGAATGACTGAATACGTTGATATTCCGGTATATCGTCGTGGATTGCCTGGGGTACCGTTTGTGCCAATGCAATTTGATGCAAATACATTGCGAGGTCGTGAAGCGCTGCATCAAATGAAACGCATTGTGTATTAATTTCATCAGCGATAGTGAGCAATTTTTGCCCGTTCTGAGACGCCAGGGCATCAATTAAGTCAAACAGATACTGCTGATTAATAACGCCCAGCATCTCCCGTACGGTATCTTCCGTTACGTTTCCTGAGCCATAAGCGATTGCCTGATCCAGAATGCTTAATGCATCGCGCATGCTGCCTTGAGCGGCTTGCGCGATCAGTTTCAACGCAATATCATCAGTTGAAAAATTCTCTTGAGTGAGAACGCCTCTAAGGTGTTCGCTGATCAGGGTGGGAGGAATTTGTTTTAAATTAAACTGCAGGCATCGAGACAACACGGTTACCGGAATTTTTTGCGGGTCCGTGGTGGCAAGAACAAATTTGACATGTGCAGGCGGTTCCTCCAGTGTTTTTAGCATGGCGTTGAACGCTGATTTGGAGAGCATATGCACTTCATCAATAATATAAATCTTAAATCGGGCATTGGTGGGCGCATACTGCGCGTTCTCCAGGAGTTCACGCATGTGATCAACTTGCGTATTCGATGCGGCATCGAGTTCGATCAGATCAATAAAATGCCCTGAATCTATCTGCGTACATGCGTTACAGGTGCCGCAGGGAACTGCTGTTATTCCGGTTTCACAATTGAGCGTTTTTGCAAGAATACGAGCTATAGTCGTTTTTCCAACACCACGCGTACCTGTCAGTAAGTAAGCATGATGTAACCGGTTTTGTTCAAGTGCATGGGTCAATGCTTTGACAACGTGATCCTGTCCGGTCAATTCGGAGAAATTCTTGGGACGCCATTTGCGTGCAAGGGCTTGGGATTGAGACACGGTTTAATAATATGAGAAAAAGATTTCCATCAAACTGATATTATAACAGGTCGGCCCGAGAGGCTATCATGCATTGATACGTTCTGATAAATGCAGCTATGTAGATGTTTTGATGGAATATCTGGAGTATCCAATCTAATGAGGGTGGCGAGCCTGACCCCCGGCACTTGCAAGAATTAGCTGTGGCTGCTTCCTTCCGGACCTGACCAGATTCACTACTTTGCAATGCGGGGAAGCCCGCCCTTGACCTTGATAAGATATCATACAGGTTGCGAGAGTATACCAGTACGTGGCGGGTAAACAAAGCGCTTTGCAAAGTGGTTTTAGTTCGAACATGGAATAGTGCATGGTGTTAACAGAGAATAGGCGCATATCATGGAAAAATGGGTGCGTATTCAAACATGTTGATTGCTCACTTAATGTTCACTAAAAAATCATCGGATATCGCTGGATGAGACATGAGTGCTTTGACTAATACCCGTGTTTTATTCCTATGTCTCCTATGTCCTAAGTTTATTCAGAGACGGTACTTAATTGTGATGTGTGTATAAAAATAGACGATGGGGCTAACTTAGGTTTTTTCAACTCGGTGTTTGTATGACTCAACAGGAAAACGATCTCTTTCTGATTAAACCAAGTGATGCGGTGTCGTGGGTTTTCTGTGTCCGACGAGCATGGCTTGATATGCATCTCGCGACTGATTTTGTTGTTGATCCTTTTATGCAATTGTTATTCGACGCGGGGTTGCAACATGAAGCAAATACTCTGAGGCGGTTGCAAAATGACCATGATGTGCAGCAAGCGACCTCTTTCGATCACACGCGGGCGCTGATGCAGCTAGGGGTATCTGTTATTTATCAGGCGAAATTACGCAATCGTGAAAAAGGCCTGATAGGCTATCCGGATTTTCTGATTCGTCATGACAGTGGTTTGTATCAAGCCGCTGATGCCAAGCTAACTCAGAACAAAAATAAAAAAGTGTTGCAAATACAATTGGGAGTGTACCGGCAGTTGCTCGACAATTCATTGCCGGCTGTTGTTTATCTGGGTGATGGCACCACGGCGAGCTATAGCGATGAAGTAAACACACAGGTTAGTGCATTTATTCAAAGCATGCGTCGTTTGCGAGTTCAGACGGAACAGCCGCATGTACATTACAGCCATAGCCGTTGCCGTATTTGTCCCTATTATGCATACTGTTTGACTCAGTTTGAGGCTGATGACTCATTATCTTTGCTTTATGGTATCCATGGTCGTACGGCTGAGCACCTGACCCAGGCTGGTATCCAGACAATTTCTCAGCTTGCAGCTCAGCACGCAGAAAAAATTCCGGATGTACCGCATTTAAAGGGTTTACAACGAAAACAGCGGGCAATTATTCAGGCACAGTCCGTGCAGTCTGGTAAGGTGTTTTTGTTGCGCGATATTGTGTTGCCGGAAGGTGTCTGGATCCATTTTGATATTGAAGATAACCCGTTGTCGTCGACACGTGACAGGCACGTTTACTTGTGGGGATTACTTGTACCACCTTTTACCGCTTCTGATTTCGATTATGTGTGGACGGATAATGAGGCAACGGACTATCAGGGCTGGCTCGCGTTTCTGAGAAAAATCCAGCAGTACCGTGTACGGTATAAGTCAGTAGTTTTAGCACATTATTCAAACCACGAAAAAACGACTATCAAGAAATATGCCGAGCGGTATCACATGCTTGACAATAAAACTGTGCAATGGCTTCTGGGTTTGGAAGGTGAGACGAGTCCATTATTTGATATGCAAAAGGCGGTAAGGGATAGTCTTATATTGCCCGTACAGGGCTATGGCTTAAAAGAGATCTGTAAACACCCCGAATTGGTTAATTTTCAATGGGAGATTGAAGCATCAGGATCGCAGTGGTCTGTTGTACAATTTAACAATTTTCTGGTTGCTGACGAACATGACAAACAACGCATCAAATCAGAAATTCTGGCTTATAATCGTGATGATGTCATTGCAACACGTAAGCTAGAGGTGTGGTTGCGAACATTGTCGACTCAAAGGGTTGATGGTTCGGTAGATATTATTGATGCGTGATGTGCCGGTCATCGGCTGGGATGATGTGTTATTACGGTGCATTCAAAATAATTTGCCGCGCTATTGTTTATAAGAGAATAATATATTGTTTTATTAGGTTATTTTGTGTTTATCAGTGTTCTTGATTTATTTAAAATTGGAGTGGGTCCGTCTAGTTCGCATACTATGGGGCCGATGGTGGCTGCAAAAGATTTCCGTGGTCGATGCATAGCCCATATTGCCAACCAATCGGACGGTCAGTCGTTTCATATCCGCTGTACATTAAAGGGCTCCTTGGCCTTTACTGGTAAAGGTCATGCCACGGATCGCGCAGTTATTTTGGGATTAAACGGTTTTACGCCCCGGGCACTGGCAAAAGAAGACGTTAATGCTTTGATTGAGAATCTGTCGGCATGTACGGTGATTGATTTCGAGGGTGCCGGTGTTATTTTTTCGCCAACAGACGATATTGTCTTTGATCGCGGAGAACCGCTGCCCGAGCATCCCAATGGCATGATTTTTCAGTTCATGGACACGGTTGGCAAAACAATGTTGACGGAAACCTATTTTTCGATCGGCGGGGGATTTATTTCAACGTTGGCGGAAATTAATCAGTTAGTCGCGCCGATTAAGTTGGAAGCAACCTTTTCATGTGGCTACCCGTTTGAGAATGCAAATCAAATGATGGGGATGTCAGCAGATAGCGGATTATCCGTTGCCGACATGAAGCGCAATAATGAATTAGAACGTGCCAGTGAGAAACAGTTAAACGAGGGGCTGGATGCAATCCGGGATGCGATGTTTACCTGCATCCAGAACGGTTTACAGGCCGAAGGCAGCTTGCCGGGTGGATTAAAAGTGAAGCGGCGCGCCAAAGCACTGTACCATCAATTGCAGGATTCTCCACAATCGACGACCCTAAATGATTGGTTATGTGCGTATGCCATGGCTGTTAATGAAGAAAACGCTGCGGGTCATATGGTTGTGACTGCGCCAACCAATGGTGCCGCAGGTGTCATACCTGCCGTCATTTATTATGCGGTTAAACATGAGGGTGCAACGCATGAGCAGGTTCAGGATTTTTTACTGGTAGCTGCAGCTGTCGGTGGGCTAATTAAGCATAATAGTTCGATCTCTGGTGCGGAAGTGGGGTGCCAGGGTGAAGTGGGGTCAGCTTCCGCAATGGCTGCTGCAGGACTGTGTGCGATAAAGGGCGGTACTACGGAACAGATTGAGAATGCGGCGGAAATTGCACTTGAACACCATTTGGGTATGACCTGTGACCCGGTTGGCAGTCTTGTACAAGTGCCCTGTATTGAACGTAACGGGTTTGGTGCAATTAAGGCCTATACCGCGGCTTCTTTAGCAATTCGGGGGGATGGTCGGCATTTTATGTCATTGGACAATTGTATTGCCGCAATGAAGCAGACCGGTCTGGAAATGTCGGTCAAATACAAAGAAACTTCGCTCGGCGGATTGGCTGTCAGTATAACCGAATGCTGAGATTACGATAAGTCTGGTTTCTGGGGATGGCTATTTATTTCGATGTTGTTTGTTGACCAGATTGCGAATATTGCGTACGGCAAAAAACACGCCGACGACAACGATGGGTATGGCAATGCCGGTGAGAATTTCGACATTGATGGTAATACCGATTGCTTTAATCGCTTTCAAACCATAGCTTATCAGGCCAAGCAGGTAATAGCTGAGCACCACGACGGACAATCCCTCAACAGTTTCCTGTAAGCGTAACTGGAGGTGGGCGCGGTTATCCATTGATTTAAGCAAATCACGGATCTGGGCTTCCATAGAAATATCAACACGGGTACGCAATAATTCCGAAGCACGAGCAACATGCAAAGATAAATTTTCCAGTTTTGAATGTACCAGTTCACAAGTACCCATGGCTGAGGATAAACGTTGTATCATGAATTCCTGCAGCATTTGCAGCCCTTCAATCCTTTCTTCTCGCAGTTCTTTGATGCGTAGCTTGACAATATCGTAGTATGCCCGGGAGGCATTGTATCGATGACTGGTGTGGGCTGACAGCACTTCAATTTCAGCTGCCAGTGTGGTCAATTCCTCCAAAAGTTTTCGTTCGTCATCAATATTGGAGAGTTCCGTATTTCTTAACGCGGCCAGTTTTTGATCGGCTTGCGCAAGCTTGGGGATCATATCACGGGTCATGGGTAAAGGCAGCATAGCCAGCATGCGGTAGGTCTCTATTTCCAGCAAGCGTTGCACCAGGCGACCGACCTGCCGACTACGCAGATTATCGTCATGAACCAGAATGCGGCCAAAACCATCCTCGTGAATTTGGTTGTCGCTCCATACACCGGCAGCACCGCCTGCTACTTTGGAGCCGATAACGGAATTTGAGGAAAACAGCTGTGTTAGCTCGTTTAAGCTGCGTTTAGGACGAGAACGGTCATCGAGTGCTATATGTGTGGCAACGAGCACTTCTCCAGGTAATTCGGCAACCCATTTGTGTGGAAGCTGTTTAATCGGTGGTTGGTCAAAAGGTACATTAAAAGGTCCAGCCTGATAAACGGTATAGGTTGAATATTCAGTATGCCGCTCCCAGGTAAATTGTAATGGGCCGAGTATTACGGTGAACTCATTGTCATGATGATTGGGTGGCGCAACGTTGTACTGATCGCACAGTTCACCGATCAATTTTCGTTCCTGATCGACAGATTGCCGGTCGGACAGTAATACCAGATGCGAAAGCTGCGCAGGTACGGCCAGGAACTCGTAAGTAATTGCGTTGAGCTCAGTATGTAATTCTTTTCTCTGATGATATTGGGACATGCCCGGCATGTCATTACTCTGGAGAACATCAATGTGTACTTCGGGTGTGTGAGTATTCATAGGTGCGAGTCTACAGTAAAGAGCCAAATAGCCCATACTATAAACAGAAAGACAGTAATTTTGGAAAAAAGATACCCCCACTACTATACGTTGTATATGGCGATAAGTAGTGTGATAAAGCAGTTGTGAGTATTTGCTGGGTATAGCCATGAATTTATTTAGAACCTGTCTGGTTAAAAATTAAATGCATTTCAAGATTTTCCATCGTATCCGCCACAATCTAGCGTTTGTGTCCTTTGGTTTTCTTGTCATTGTCAAACCCGTGACCCCAGCTGGCACCGGCGGTTTTTACGTTTTGCGAGTCAATCAAACCGTAGCTCAGCGTTGCTTATTTGTTATTTGCCATTTTTTTCGATGCTTCCGATTACAATTGATCCGTCATTTTTCCCAAACGTCACTGCGATTCCATTGATCATAGTTCGCTTGGCATGTTTTGTACCTGCACCGCCCCGATTATCTATCGGATCAAAAAAATGCTTGATTAACTTTCTATGCTTCATCAGAAACATCGCTGTCATGCATCATCTTATTAACAAGCAACTTTATTAAAACCTTCCATGAGATAAATAGCGTGTTTTTCACCAAACAGCTTATAAGATTCTGTAAACCGCGTTAACAATTTATCGTGGCATGCATGACATAAGGTACAGCGACTTTTGTCGGAAAAATTTACATATTTTGGATGATTGCTAAATATAATTAACTAATTATAAGATTAAGAACAGTTTTTTTATTTGGCATACTCTTTGCTAATAATGTCAATATTCTAATAAAGAGTAGTAAAGCCAATGTAAATGGCTGTATCTAATTCAATATTTAACATTTTATTTAAACAGAATCAGGTCTTAATCTGATACTTACTTATTTCATAAGAATAGATCGTATGAGGCAAATATTTAAAATAGCAAGCCGCACATATCTGCAAATGCTAGGCTATATACAAACACAACAACGTATTTGGAGCCTGTGCATATGGCTTTTATTTTATCCAGTGATGGCCAACGCATTGTCGCTACCTGACAATCAACAGGCCATGACACCATATGTGGCAGCGGCCACGACTGCACTTGGTAACGATGCGGCCAGCACATATCCAATCGCTATATCCAGCGCGGCAACAGAACGCGGTAATTTTCACTTACAAGTACGAACAGGTGCTTTGGATGCACCCATGGATGCTTATTTTGCAATACAGGCAAATCCGCTCTTATCCAATACCCCACTTATACTTACGGAAGACGATTCACTTCAACCGCTGTCTGGTAAACTGAAACCATGGAAAACTAATGTCGACAATATAGATGACGCACCGTTTGACGGTATTGCCCTAAGTAATTTACCCGTAGGCGACTATACTTTCTATCTGCTGTTAGTCCCCGCGGGTAGCGATAACCCACTGCAAAATAATTATTATCTGTGGACTGCAACGATGGCATTGACTGCACAAAAGGATTCGCTGCCTCCTGAAGATGCTTTAATACTGGATAAAAGTACAATATTCATGGGTGATCAAATCACCCTATTCCATCCAACGATTAGTGCCAATATCCCGCTAACCATTACTTTTGATGATGGTTCAGATTATAGTGTCACAATAACCGCCACCCCTACTGAAGAAGGGCAAGTCAGCGTTAACGCACCTTTATTGATAAATGCTCAAGCACCTTATCTTCGCTCAGGCAGCGTTAATGTTACCCTTGCGGGTGTTGCTGAAAGCGCCGCATTCTTTATCGTTGAGCCACCCGAATTACCGGGAACCAGACCTGGTGAAATTACTGAAATGATTCTCCAGTCCAACCTAGATAGCCTACAAGACACATTAGACAGCATTGCAACATTGAACAATGAGGAACAGGCAGCCATGGCTGAATCGGTTGCGGTTATCCAGGCACAAAAAGAAATCGTGTCGGCACAAATTTCGCAAATATCCAACCAATTTGCACATATCGAAATGGATAGTGAGACAGTTATACTGCAAAGAGATGAGTTAATAATGATTGATCGCTTGATGTTGATGCATCTTCTTTCTATTTCAGCACAGTATTCGCCAATATTGACAATAAATTCACGAGCCAAGCAACTGAGCATAGACCAAGATGGGTTAGAACAAATAAAGAGACAGATTGCAGACATCAGAGCAAATGCTAATGGATTGGCAGAGAATACTTTAAATGCTATAAAGAATGTTGGCATACCCGGTACTAAAGTGTTAGCTGCAGGCATCACAACTGGTTTGGGTCTGGTTGCACTAGGTGCCTCGACCCCCGTCGCAACTGCAGCAGCAGGTACAGCAGCACTCGTCGTGGTCGTGCATACAACAGGTATGTTCACAACCACATTGTTTTTGCAACCAAGTATTGATGCTGCTAAAGGAAGAAGAACGGATTTTTCTCAGGCAGCGATTGATGCATTTAATGAAGTACGTGCTGGTTTTAAATCGCTTGGTTTGACTTTCCTTGGCGCTGCAAAATGGACGGGCCAGACGTTTGCCAGTCTGGAAGGTCTATTGGGGGATATTTCAACAGGCTATAATGCAGCTATAAAATTAGCATGTAACACACAGCAGACGAATTCATTCAGCTTAGATTTTTGCGCATTGTTCCAATCAGCCAGTATTGGTGGAAGCTGGACGACAACCTACGGAACAATGACTTTTCCTGAAATACGTTCGGGAACTTTACGCGCACCTTATACAAATGAAAAAGGTGTCATTATCGGCACCCTAAATGGTCAAATTTTAAGTGGTATTTGGGTTGAACCAAGCTCGGCTCAGAAATGTACATCCGAGAGAGATGGCAGCTTCTACTGGGGAGTGGTGAATTTCGAATTTAATGCTAACAATACTCGATTTAGCGGTTCATGGGACTACTGCGGCACCTCATCTACAAGAGCATGGACGGGAACAAAGAATTGATCGCCAGCAATTCATCTAGCTCTAGCTTGAATAGTACTCACTTACCCCCTTCATGGCAGAATAGTTGTCCACGGTTACAAGTTAATTAAACCAATTCGGCATTAAACTTTCAGAGCTCCTATACGAAACAGTCATCACTTGCTTGGTACTATTGCTGATATCTATTTACAATTGACCAGAAATGTTTAAGTATGCGAATGTTTTCTGGTCGAAATGATAATCTATTGATGCTTAACCCAGAAAAAGTAAAAAGTTTTCATCAGTCCAATTTGTTTGAAACAGACCTGTTATTACAGCATGATTCCTCTGATCCAGAACTCAGGCTATCACCATTTCATTGCCGGTGTGGTCAGTCGCGAACAGAACCAGCATGGCAGCCACACGTTGCCGAAAATATTCATGTATGTTGAAACATCACGTGGCAAAATTTATGTTAGAGTCCTTATCCTATGATAAATCGTGTGCTTTTCGCCTGACAGCTTCTTAGAATCATATCGAGATTGGCTGCGGCTTTTTTCAAGTTGAATAATATCCCTAAGATTTCAATTTTCTACACCGGCAGAATTTGAGGTTTCATGCACTGCTTTGTTAAATCTGCGTATTGTATCAGTACGTTTATTTGTAACCTTTAACTGATCATGGACTGAGATTAGCTTAGTTACTTAGGGGTTATGTCCGGGCAGAGCGTGTTAGCATGATTTGTGCTAACCTTGCTGACCAGAGGCTTCATTCGCATTTCCAATAGACATATTTACTGAGCTGACGCAGTTTGGCGGTAGAATTTTTGGTTCATATGATGTTACTCCAGCCAAAGACTGCTGTCGCTGTCGCAAGACTGCTTCACAATGTATCTCAGTACTGACCGGTATTGCCATATTTATTATTCTTATTCATGAATGCATAACAAACGACAAAGAGCTGTTAACCGAATCGTGTTGCTGGGTGCGAGTAATCTGACATTATCACTGCGCATCATTGTCCATTTGCTGCAACAGTCGGTCGGTAGTCCCAGTGAGGTGCTGGTAGCGGCTGGACATGGACGATCATACGGTCATAACAGCCGGATGCTATTGCGGGAACTGCCAGGTATTGTGCACAGCGGTTTATGGCAGCAGTTGCATTCGGACCAATTGTATTCGGGCAATTCACTGCCGGTTTATGCATTACTGACTGATATCGGTAATGATATTCCATATGGTTGTTTACCGGAACAAATTGTCGAGTGGATCGCATGGTGTGTTGAGCAGTTGCAACAGATAAACGCACATATTGTAGTGACCAATCTGCCGATCGCATCGATTGAGCTGTTATCCGAAGTGCGTTTCAGCGTGTTGCGCAGACTAATATTTCCATCCTGCAGGTTAGCGCGTCACGATGTGATTGAACGTGCGCATGCTGTGTATCAACACTTATGTGAGTTAGCGGTACAGCGCCAAGTGACGCTGCTGAAGCCTGATGACAGGCATATCGGTATTGATGGTATTCATGTTTCACTTTGGAAACGCAGGGATTATTATCAACAATTGTTTAAAGATCTAAAAGGCCTTTGGGAACTAGATAGCGAATATACACGCATTCCCTCACTATCCTGGCGGCGACATCCTCAGTTTGCCGAGCGTAGGGTGTTCGGAAGAATTAGACAGGCAGATCAGCCCAGTGGATTGTTATCAGATTGTAGCTCGGTTTCACTGTATTAGTGTGGTTTTAGTCTGAATAAGACTTTTGCCTTTTTCGGTATTCTGCGGTGGGAGGTACGTTGAAATTGTAGATTGAAGGGGTCGCAATTATTTCTGGTCTACTTCGCTTTGTAATAATGTTATGTTAGGTTTAGAAATGCACGCTCAGCGTATATTTATTATGAATTTGGAGTTTTAGTCGTCAAACCAGCGGTATTGTGTACAAACTGATCTGGTGACGAAGAAAAGTTGTGGCAGGCGAAAACGACGGAGCAACAGCTGTGAACTTAATGATCCAATCTTGCAGGAGGCAGAATTGAAGAACGCTCATTTTGTTGTGCGTAAAGTAGCGATACTCGGTGCCGGTGTAATGGGTGCTCAGATTGCAGCCCATATGGTTAATGCAAATATTGAAACGGTATTATATGAATTGCCGGCTGAGACCGGTAATCTGAATGCCAATGTGATTAAAGCAGTTGAACAGTTGAAGAAGTTCGAGCCGTCACCGTTGTCGATAAAAACCAGGGCTGCCTATATTCAACCTGCCAATTATGATCAACATCTTGAATTGTTAAAGGACTGCGATGTGGTCATTGAAGCAATAGCCGAGCGTATCGATTGGAAGCAGGCGCTTTATGAAAAAGTGGCGCCGTATCTTGGTGAGCAGACCCTATTTGTCAGCAATACGTCGGGCCTTTCTATCAATACACTGGCACAAGCCCTTCCTGAAACATTGCGTCATCGTTTTTGCGGTGTCCATTTTTTTAATCCACCACGGTACATGCATCTGGTCGAATTGATTCCTTGTGCGCAAAGTGATAACGAGATGCTTGATCATCTGGAATCCTTTCTGGTGACATACTTGGGTAAGGGTGTCATTCGTGCGAAAGATACACCTAACTTTATTGCTAATCGTATCGGTGTTTTCTCTTTACTTGCGACTATGCATCACGGCCAGTCGTTCGGTTTGACATTCGATGAAGTGGACGCGTTGACAGGTACGTTGATTGGACGGCCTAAGAGTGCAACCTACAGGACGGCAGATGTCGTAGGGCTGGATGTATTGGCGCATGTGATTCATACCATGCGTGATACGTTGCCAGATGATCATTGGCACTCGTATTTCGAGGCACCAGACTGGCTGCGCGATTTAATAGATGATGGCGCCCTCGGCCAAAAGACCAAGCGTGGCGTATATCAGAAAGTCGGCAAAGAAATTCAAATATTTGATCTTGGAAGGAATGAATATCGTACGGCAATAGGTGAAGTTGCGGAAGATTTGAAACAGCAGCTTAAGCTTGGCAAATCGTCAGATAGCATTGCCGTAATGCACGATAGCGAGCATAAACAGGGGCAGTTCTTATGGGCCATTCATCGTGATTTGTTTCATTATTGTGCGGTTCAGCTAGAATCGATTGCAGACAATACACGTGATTTGGATTTGGCTATTCGATGGGGGTTTGGATGGAAACGCGGCCCCTTTGAAATCTGGCAGAACGCCGGATGGCAGCAAATTGTAGATTGGATTAATGCGGATATAGCCGCAGGAAAATCCATGAGAGACACACCGTTGCCTGCCTGGGTATACGAAATTGGTAAACAACAGATGCAATCCGTACATACGCCACAGGGTTCTTATGCACCGCTATTCCAGTCGTTGCACAAGCGTTCCACGTTGCCCGTATATCAACGGCAACTTTATCCCGATCGTCTTGTTGGTGAAAGTGTTGATTACGGTGAGACCATTCTTGAAACTGATGCAATCCGCTTGTGGCATACAGGCGATAAGATAGCAATCCTCAGTTTCAAGAGTAAAATGCATACGATCAGCAAAGCGGTGCTGAACGGTATGCAGGATGCCATCAAAGAAGCTGAGATGAACTGGCAAGCCATGGTGATTTGGCAAACGGAACCGCCATTCTCCGCTGGCGCGGATCTTAAACAAGCAACCGAACATATTACAGCAGCTTGTAGAGAACAGGATGCACCGTTGTTTTCGTCTTCTACGCTTGAAAAATTGCTGAAGCAATTCAGACGCTCAGTTAAATCGGAAACGCATAACGATAGCGAAGATCCAGTTAAATCGGATACATTTCTGGCGGAAAAACTGACGGAAGTCATGGTGATGATTGAGCAATTCCAGCAAACGTCACAAGCTCTGCGTTATTCTATGATTCCGACGGTGGCTGCGGTAGATGGATTGGCGTTGGGTGGTGGATGTGAATTTGTTATGCACTGTGACCGTACAGTTGCAACGTTGGAAACTTATATTGGTTTGGTTGAAGCCGGTGTTGGCCTGTTACCTGCTGGGGGCGGGTGTAAGGAATTTGCACTTAGGTCTGCACAAACCGCGCTAGAAGGCGATCCATTTCCGCAGCTGAAAAAGTATTATCAGACGGTTGCCATGGCTGAACTGGCGAAAAGCGCAGAGCAGGGTAAAGCGCTCGGTTTTTTGCGGCAGGCTGATTCAATTATTATGAATCGTTTTGAATTACTGCACACGGCAAAGCATCAGGCACTGGCGCTCGCGGAATCCGGTTACCGGCCGCCATTGAAATCAATGGCGATTCCGGTGGCCGGCAATACAGGTATTGCGACGATAGAAAGTATGCTTGTTAACATGCATGAAGGAGCATTTATTTCTGATCATGATTATTTGATCGGTAAAAAAATCGCCTATGTTATGTGTGGCGGAGATCTGACGCCGGGCAGTCTGGTGGACGAAGAATGGCTACTGGAACTTGAGCGTACTGCATTTATCGAGTTACTCGTTACCGAGAAAACGCAGGCGCGTATCGCGCATACGATGAAGACCGGAAAGCCGCTTAGAAATTGATACAGGCGGGTGCAAACATATCCATAATGTAAGGGGAAGTTGATGACTAAGCCGATACAAGATACCTATATTGTTGCAGCAGCACGCACACCGGTAGGTAAAGCGCCGCGTGGCATATTCAGAAATGTCCGCCCAGATGATTTACTCGTGCATGTATTGAAAGCGGTAATGCAGCAGTGCGAAGGACTTGATCCCGCAGTAGTTGATGATGTAATTGTCGGTTGTGCCATGCCGGAAGCCGAGCAGGGGATCAACGTTGCGCGTGTGGCGTTATTAATGGCCGATATGCCGGATAGTGTGCCGGGCATGACGATTAATCGATTTTGTGCGTCAGGCTTGCAATCCGTTGCGATTGCTGCAGATCGTATTCGCCTGGGTGAGGCAGATGTTCTGATAGCCGGCGGGACGGAAAGCATGAGCATGGTGCCGATGATGGGAAATAAGGTGGCCATGAATCCGGTATTGTTTAAACATGATGAGAATGTTGCAATTGCCTATGGAATGGGCATGACCGCAGAAAAAGTAGCCGAACGGTGGCATGTCGATCGTGAGGCGCAGGATTTATTTGCCTTTACCAGTCATCAGCGTGCACTTAAAGCGATAAATGAGGGTGAGTTTGACGAAGAAATCGCGCCTTATGTCATCGATGAAAGGTGTCCAGATCTGGAGGCCCGCCAGATACAGCGGTTTGAGTCGGTTAAAGATACCGATGAAGGGCCGCGTGCGGATACAAACCTGGATGTTTTGGCAAAGCTGAGACCGGTTTTTGCTTCGCAAGGTTCAGTAACGGCAGGGAACAGTTCGCAAATGTCCGATGGCGCAGGGGCGGTGGTTTTGATGAGTGAAGCAGCTATGCTGCGCTTTAATCTATCGCCATTGGGTCGATTTGTTGGCTACGCAGTTGCGGGTGTTCCGCCTGAGATTATGGGGGTCGGGCCAATCCAGGCAATTCCTAAAGTCCTAACACAGACGGGTATCAAACAAGATGACCTTGATTGGATTGAATTGAATGAGGCTTTTGCCGCACAAAGCCTTGCTGTTATTAATGAACTGGGATTAAATCGGGAAAAAATTAATCCTCTGGGCGGTGCCATTGCATTAGGGCATCCCTTAGGGGCAACAGGTTCTATACGTGTGGCAACTTTATTGCATGGTATGCGTCGCCGCCAAATGAAATACGGCATGGTGACAATGTGTATTGGCAGTGGAATGGGGGCAGCCGGAATTTTTGAAGCGCTTTAGCGTGTTTCGGTCAATGTTAAGACACGCACTCCAGTATATTTGCGTGATGTTTGAAATGATCTTCAATAAATGTACTGATAAAATAATAGCTATGGTCGTAATTTTGGTGATAACGTAGCGTCAATTTTTGTTTATTTTTCTGACAAATTTTTTCCAGTAGATCGGGGCGGAGCTGTTCGGTCAGAAACGGATCATTCAGACCTTGATCAACTAATATATCAGGAATACGTTTGCCCTCTTCAATGAGGGCGGTCGCGTCATAATTCCGCCAGCTGTCTTTGTCTTTTCCTAGATAATGTGTGAATGCTTTTTGACCCCAGGGGCATTGTATCGGTGCACAAATTGGCGCAAAAGCGGAGATTGATCTAAACTTGTCAGGATAACGCAAACCCAGCGTCAATGCGCCGTGACCGCCCATTGAGTGACCTGATATACCGATTTTATCTTTGTCGGCTAAACAATCATTAATAATGATTTCGTATAATTCTTGTGTAACGTAGTGTTCCATCAAATAGTGATTTGACCATGGTTTTTCCGTTGCATCCAGGTAAAAACCAGCGCCGGTACCGAAATCCCAGTCATCGTTCTCCCCTGAAATACCTGTTTCCCGGGGGCTGGTGTCCAGCGTAACGATCATAAATCCATATTCAGCAGCATAACGTTGTGCGCCTGCTTTGAACATGAATGTCTCTTCAGTGCAAGTTAGTCCGGCGAGAAAAAAGATTGCAGGTATCCGCTGTTGTGATTGGTGTGGTTGAAAAACTGAAAAACGCATCGGCAAGCCGATGGTTGATGAATGATGTTGATAAAACCGTTGAATACCTCCGAAACAGTTGTGTTCATTACGGATCTCTAGGTTCAGTGCCATTAATATATCACCACTGAACGGATGGATTCTCCCGCTTTCATTAATTGGAAGCCTTCATTGATATCCTCCAGTTTTAGTGTATGTGTAATAAGTGAGTCAATGTTGATTTTGCCTTCCATATACCAATCGACAATTCTCGGGACATCAGTTCGGCCGCGTGCTCCCCCGAAAGCGGAGCCTTCCCATTTTCTGCCGGTAACCAGTTGAAACGGACGTGTGCTGATTTCAGCACCCGCTTCGGCTACACCAATAATAATACTGCGCCCCCAGCCTTTATGGGTGCATTCTAGGGCTTGCCGCATGACTTGCGTATTACCGATGCATTCAAAACTGTAGTCCGCACCTCCGTCAGTGAGTTGAATAATGGCATCTGTGATGTCGGATTCTTCATTGGGATTAAGAAAATGAGTCATGCCGAAGTCACGTGCCATAGTTTCACGTTCGGAGTTGATGTCGATACCGATAATTTTGTCAGCACCGACCATTCTGGCACCTTGTATAACATTCAGCCCTATACCACCGAGTCCGAAGACGGCTATATTGCTGCCTGCTTCAACTTTGGCGGTAAATAAAACTGCGCCTATTCCAGTGGTAACGCCACAACCGATATAGCACACCTTGTCAAATGGTGCATCGGGCCGGATCTTAGCTAATGCAATTTCGGGAACGATCGTATAATTCGAGAAGGTTGATGTCCCCATGTAATGGAAAAGCGGCTCACCGTTTAATGAAAAGCGTGATGTTGAATCAGGCATAAGGCCGCGGCCTTGTGTAGATCGAATTGCCTGGCAAAGATTGGTTTTTTGGGATAAACAGAATTTGCATTCCCGGCATTCCGGTGTGTAGAGCGGTATAACATGATCGCCTGGTTGCAGTGATTTTACGTCTTGACCGGTTTCGACGACAATGCCAGCGCCTTCATGTCCCAGTATCGTTGGGAATAAGCCTTCAGGATCTGCACCAGATAATGTGTAATAGTCAGTATGACAAATACCCGTGGCTTTGATTTCAACAACCACTTCGTTTGCTTTCGGACCGTCTAGGTCAACGTGTTCAATTGTCAGGGGTTGTCCCGCTTGCCAGGCTACAGCTGCTTTTGTTTTCATTCGAGTGTGTTAATTTTAATATGTGAAAATAGGCATGGTAAATTATGATATTGCCGCAGGTAATAAGAGTCTGAACTGAATGGTTTTGTGTGATTCATAATATATACACGGTCAGTATTTGCGTACAGATTATTTTAGAATATCAAATAAACTGAACATATGGGCAGGAATATGAGCACAAAATTCATTAATTTCATAATTTCGAATGTACTACCGTCCAGTTGTTTCATTTAGCTGAATAGCTAAGATGCAGCTAGCGGTTCGCAGCATAAATGAGTTTGGCCGTTTTTGCAGTATTCATGTGGTTTTAGAATTTATTGGGTTTGAATTGCAAATAATAAGGTGAATTGATGCTTAATTACTTGATTGTTGCTTATGAAATTTAGTTATTCTTTTAGTATCTGATAATATTGCATTATGTTATAAATTTTGACTAGATTTTGCTTGATAAATCTATAAGAGGAAACTTCTGTGAAAACATATTCTTTGGGCTTGGGTTATTTGCAGCGATCTGTTTCATTTTGGATTGCCTTATTACTTATGACTGGTTGCAATACTTATCCGCTTTTGACTGAAACTGAAAATAATTTCGTTCACCGAGATTATTTAATTGGACCCGGAGACAATGTTGAAATCATTGTCTGGCGCAATCCTGAGATATCTATGTCGGTGCCCGTGAGGCCGGATGGAAAAATTACAACGCCATTAGTCGAAGACCTGCCCGCCAGTGGTAAAACTTCGACGCAACTCGCCCGTGACATCGAAGAAACATTGTCGAAATATATCCAAGAGCCTGTTGTAACTGTCGTAGTAACGGAGTTTGTTGGACCCTTTGGCGAACAGGTTCGAGTGATAGGAGAGGCCGCCAACCCTATGGCATTGGCTTATCGGGAAAAAATGACCTTAATGGATGTGATGATTGCGGTGGGGGGTATGACTGATTTTGCGGCGGGGAACCGGGCGAGATTAATCCGAACTATAAATGGAGAGCAACAACAGTTTCGCGTTCGATTGGATGATTTAATTAGAGATGGAGACGTTTCAGCAAATGTTCCTGTGTTACAAGGGGATGTGCTAGTGATACCCGAAAGTCTTTTTTAGCGACTTGGAGCGAAGTGTGCTGTGCACAATGAATGTAACACGGTATTAAAAGATTTGTAATTTGAAATAGATTGAATCTGAAGATTGTGTTGAGCTAACCCAAGAAGTAGTCAAATTTCAATAGTGAGAATACTGCATGGATGAACTGATTACCCGTTTATATGTTTTTATTAAGGGTATCTGGAAATACCGTTTACTCGCGATAATTGTTGCATGGATAGTTGCAATCGTTGGCTGGGTGGTTGTGTTAAAACTCCCGGATAATTATGAAGCATCAGCAAGAATTTACGTCGATACGCAGAATGTTATCAGACCATTAATGGAGGGAATGACGGTTTCGACGAATGTGCAACATCAGGTTTCCATTATGGGGCGTACGTTAATCAGTCGTCCCAATGTTGAAAATGTTATGCGGATGGTTGATCTAGATGTCCAAGTTAAAACCGAAAAAGAAAAAGAGCGGCTAATTACCGATCTCATGCAGGATATAAAACTGGCGGCCACAGCTGGAGATAACATTTTTACGATTACATACAACCATAAGAATCCCGTTTTAGCCAGAGATGTTGTGCAATCATTATTAACGATTTTTGTGGAAGAGGGGCTGGATGGGAAGAAAGAGGATTCCACTTCTGCATTGCGTTTCATCGATCAGCAGATTGCGGCTTACGAGGAAAAATTAATCGAAGCTGAAAATGCTTTAACGAAATTTAAGCAGGAAAATCTTGGATTGTTACCTGGGCAAGGTGGTGATTATTACGAGCAATTGTTGAAAGCACAAGAAGATATGAAACAGGCTAAGTTAGCACTTAGAGAGGCGGAACGGGGCCGGGATGCGATTAGAAAACAAATCAGTGGTGATGAACCTGTTTTTGTATTGGAATCATTTGATGTAGAGGGTGAGACCATTGTTAATCCTGAAATTGATGCGCGGATTCAGAGTTTGAATGAAAAGCTGGATTCTCTTCGGCTTAATTTTACTGAGTTACATCCGGATATTGTGTCTACCAAAAGACTGATTGCTCAGCTAGAAGAGCAGAAAAAAGAAGAAGCAAAACGCTTTTCCAGCCACCGAGATCTCGGCAAAGATTATAGTCCTATGTTGCAACAATTAAATGTCGCATTAGCGGATGCAGAAGCAGCCGTTGCCTCTATGGCCGCTCGTGTTGAAGAATATTCGGTTAGGTATGAGAATTTAAAATCAATGAGTTCTGCTATCCCGAGAGTCGAAGCGGAGTTTACGCAGCTTAATCGTGATTACAATGTTAATAAAGCCAATTATGAACGACTTCTGGAGCGCAGGATTTCGGCGCGGATGTCAGGTGAGCTAACGTCGGCTTCAGGTTTGTTGTCGTTCAGAATTATTGATCCACCTCAGGTTCCGGAGATTCCTGTTGGCCCAGAGCATAGGCTGTTGTTTTCTCTGGTTTTCGTTGCCGCTTTAATGACGGGTATTGCCGTTGCCTTTATCATCAGCCAGGTCAGGCCAGCTTTTTACAGTCAAAGCAATCTGCGCGAAGTAACTGGCTTACCTGTTTTAGGTTCTGTCCCCATGGTATGGACGGGTGAGCAGATTGCGCACCGAAAGCACAGGCTATTTATCTTTGGGTTGTCTATCTTAATGTTGGCAGTGATTTATGGGGTGTTAATACTCTATTTTAGAAAGCTGAACAATATCGTGGGAATGTTTCCTTTTTAAAACCTGGACCGGTTAAGTGATGTTTGTATGACCCGCTTCGATTAATCATGAAGGATTAGTATGAGTATTATAGAGAAGGCAATAAACAAGCTTGAAAAGGAAGTCGGTAGCAAAGCCATACATAATGTAAAAAGGAAAAGGCCGCAGCCAGCCGTCAACACAACGATTAAAGCAGATGTTTCTGAAGAGGCAAATATTTCTGAAAAGGTGGTTGATCATTTTCAGGTAAATAGAATCAGCCACGATAAGCCTCTTCCTACAACTGCAAGTCCTAATTATATTAATATCGATCTCGAAAGATTGCATCAATTGGGGATTGTTACGCCTAATCAAGGTAAAACCCAGATTGCAGAGCAGTTTAGGATAATCAAACGTCCACTGTTAACCAAGGCATTTGCAAAAAAAAATAACAATCTGATTATGATTTCGAGCGCGCTAGCAGGGGAAGGTAAAAGTTTTTGTGCGGTGAACCTAGCGATGAGTATCGCATCTGAGATGGATCATAGAGTTTTGTTGATTGATGCGGATGTGGCTAGACCTTCGATACCGAATTTATTGGACATTGAGAATCAAGCGGGATTAATGGATATACTCATTGGTAAGTCTGGGGATGTTTCAGACGTTCTGATAAAAACCAATGTAGAAAAACTGAGCTTGATTATGTCTGGGACTGCGCATTCTCATGCTACGGAGCTTCTGGCAAGCCAGACTATGGCCATACTGCTTGAAGAACTTGCTCAACGTTACAATGATAGAATTGTAGTCTTCGACGCACCTCCTATACTATTAACGAGTGAAGCGCGTGTTTTACCCGAACGCATGGGGCAAATTGTCTTAGTCGTTGAAGCCGAACAAACAACGCAGCAGGCGCTAAATCAAGTAATTAACCAGTTCAGTTCTAAAGCCAATATTAGTTTGATTTATAACAAAGTTAAAACTTTCGCGAGTGGCGAGTATTGTGGGTACTACTACTCATGAGTTTTTCAATTAAACAGAAAATCGATACTCTGTTTATTCATTTAAGCACCGCATTTGTTTTTTTTCTGATGCAGGTTGGATATGTAGCCGCGGGTGAGTGGGAATTTGATCCATCACTTACTGTAAGTGAAACATATACTGATAATGTGAGACTGGGAGGGCGATTAATACCGGGTGGAATTGGTGGTATTGGATTCGGTGGTGCTGGTTCAGAGGGGGGAGATATGATTACACAAATCAACCCTCGATTGTCATTCTCAGGTGTAGGAAAGCGGTATGAGATAAGATCGGATTATATGATGAATAATCTTATCTTTGCTCAGAATAGTAACTTAACACGCATTCGGCACCGGCTTAATGCCACAGGTACGGCAGAAATTTTAAAGGACTTGTTTTTTGTTGATGGTACTGCAAGAATCTTACAACAAAATATCAGTTTGTTGGCTCCACAGACAACAAGTAATATTTTTGTGACGGGGAATCGTGCAAATCTTAGAGTTTACAGTGTCAGCCCATATTTGCGGCATCGATTTGGGAATTTTGCGACTACAGAAGCGCGTTATACATGGAGCAAAGTTGAATCCGGTGCCAATGGCTTTAGAAATAGCCAAAGAGATGGTTATCAGTTCAGGTTAAACAGTGGTGAAAGGTTTGGTAAATTGGGCTGGGGATTCAATTACAATAATGATCGCATTCATTTAAAACGTTTTAACAGAACAATTGAGCTGGAACGCTATATTGGTAATTTACGTTACAATCTTACCTCACGTTTTAGCTTGACAGCTACCGGTGGTTATGAACGGAACAGTTTTGTTTCAATTCGCGGTAAGCCAAGCAGTCCTACATGGACAGTGGGTTTCATCTGGGCGCCAAACAAAAGAACAGATTTAAAATTTAGTGCCGGACAACGGTTTTTTGGCGACACGTACTCGGCAAGTGCTAATTATCGAACGCGTCTAACAACCTGGCGGGTTCTCTATTCCGAAGATATTACGACATTAAATCAACAAGCCGGCCAGTTTGGATCATTTGGTTCTTTAGGCGGGCTAAATGTTGGTAATTTGGCTTTGGGTTTAAGTAACTTTTTAAGTAATCGTGTTTTTTTACAAAGGCGCTTTAATGCGACTGTAACCTTAAACGGATCGAGAAATGATTTGACGCTCAGGCTATTTCAATTAAAGCGGCAGCCTTATACATCGGAGGAACTTGATGAGGATTTACTAGGCTTTCCTCTGTTTTTTAATGATACAAAGCAGCTTGGTGGAAATGTTTCATGGCGTTACAGAGTATCGCCAAAGACAAATCTTAATATGAGCTTTAGTTTCATTCGATATGATTTTTTATCGGCTAACAGTAGAAGAAATGACAATCTAATTTTTACAGCTAACGTGACTCGAGATTTTTTCCCGGACTTAACTGGTATGTTGCAGTATATGCGTATAGATCGATTATCAAATATACAGCAGGGAAGTCAAAATATTGATTTATCAGCCAATGCCGTTACAGTATCCCTGACCAAGCATTTTTGATGGAATTGAACTTATGTATGAATCGTTTTACAAACTAAATGCCAGGCCATTTTTGTTAAAACCCGACCCTAGTTTTTTTTATGGCAGTAAGGGTCACAAACGTGCTATGGCTTACTTAGAATATGGATTGTCGCAGGGTGAAGGTTTTATTGTGCTGACAGGTGAAGTAGGTGCAGGTAAAACGACTTTGATGCGCAACCTGTTCCAACGGCTGGAGAAGGATAAAATAGTTGCGGTACAAATTGTCAGCACACATGTCGATTCTAGTGATATTTTGACACTGGTGGCAGCCGCTTTTGGTTTATCGTATTCGGGTGCAAGCAAAGCAACGCTACTGCTCGACATCGAACAATTCCTGCGTCGTTGTGATCAGCAGGGTAAGCGGGTTTTGCTGGTTGTTGACGAAGCACAAAATCTGTCTGCCGAAACACTTGAAGAACTGCGAATGCTGTCTAATTTCCAGACTGACGAGGTGCCGTTGTTGCAAACATTTTTATTGGGCCAACCTGAGTTTAAAAAAATTCTGCTCAATCAAAATATGCAGCAGCTCAGACAGAGAGTCATTGCCACCTATCATTTAGGTCCTTTGGACGAAGAGGAAACAACAGCATATATAGAACATCGATTAAGAACTGTAGGCTGGGGAAATGATCCTGTCATCAATGATGATGCCTACCATCTGATACATATGTCAACGAATGGTATTCCACGCAAAATAAACCTGTTGTGTGACAGAATGTTCATGATGGGCTGCTTGGAAGAGCTACATCACTTTGATACGGATGCAGTAAATGAAGTAATTAATGATTTTCAGCAAGAGTTCGATTCAAGTGAAATGGCACCCGATAACTCAATAGAACAGTTTGCTACAGATTCTGTGGCGATTGATCATGCTAAGGCTGACCTGGAAAAATTAGAAATCAGAATGGAAAAGATGGAACGGTCTGTGCTGTTTGTTCTGGATTTACTCAAACAGAATATGTCTGTTAACAATGTGAAGAATGATTATCACAAGAGATAGATTATGGGGAAAATAACAATGAATACCCAGTCAATCAGTAATGCGATGACGATTGACGTGGAGGATTATTTCCAAGTTTCCGCTTTTGAAAACCATATTCCGAGAACTGCATGGGACAATATGCCTTGCAGGGTCGAGCGCAACATGGAAAGAATACTTAATTTGTTGGATGAGCATCAAATTAAGGCAACTTTTTTTACCTTGGGCTGGATTGCAGAACGCTATCCGGAAATGGTGAGACGCATGGTGGATAATGGACACGAATTGGCAAGTCACGGGTGGGGACATGCGCGTGTGACTGATTTAACGCCTACAGAGTTTAAAAATGACATTGTGCGCAGCAAGGGGTTGCTGGAAGATATTAGCGGTCAGTCAATACAAGGCTACCGCGCACCTAGTTTTTCAATTAACGATCATAATCTGTGGGCTTTGGATTGTTTGGCGGAGGCAGGGTATCGTTACAGTTCAAGCATCTATCCTGTGCGTCATGACCATTACGGTATGCCTGATGCACCTAGATTCGCAAATTTTCCTAGAGGTGAGCAGGGTGTATTGGAGCTTCCGGTCACAACTGTACGGTTGTGGGGACGAAACCTGCCGGCAGGTGGTGGCGGGTATTTTCGATTTTGGCCCTATATGGTTTCTAAGTGGTTTATTAATAGACTGAATAATGCTGAGTCACGTGCGGCAATTTTTTATTTTCATCCGTGGGAAATTGATGCTGAACAACCGCGTCAAAATGGGATCAAATTTAAAACTCGATTTCGGCATTATTTGAATTTGAGCCGGATGGAAGGAAGACTGCGAACATTGATTCGTGATTTCAAGTGGAACAGAATGGATAAAGTTTTTCTTTCGCAAGAGGTCTAGCCGTAACAATGAATGTATCCAATGACTTATCAAATTCGGACTCTTCAGTATCTAATGTGTTAGTTAAAGAATTAAATCCCGAGAATAACGAACGCTGGGATCAGTTTGTCTTGGCGTGTTCAAAAGCAACTTTTTTTCATAAATCGGGTTGGAAAAAAGTTATTGAGAGGGCTTTCGGTCATAAAACTTGGTTTTTATATGCGGAGAATGAGGGAAGAATAGAGGGTGTTTTGCCTTTGGTTGAGATTAAGAGCGTTTTGTTTGGACACTCTATCAGCGCATTACCGTTTTGCGTTTATGGTGGAATTGCTTCAGAAAACGATGTTGCACGGCAAAAATTAGAAGCGGCAGCTTATGAGCTAGCACAACAACAACAGGTCGATTATCTTGAATACAGAAACATGTATCCAGTACACAATGAATGGCCTACTAAAGACTTGTATGTAACGTTTCGTAAAGCAATTGATCCGGATGTTGAGGCGAACTTACTGGCGATACCGAGAAAACAACGTGCAATGGTGCGAAAAGGTATTAAAAATGAGTTGAACAGCGATGTAGATGACGATATAGAACGTTTCTTTTTTGCTTATTCAAGAAGCGTGCATCGTTTGGGTACTCCCGTTTTTCCAAAGCAGTACTTCCAACTACTTAAAGAAACATTTGCGGAGCAATGTGAAATTCTGACTGTTCACAAAAATAATAACACCTTAAGCAGCGTAATGAGTTTTTATTTTAGAGATGAAGTACTTCCATATTATGGTGGTAGTACGGGTGATGCTAGGGCCTTAGCCGCAAATGATTTTATGTATTGGGAATTAATGAGGCGAAGTTGTGAGAAAGGCTATAAATTGTTTGATTTTGGTCGAAGTAAACGTGACACAGGGTCGTTCAGTTTCAAAAAGAATTGGGGGTTTGAAGCGCAACCGCTTTACTATGAATATCAACTGATTCAGTCATCGGGAATACCTAATCACAATCCTTCCAACCCGAAATATAAATTTTTTATTAAAGCCTGGCAGAAGCTTCCACTTTCAGTGGCGAATAGAGTTGGCCCCTATATTGTAAAGAACCTGGGATAGCATGATTCCTCTATCGGGACATACGATGAATGAATAATCGGATTTTAGACAAAAAGTCAAATCATAATTCAGTTTATCCGGCTATGATTATGACCGTACTGGCCATAATCGGTATTCTGGCAATTTACCATGAAACTGTTTGGTCTATGGTTACCACATGGCATAGATCAGAGACATACGCACATGGGTTTCTTATACTGCCCTTTGTAGTCTATATGATATGGACTAAACGACATAGTCTTATTACTATCAACCAGAAACCGAGTTCACTTGCTTTAATCGCTTTGTGTGTCTTAGGTTTGTTCTGGTTAATTGCGGAGCTGGCGAGTGTTCTGATATTGAAACAGTATTTCGTTGTGGCTATGTTGCCCGTAGTGGTTGGAGCTGTTTTGGGTTTCAGAATGATGTATGCGTTGGCATTTCCGTTAGCTTACCTTTTTTTTGCTGTACCTTTCGGTGACATTCTGATTCCACCGTTAATCAATTTTACGGCCGATTTTACTGTAAATGCGCTACAACTGAGTGGTATCCCGGTTTTCCGGGAAGGAACATTCTTTTCCCTGCCGTCTGGAAACTGGTCCGTTATAGAGGCCTGCAGCGGGTTACGTTATTTAATTGCATCGGTGACGTTGGGTACATTATATGCGTATCTTACTTATAGGAGTTTGACCAGGCGAGCCATTTTTATACTCTTTTCAATTATCGTACCAATAGTTGCGAATGGGGTACGTGCTTATTTGATTGTCATGACAGGGCATCTGAGCGATATGGAGTTGGCTGTAGGCGTGGATCACCTGATCTATGGCTGGGTTTTCTTTGGTTTAGTCATGCTGACTCTTTTTTGGATAGGGTCAATCTGGCGTGAGGATAGGCAGAATGAAATTAATGCTGAGAAGATGAATAATTCATCAGCTGGAAATAGCGCTTTTGCGGTTTCAATTAAACAATCGGCGTTATTTATGTGTGGCGTATTGATGGTTGCATCAATTTGGCCGGTTTATGCTGCGTATCTCGAAAAAGATGTGGACGATGAGCCACCGGAATTTAATTTTTCATTGTCTGATCGTAACTGGCGAGCTGACGGTGATCCTGCTTCAAATTGGGAGCCGATTTATATTGGTCTTCCTCAACAATTTACGGAGCATTTTGTCAATCACGAGAATCAGAAAGTCAGTCTGTTTATTACTTATTATCATAATCAAAAACAAGGAAATGAACTGATTAATTCAGGGAATGTGTTGGTGCCCGAGGTCGATTCTAAGTGGTACAAAATTAGCGATTCAAAATTAGCCATTAAAATCGGTGAGAGTCGATTTGATGTCCGTCAGGCTGAGCTAAACTCATTTTCAAAAAATTTATTAGTCTGGCGGTGGTACGTTTTGGATGGTGTTGCAACAACTAGTCCATATATAGCCAAGGCGTTACTGGCAAAGAATCAATTGCTTTCTGGTGATGATTTCGGCGCTGAAATCATTGTTGCGGCACCTTATGATATTAAGATTGATGAGGGGTCGCAAATTCTTCATCAGTTCCTCAAGGATATGCTTGCAACAATATCCGACAATCTGGAAAAAATTAATCAGTAATCGAGTTGCCGGTTTAAATCATCATAAAATGCTGATTACAGCGGTTCAATATCATTCAATTCCTGATTTTAGCCATTATTAGATCCATGCTATTCCACTTATGCAAAACACGCCGTTAATTGCTCACATTATTTATCGATTGGGTGTTGGTGGACTGGAAAACGGTTTGGTCAATCTGATCAATAGTATACCCCGGACTCGTTATCGACATGCTATTATTTGTTTTGAAAGCTACACAGACTTTCGGCACCGTATTCAACGAGATGATGTTGAAATTATCGCTTTGAATAAAAGTGAAGGTTACGACCTTAAGCTTTTTCTCAGACTTCTAAAAGTACTCCGCGAATTAAAGCCGGATATTATTCATACCCGAAACCTGTCAGCCTTGGAAGCGCAGTTTATTGCAGTTATTGCTCGTATTAAAGCGCGTGTACATAGCGAACACGGCAGAGACATTACTGACCTGACAGGCGAAAATTTTAAATATAATACTCTGCGCAGGATGATTTATCCATGTGTGAATCATTTCATTACGGTCAGTAAAGATCTGGAAACATGGTTAACGACGTTGCTGGCTGTATCGCCCGATCGGATTAGCCAAATTTATAACGGTGTTGATCATCAACGTTTTTCTCCTGATACAACTCAATCTATTCGGAAAGGTCCAGACGGTTTTTTTGTGGAGAATGCGTTTGTTGTGGGTAGCGTGGGTAGAATGGAGGTAGTTAAGGACTACCCGAGTTTAGTTCGCGCGTTTTTACGTATTTTGGAAAAAATGCCGGAAGCGCGTAAGAAACTAAGGTTAATGATTGTGGGCGATGGCAGTACGCGTCAGGAATGCATCAGATTAGTTCAAAAATCGGGCGCGGAAAGATATGTTTGGTTTCCGGGTGAACGCAAGGATATTCCAGAATTGATGGGTATGATGAATTTGTTCGTACTGCCGTCTCTTGCCGAGGGGATATCTAATACAATTTTAGAAGCCATGTCCAGCGGGTTGCCGGTTGTGGCAACTCGAGTCGGCGGTAATTCGGAACTTGTTGATGATGCAGTTACCGGCAAGCTGGTTACATCAGGCAATGAAGTGGAATTAATGGAAGCTATTCTGGGGTATTACTCGATGCCAGAATTATCAGTGTTGCATGGTCAGTCTGCTCGACAAAAAATTGAAACCCAATTCAGTATGCAGGCAATGGTTAGTGGATATTTGTCTGTTTATGATCGGGTATTACGCCCAACCGGAGTTAATTAATTGTTCATAGTAAAAAGGTAGAAACGGGGTGGATCGGTGCCTATACTGTTATTGTTTGGCATAACATATCTACATTTTCAGTCCGATTTTTGATCCAACGCATCGCGATTGTCGCCCTGTTCATTTTCAGGCCAGCTATGGAATGGAAATGGGCGTTGCTCGCTATTAAATGAGAGATATCGAATAATTTGGAAAATGTAAGTACCCAGGCTACGCGAAAATTTTAGAATTTGCTCATTGGGTTTTTCCGTCAGTATAATCGTTGCGAACTGAAACAGGATAATGCCGATAATGAGAAATTTTGAGATACCATAGATTACTACAAAAAAAAGCATAAAAAGACCGCGTGTAAGAATTTCATTTTTCTGTAAAGTTTGCATCATTTTTTTATCAGTTCCTTCAGTAAACTAAACGGTGCAGGAACATTTATACCCAGCGCCGTACATTATTTTTATATTCATTAAAGATGTTGCCAAATCTTTGACTCAGCAATTTTTCTTCCAGTTTGATCTGAAATTGGTTCATGTAGCCAATAAAACCAGCGACAAGCAGCAGTGCCAGAAAATTGCTTAAGTATAAACTCCATCCCAGTAGTATAAGTGCAAATCCCAAATATATCGGATTCCGGCTATACCGATATGGTCCATTCTGAATCAGAACGGTAGTCAGTTCCGGTTTTATCGGATTCAATGTGGTTTTAGCATAAAGAAGCATAACACTGCTGAATAAGATTAAGCAGAATCCTAAAAGTATTATCAACGCTGGAATTGCAACATGTAGCGCCATGAACGAGCAGAATGGACATGCTATCGATATGAGCCATGTCCCCAAGGCGAACAATATAAAGATTACTACTGGGGGAATACAGCGCGTTAATTGGCACATTTGCTGAGTTACAAATCGCTATTGCTGGGGTCAGGTCTATACGCGGATAGATTTCCAGTACTTAGCCTTCCAGTAAACATTATCTAGATGCGATATTATGACTCCCTTCTTTTGAGAAACATGCAGGAATGTATTATTTTCCAGATAAATCCCTACATGTTTTGATGTCCGTCCCGTGCGAAAGAATACTAAGTCGCCAGCTTTTAATTCATGTTTGTTTATAGTTTTTCCATATTGAGATTGTAAGCGTGCTGTCCTAGGCAAAGAGACGCCTAATCTGGTTTTGTATGTTAAATAAACAAAGCCCGAACAATCAATACCGTTTTTACTGAGTCCGCCGAATTTATAGCGTACACCGTTCCATTCCGCATATTGGCGATATAGATCATGAAGAATAGATTCCTGAGGCGTATTGTTTAATGCAGCAGCTGACTTGAATCGATTGTTACTGACTGGGGTATTGGTGAGCGTGCTACATCCGGTAAGCAGCCATAAAAGCAATAAAGAGATGAGAAAAATTCTTTCTGTGTGCTTCATGTTTGCATCATATCAAACCAATCCTGAAAATCAAATTTGTAAAATGAAAGTCGAAAAGATTAATTGATTAGGGGTATCGTCATGAGTTATCTACAATTCTGCTTGCTTTTTAGGTAGAAATGCACATAACTCATGACGATACCCCTGGCATAGATTCATTTTCAATGAAACAACAAGTGATTCGGTAAAAATAGGTAACCGTATGTTTCTTGATTGCATGGATTATTAAATTGGAAACAAAGCAGCCCTGCTTTTGCTGCAAACTTAAATCAAGAATTATTTTTTTCCATAGTGTTAATAAATGCATTAGCTTCGTCAATTGAGGCTTCCATTGAATCAACTAATGCGGAAACATCGGATTGAATATTGCCAAGTTCGCTTTTAAGAGCAGCAATTGCACGGGCATTCAGATTGTGTTTGAGGAACATGACTTGATCTCTAAAAACGCGCAGTATCGGTTCAATCTTAGCTTCTGCATTTTTCATTGATGAAATGAGTTGTCGGTAATGCCGTTTAGTGGAAGTCAGTTTATTTTGACTGCTGCGTTTCAGGCTGGTATTGCTATACTCGGCTATTTCCTGTTCCCACTCAGTAAATAATGCCTGGGAGACATCTTCAATATCTTCAATGCGGCTTCTGACTTCTTCAGCCTTGCTCACGCTGGATTCATATTCATCGTTTAGCTTGGTGTAAATTGCTTCCAGATCACCGCCGCTAAAATTGGTGGCCGCCGAAAACTGGGCCAATGCAGACTTAAACTGCTCTTTGGTTTCTTCTTGTGTGTCGCGCGCCTGTTCTACCCGGTAAACCATGACGTCTCTTTTAGGAATGCCAATTTTCTCAAGTCCTTCGTAGTACATGGTAGAACATGCACTCAAAACCAGAATGATAGTGAGCAAAAGCGGAAAATGTTTTGTTTTCATAGTACCTCCCATATACAGGTGTTCGTTATCGTGTAATTGAATTGTATTCAACGTATAGCGCCTTTACGCAAAATCTGCCATATTACCGAAAATCCCCAAAGAAAAGGGTGACGGCGTAGCCAGGGTGTGATTTCGATATTTATGCCGGTATGACGTTCTATTTTCCAGGCAGCATAATCGAGGCAATCTTTAAAAGTTAAAGTGGCTTTTGATAAGCGCAAGATTGACAGAACGCGTCCTTGCCAGCGGCGTATTCTCCAGTGCCATAACGCCTGCCGGCGTACCTTGGATGAATTCTGACACAAATAGTTTTGATTGTCGGGATTGTAACTGAGAATATCGGTTAACACCGTGTGTGCGGCAATTGTTAACTGTGCAAATTCGTAATGATTGAGTGCGGCCAGATGTTTTGCACGAGTTTCTTTTTCAGGCCTTAATTCGGCAGCGTAACTCAGCATTAAACAGCGCGTCCATAGTGTTTCGGTATCAATCGCTGTATTGTCCAAAGTACTTGCGCCTGAACGCAGAAATGTAATGACTGAATGGGCAATTGCATGGAAAATCTGTTTTCGGGCAGTCTCGTCCCTTGCATAAAGTAGTCGCGATGGTTGCGCAAAACGAGCCCAGATATACGAATGGAACCAATATTTTGAACCATTTTCAAAATCGGTTGTAGAGATTACCGCATATTTGGCTCTTAATATTCTGCCTTGGTGGTTAACTTCCAAATAAAATACATTAGGTGGAAGCCAGGCATTTAACAGACCCAGATAACGCTTGGTGTAAGCTTTTTTATAGTCATCGACCAGAACATAAAGATCGGCAATACCTTCGTCTAGGTTTCCTGTACGCAGACACGAGCCGTACAGAATAATGGCATCAACCGTTGTTTGGAAGCGTTCACACAAAGCCTCGACAAATTTCGCGTAGTCGGATGAAACATCACGTGTACTCTGTTTGGCGACAGTGTCGAGTAGTGTTTCGGGTAGCGTTTCACAAGATACTGAATGGGACATAAGTGTTACAGTACAAGAAAGGTGACGGGAGGCGTGGCGGTAATGCGTAAGGGTTGATCGCCAGTTAATCGGTATAATTCACCATCGACTATGTACTCATCGTCCATATGAATTGTTAGTGAATGTCCGTTGTGACTGTGGTATCCATCTTGCGCTTTGAGTCGATGACCGTTGCCAGTCAATAATGGCCATAGTGAACGCCATAAATGCTTGTGTTTCTGGTCGACCCATGTCATATGTAGGGGGGCATTTTCTTTACCCCAGAAAGGCCGTATTTTTAATAGCAAGCAATCTAGCGCACTGACCAGCGCAAAAAGATAGGTGCCTCTCGGCGTTTCTCCGTTTTCTTTAATCACAGACATCTTCACAGGAGACCACTCGTGGTGATTCCGGCTGAATATCATGCCGACCAGAGAGCGCAACATTATAAGGCAGGTAAAAATGCCGCCAGTGATACCGATCTGCTTGATGTTACTGCGTGAGAATTTAACGCCACGCGCAACCAGTCCCACGGCAAAAAACATACCATAAATAGGTTGTTTTCCATATTGTTCCATACGCAACACAGGACGTTGAACCAGTTTGGCTGACTCGCTGGAGTTCTCGCAATTTAGATATTCGGTCAAGCGATACAATACTGTGTCCGGGTTTCCGCGCATACCGAGATCAAGTGGCGTCATATTGGTTGTGCCACCGGGTACAATCATCAAAACCGGCCATTCCTCTAACGGTCGTATCATAAAGAGGTGGCTGAGAACAGCATGGGATGTGCCGTCTCCGGCGATAATGACCAGCAAATCGATATTTGCCTGTATCAGTGTATTAGTCGCAGTAATAAACCCAGAAGCGTCGCTTGCTTCACACAGGATACTGTTTGGTATTTGCTCAAGTGCGTCCCGAACAGCTTGTTCTTGTTTTTTTATTCGTCCGCTCATGGGGTTGAGTAATAGGCCGATTCTACTTGGCGAGAAGACTAAATTGTCGAGTTTGGAATCACGAATCATGAATCTATTTTGAAGTGAATTAAACATTAACCGGTTGCAGGCGTTTGGGGTCGATCGGTGCACGTGTAAATAATTTTACAGCAAGTATGTTGCGGTCTCGAATGGGATCGATATCCTGCAGCCAGGAGCGCAGCTTACCCTGTTGACGCCAAACCTGCCATCCTGCAATAAGTCGGCCCATTAAAATTGCCGTCGACAGTAGGTGCCAGGCCACAACCAGTAACAGACCCAGGTCCGGCTGTTCTATAGCCCATCCATAAGTTAGCAGAATCAGGTTGGGATTACGCCGGGCGGTGATGAGCCGGTTATATGAATCGATTCTGCGCCAGATGAACATATCGAACGATGCAAACCAAAACTGAAATGCACCTTCGCACAAGCGGCCGCCAACATAGCCGAAAAATACCAACCAGATTAATAAATCGAGGTTAGCAATCGGCGTTACTGTATTTGCCAGACCGATGCCCCAGGCCAGATACCAAAGCGGGGGATGGATAATGTCAAGTCCGTGATCGAAAACGTCACCAAAGCGACTCGACGTGACTGTAACCCGGGCCAATTTGCCATCTACGGTATCTAGGAAAGTCATCAACCAGCCCATGACCAAGCCCGCTGCAAAAAAGCCGTACCAGAACAAGATGCCAGCCAGTAAAGCGAATACGGCACTTGCCAGCGTAACATGGTTTGGTTTTAATCCGAAACGCACACATAGCTGTGTGCACCAAAAAGCGGGTAAGGGCCAGAGCCATTTTGTCACTAAATCGGTGACTCCTTTATATGAGCCATGGAATAGCTCTTTTTCAAGTAGTTTGCGATTCTTTTCATTAATCGGCAGCACATAGGGCGGGTCCTTCTTTTTTAAATTTTGCTGAAAATCAATTTTGAGGTCATCGAGTGTATAATGCGGCAGCGTTGCAAGGATATGCTCCGGCCTTAAATTATTTTTTTTGGTTAAGACGTCGAGCAGATGCGGTGCTTGATTTCCAAATGTACGGACTGCTGTAGGCTGCATGTCACGGTTGTACAGCACCATGGGCTCTTTGAGCGCAAAAAGTGCGGTCAGTACTCTGATATCAAAGAGATAGTGTGTGCTTAAAATGAGCAATGGTGCATTTGCAGGAACTTTCTCAATTTCGTCAACCAATAAAACGTTCTTGAATGGCCGAATCATCCGATGCAGACGTTCCCGTCCATTTAGCCCCCATATTGGGGTAGTGTTTTCACCAATGGTATAGATATAGATTGTTTTTAACATAGCATTTTGGTTCAGTTTAGTTTTTTATTTTAGAAGAGCAGGTTATAGCAGTGTATCTCAGTTTTTATTCTTTATTAACTGAATGAAATTGCTAAGAATTATTGTGCTTTTAGAGGATATTATAACAGTAGGTATTTAGAATATTCTTCGTAACCATAATACTGCTAGCAGTATAAGTACCGTGCTGGGCGCGAGGGCTGCGAAAGCGGGATTAAGGTGCAATATCAGGCTGGCATTGGCAAAAATCTGATCGAGTAAATAGACAGCAACACCGATAAGGGCGGCTAATACAAGTTTGTTAGCCAAGCCGGAGCGTATTGAACCGAAAATAAATGGGATTGAGAGCAGTAGCATCGCGATTGTCAGTAATGCACTGCCTGCTTTTCGCCATAGGGCAAGGGCGTAGCTATCCGCCTCCTGTCCGGTGTTACGTAGAAAATCAACATGGCGAACGAGTTCCAGTGGTGAAAGACTTTCCGGAGGTTTAGTGAGCGTTGCAATATCTTCTGGTTTCAAGAACGATTTCCAGCGTAATACTTTGCTGCGTGTTAACAGAATATTTGAGTCGGTAAATTTCCGAATGACCACATTGGACAGTACCCAGGTATCACCACTGTCAATGTCCGCAAATTCAGCTTGAATGTGCGCCAATAAATGATCGGTTTGACCAAAATATAAAATCTCAATGTCGGCAGCCTTTTTGGCGTGCAGCATTTGCCCGATACGCAATATATTTTGTTCGTTACGGGTCCATATACCGAGCCCTTTGCCCAGCTCAGCAGTTTGATTCAATGCGACAGCCCGGTTTGAAATTGCTTTTTGTTGCAGTTGCGGCGCTACAAATTGCTCTAGACCGGCAATGAACAATATCAACGCTACACCCACTGCGATGGGAGCCAGACTGATTTGTAACGGAGAGAGTCCCGCGTTGCGCATGGTAATGAGCTCAGAATTTACTGCCAGCACACCCAGCGCCGCAACCGTGCCTAACAAGGCTATAAAGGGTGCGATTTGGATAAATCGTCTCGGTAACAGCATGGTTGTATATGAGAATGCATCTGCCGTTTGGTAGGTGCCCTTGCCAACATCGTCGAGTTGCTCCAATAGGTCGAAGAAACTGAATAAGGGTAATAATACGGCTGTGGCGATTATTAAGCCCACGAGTACTTGGATAGCAATATAGCGGAATATCAGCATTACCGGAGTGAAAGCAATTTTTGACCAGGTTTGAGCGAGTATGCAAAGATCAGTACAAAAAGTAAGGCATATAACCACCAGACGCCGGGGATAGTGTCGACAACATTTTGTTCAACCCAGTTTTTTGCCAGGCCGCTCAAATTGTAATATACAGCGAAAACCATGGCTGCTAAAAGATAAGTTTTTGTTGCTTTATCCTGACGTGGCGTGATTTGAATAAAGGCGACTGCAACCAGCGCCATTAAAATAGTTGAAAATGGCCGAGACAGACGCCATTGCAGTTCAGCAATTTCCCAGGGTTTTTCCGATTTCCAGAGTGTCCGGGTTGGAGCAGCCTTACGGCGATATCGCAATACCAGTTCGCTGTCGGTAAAATACGTAAGCTTTTCGAATGTAATCGTATCATCTCTTGAAGCGTTGCGTGTCAGTTGATAGATATAGCCATTCGATAACTGTATGCTGGGACGTTCTTCTTGTTTTGTTGGTTGAATTTGCCTGGCTTTTTTAGCAACAATGATTTCATGTGTTTCTGGTGTGTTTGTATAGTGAAAAATATGATTCATTGTTTTGTGAACATTATCTTTACTATGGACGTACACTACTCTGCCACTGCGCTCACTACCGTAAAAACGGCCTGCCTGAAAACGATTAGTATTAAGTTCTGCTTCTGCCTGAGCGTCAAGAATGTAGCTTTCTGCATATGCCCAAGGGCGAACATAAGCAGACAGGAGACCGCTAATCATACCTACCGGTACGGCAACCATCAAAACGATAAATACGATCTGTCTACCGCTGATACCGTTCGAACGCAGTACGTTTAATTCTTGATCCTTATTGAGCCGCGTAAGACCGCTGATAATGGCGATATAGAGTGCTATAGGGATGAGGACCTCCAGGGCGATCAGGGTTTTCAGCATTACGAGTTTAAACAGCGCGCCAAACCCAAGTGTCTCTGTAACGGCTCCGGCAAGCAGACGCGCGCTGCTAAAGCTGGCAAACAAGCCAATGAGAATCAAGATGATCACAAGAAACGGAATGGTGAGTTCACGTGTGATATAGCGTTCGATGATTTTCATGTATCAATGCTATCAGAAATGCAACGGTGGCTCATCGAATGTTGCCCATGAAAATTGTCTCTATGAAATTTTCTAGTGTTGTGCAGAAGAGGGAAATGGTTTTCCCAGAATAGATTCAGCCAATAACAGATCTTCGACTTTATCGACATCAATCCCGGCGCGGGCATCGGACATTAGTACCGGACTTACGCGTACACCCGATTTGGCGGCCAACATATCCAGCGCTTTTTCCAGAGATAATCTCCTGAATACATATGACAATACAATACCTGGATTTACCAAATGTGCAATTAACCGCCAAGGCTGTTTGCGTAGATCTTCTACTGTACGCCAGAATTTTATGAGCGCACGTCCCTGCGGGTTGAAGGTAAACAGATTGCAACCGCAGATGCCGCCATCACGTAAATGAAAAACGGTGCGCTTGGTCCCGGGAAAAGTATCGGTCATCAGTGTGTTTGTGATGAGACCGACGGTCGCATCGCTGCTGGATCTTAGCGATTCGGCCAAAAAATATTCGACAATGTCCGGTGTAAGCAGCGCATGGTCAGCGGTTGTCAGAAATACTGGCGTGTTGACGGGCAAATGATTCAGTCCGTGTTCTGCGCTGCGGCTGGGTGAATTTTGATTTGATAGCCACATCAACTCTCCTGAATCGATACGCTTTTTTAAGGACGGGCAATCATCTAATTTTGACTGGGGTGGGCCACATAACATAATGGAATCGACAAGGTCGCAAGTGGAAAGTGCATCAATCACACGGAGAATCATCGGTATACCGCCAACCGGCGCAAAGGCCTTGCAGGCTACGCCGGCATATTGGGCTACCGGGTCACCGCTAGCCCGGTCGGCGGCCAGAATCAATGCAGTGAATTTTTGTTGTGTACTGTTGAGAGTGTCGGTCACAAAGTTTTTCCATAAATACGATAACGTTTATAGGCTTCGCTGCCAATTTTTTTTAGAATACCACGCATTGGGAGATTGTCTTCCAATATCCATGACAATTCGACTTCACGAATGCCATGTGCCAGACCGATTTTTTTCGGTGCTTCAATGACTGTGCATGCCAGTGCCATACCCAGGGAAGTGTTATGAAACTGTTTACGTACGCCCATCAGAGGAATACGGGCCGTAGTGATTTCATGACGTTTCAGTTTACGGATTAATTTCAACCAGCCAAATGGCAACAAACGTCCATTGAGTTCGCCAAAGACTTCATTCAGATTGGGTAGGGCTGCTATAAACGCAGACGGCAGGCCGTCAACTTCGGCGATTTGGATGTAGTCATTATGGACAAGATATTTCAGACTGTTACCTAGTTCCGCAAATTCCGCTTCTGTGAAAGGTACAAATCCCCAGTTTTCAGACCATGCGTCATTAAAAATGTCCCGCAGTATTTCCATTTCCCTGGTTAATTGTTCACGATTCAGACTTCGGAGCTGAATCTGATGAGCATGGCGTTGCATCAATTGTTTTACGATACGAGGCGGTTCAAAGTCGGCCGCTATTTTATAGGCAAATAAGTCCTTGGCAGGAATATAACCGTGTAGTTCAAGTAACTGGGGATACCAGTCCGCCGTATGTGGCATCATGACGAACGGTGGCGTATCGAAACCTTCGACAAGAATACCGCATTCCTGATTGATCGATAAATTGAACGGTCCCGTAATACAATGCGCGTGCCGAATGGCTAGCCAGGCTTCAGCATGCAATATGAGTGCGTTAAATACATCGGCATCATTAATGCATTCAAGTAAGCCGAAATGGCCGGTATCGTCGCCATAGCGCTCACGGTGTAATTGGTCAATTTGCGCACTGATTCTGCCTGCTGGCCGGTTATGCTTATAAGCTACCCAGGCCTGCCATTCGCCGTGCCGTAAAAACGGATTGTATTTTGAAAAATGAAAACGTCTTTCCAGACGTAATGGCGGTACCCACCTCGGGTCGTCCTGATAAATCTGCCATGGGACATTGATAAAGTCACTCATGTCTCTGTATGACATGACCGGCTTGACTGTCAATGCGTCAGTGGCGGGGCCCTTCCGGAGGAATGTCATCAATGCTTCCTCAGGGATTTCAGTTGATTTCTATTCATGTGCATATCAAACAGATGATATGAAAATGTTCTCGGAAGCAATACCCTCAAAAAATAGATCCGGATCGTTTGCAATGCTATGTATTTATTGGCTGGTAGTGCAATCGTTCTAACGGTATATTCCAAAAATAATTAGAAGCAAGAGCTGCATTGTATCAGATTGTTCTTGTAGGTTTGGGGTGGTGTCGCGATACTGATACTCTGTCGTAGCGGTAAGCTAAACGCGGGAGTCTGGTGCCGGGGGATGGTTCTCATTCTCTTTTCCAGAATCATTTTTCGGGTCTTCGGTTTCATTTCTGGGTTTGACGTCAAACCAGCGGTAAAGTGTAGGCAGCACAACCAGTGTCAGCAACGTCGATGTAATCAGTCCGCCAATCACTACAACTGCTAATGGCCGTTGTACTTCTGATCCAGGTCCAGTTGCAAACAGAAAAGGAACCAATCCCAGCATGGCTACCGTTGCTGTCATCAGCACCGGTCGGAAGCGCTGCTCGCAGCCTCGAATAACCGATATCGGTACACTCACACCGAGTTCGCGCTGGCTGCGGATATACGAAATCAGAACGACGCCATTCAATACAGCGATACCCCATAATGCGATGAAACCTACTGATGCAGGTACCGATAAATATTCTCCGGTTATAAATAAACCAAAGATGCCGCCGATGGACGCAAACGGCAGTACCATAATGATTAATGCCGCCAATTTGATCGAGTTAAATAGCATGAATAACAGAAAAAATATGGCGCCGATGGTGATTGGAACAATAACAGACAATTTCGCCATGGCACGCTCCATATTTTCAAATTGACCGCCCCACTCAAAATAATAACCGTCAGGCAGTGTGATTTCGTCTGCAACCCGTTGCTGCAGCTCTTCGACAAATCCCCCCATATCACGGTTATGAACATTAGCGCCGACTACAACGCGTCGCTTGGCAAATTCTCGGTTAATTTGCGCTGGGCCATCAATGACTTTGACTTCAGCTACAGAATGTAGCGGAATCAATGCCCCTCCAGGTACCGTACCTGCGTTACCTGGGAGTTTTTCAGGCGTACGTAGTAACAAATCGTGAATGGCATCAACATTGTCACGGTATTTTAGTGGAAACCTGAGCACAAGTGAAAAGCGGCGTTCCCCTTCGAATACGGTAGTGATTTCTTTGCCGCCGACAGCTGTCCTAATAAGTTCATTGACATCAGCAACATTAATGCCATAACGGGCAATTGCATCGCGATTGATGTCAATCGTTAATGATTGCTGACCGGATAGACGCTGAATGCGAATGTCACGCGCGCCTGGTACCGTGCGAATGATACGTGCTAATTGTTCCGACAGGATGCGGAGTTTTTCGAGATCATCGCCAAAAATTTTAACAGCAACCTGCGACCGAACGCCCGTAACCATTTCGTCAACACGTTGTGCAATGGGTTGAGAAATTACAATACTGACGCCGGGCAGTACGGACAGTACTTTGCGAATGTCGGCGTCAACTTCATCTTGCGTTCTTCCCGAATCAGGATCTAATGTAATGATTGGGTCAGATTCATGAGGCCCTGCCGGATCAGCAGGGGATTCACCGCGGCCGAGTCTAGCTACAACACTCTTTACACCAGGTACGGCGGCAATTAACTTCATTGCCTCAGTTTCGATATTAATTGAGTTTTCCAGTGAAATCGACGGTGCACGAATAATGACCGGTGTCAAAGCGCCTTCTTTCATTACCGGGATAAATGATTTCCCGAGAAAAGGAAACAGAAAAAAAGATATGATGAGTAATGCTGCTGCAACCAAAATGGTGGTTTTTTCATTTGCGAGTGCTTTGTTAAGAAGTACCCGGTATCTGCTCTTGAGAAACGCGATAATGGGTGTATCGTGATCAGAGCCGCCTTTCAAAACATAAGCACAGAGTACCGGCGATAACGTCAACGATACAATAAGTGAGACAGCAAGGGCGATGGCAATAGTGTATGCCAGCGGGCTGAAGGTTTTACCCTCCATGCCTTCCAATGTCATGAGAGGTAAAAAGACGAGAATAATGACCGATATACCGAAAATCAAAGGTACGCCGATTTCGACAACTCCATTGAGAATAACCTGCAATTTTTCTTTCAGCATATTTCCTGAATGTCCCAGCCGGTGGTAAACGTTTTCTACCACGACAACCGTTGAATCCACCATCAGCCCGATGGCAATCGCCAGTCCGCCCAAAGACATCAAGTTAGCTGAAATACCTTGATGGTTCATAATCATAAAGGTAATAAGCGGGGCAATAATAAGCGTTGCAACGACGATCAGGCTGGAGCGTACATCCCCAAGGAAAATTAACAGCACGATGACAACTAGAATAATGCCTTCGATGAGTACTTTGGTGACAGTCCATAAAGCGGCGTCGACCAAGTCTGAACGGTCATAGAACGGTTCAATTTGTAAGCCGCCAGGCAGTAGGTTACGTGCATTGATATCGGCAACTTTTTCCTGAATACGTGAGACGATTTCTTTAGCATTACCTCCCCGCAGCATCATCACAATACCACCCGCAGATTCGGTATAACCGCCTTTTACTAATGCACCTTGGCGAACCTCGCCGCCGAATTTTACTTCTGCGACATCACGAACAAATACAGGTACGCCATTGACCTCTTTGAGAACGATATTGCGTATATCGTCGAGTGTTTGAATCAGACCGTTGGTTCGTACCAAATATTGTTCGGCATGCAGTGACAGAATGTTTCCACTGGCGTTGGCGTTGTTATCTGCCAGTGCACGGTCGACTTGCGACAGTGTGAGGTCATAATGGCGTAGCCGCTCAGGATTAATCAGTACATGGTATTGTTTTTTATGGCCACCCAGTGAATTGATTTCAGCTACGCCTTGAATCGATCTTAACAATGGACGGACTACCCAATCCTGAATGGTACGACGTTCGGTAAGCTCTTCCACGCTTAATTCGCGTGTGCCGTCATTGGGATGGTCTAACGTATATTGATAGATTTCACCGAGGCCGGTAGAAACTGGACCCAATTCGGACACGACGTTCGCGGGTAATTTACTTTGAACGCCGATAAAGCGCTCCATAACCAGTTGCCGTGCGAAATAGACGTCCGTGTCGTCAGTAAAAACGAGTGTAATAATAGATAGCCCGCTTTTAATCAGTGAACGCATTTCAACTAAGTTCGGCAAGCCGGTCATGGCGATTTCCGTGGGCACGGTTACCAGCCTTTCTATTTCTTCTGCACTGCGGCCAACGGCCCGGCTGGCCACCTGAACTTGTACGTTGGTGACATCGGGGAAAGCGTCCACGGAAAGCTGCGTTGTCGCCCGCATTCCGAAACCGATTAGAATAAGAGAAATGACAACGACTAGAAGCCGCTGCTTGAGCATGGTTTGTACAATTGAATAGAGCATGAGCTTATTCTAGTTCCGCGAGTCTGCGTTCGTTATCTATATCAAAAGCACCGTCGATAACGATATGTTGTCCGATAGTAAGACCTGAAATTACGGGACGCAAATTTCCAACTTCAGGTGCAAGCTCTACGGGTACACGCCGGTAAGTATAGTTGCCTTTGCTCAGATACACATAATCTTTGTTTGCTTCGCGCACGATAGCAGATTCAGGAATAACCAATTGATCATGAGACGTTTCCGTGATACGCATTGTGGCCAGCATAGAGGGCTTGAGCTTTCGGTCTTGGTTTTCAACCACTGTACGTACCATAACGGTGCGGGTGAGCGGGTTAACTGTATCGGCGACATAAACGATAACCCCGTTAAGAACGTTATTCCCCAGTGCAGGCACTTCTATTTCAACCTGTTGACCGCCCGAGACATTAACAGCGATATGCTCCGGGACATCGCCCACAGCCCAAACTGTGGATAAATCGGCAACTTTAAATAGTTGATCGGAAGGTTGCACAACTTGCCCGGCAACGACATCACGGCCAATGACTGTGCCACTTTTGGAAACGGTAATGGCGACTGAAGGCAGAATTTGTCCACGTTTGACCAAATCCTTAACGGCGAGTTCGTTGACTCCGAGCAAACGTAACTGATCTTTCGCTGCGCTTAACTCAGCTCGGGACACCTGTAATTCCGACTCTCTACGTTGTAGTTCGGCTGTACCGATAACATCGGCATCCAACAACAGCTTCGCGCGTTTCGCTGCACGCTCGTTAAGCACTGTGAGAGAATGTGCACGTAAATAAGCCAGTTGGGCTTTGGTTAATTCGGGGCTGGAAATACTGGCCAGAGTAGTTCCGGCATCAACGTTGTCACCCAGTTGCGCATTTACTTCTACAATGCGCCCGGTAACATTTGCACCAACCCTGATGAGTTGCTGCTCATTAACTTTAATTTGACTGGGCACCTGAATTTTATCTGCCAGACTGGTGAGCTTGAGTTCTGCGATTTTGATGCCTTTTGCCATTTCAGAACTCAGTGTGATGATATCTTGGCTCTGGTCCTGTGAATCAGTCGTTTCGGACGGCTGAATCGGTGCCGCATTATTGTCGGGATCTTCGCTGCTACTGCAGGCAGCATTAAGAAAAGCGACAATCAGAGAGTAGAATACAAAACGAATTGGAAATTTCATTCGGAGAGATGCTCCTTGGGGTAATGGGCGCGAAGCCGGTCTATTTCTGCTGCGGCAGACTGCAATTCAAAACGGGCCTGCAGTAAATCTGCAAGAACGCCGCGTAAAACACGCTGAGTATCCAGCACTTCAATAAATCCGCGCTCACCAAGGCGGTAAGCCGTTTGCGCAATACTAAGAGCCAGCTGCGCTTCTGTAACGATACCCCCTTCAAACATTTCAACTCTGCGACGGGCAATTTCCTTAGCCTGCCAGGCCGATTCCAATTGCTGGGCGATTTCAAATCGCTTGTATTCAAGAGTTTCACGAATACGTGCCGAGTCGTAAATTGCATTATCTATTTCACCGCGTCGACGATAAAACAATGGAATCTCAAGGCTAACGCCAGCAGTATTCGATGCAAATTGTTTGTCCTGATAGTTTGTGTATTGTATGTTCACCGATGGAAGGACTGATGCTTTTTGTTGATCAATACGTAAATTTGCACTGTCTTGTTCCGCTTCAAGACGCTGGATGTCGGGGTTAGTTTGTACAATTTCCTGCCGTATTTCTTCCAGTGGCGGAAATTTTACAGGGTCGCTTAAAGACGCATTGATTTGAAAATCTTTGTTTAATGCACCTGCGGTCAGTTGTATTAGCGCGATGCGTGCGCGCTCGGCGCTCAAGATTGCTGCCTCCATGCGGTTCTCGGCGCTGAGTACTTCGGTCTCGGCTCTAATAAGTTCAAAACGTGCTGTTTCGCCGACATCGACGCTAACGTTGATACGCCGATAAATCTCTTTCATTAGATCGTGGATTACTGTTTCCATTTGCGCTTGTTCTTGACGCAATAGTAATTCATAAGCGCGTATGCGCAGTTGTGCGGCCAAGTCGGCGCGGACTTGATCCAGATTGGCTTGTCTTGCTTTAACAAGTGCTTCGGCGGAGCCGATACGAGCGGATCTCAGAAAAGGATTTTCAATCGGCTGACTGACTTTGACTTCATGCTGGTTGCTGGAAGGGCCGGTTACAGTTGCGGGTAAACGCTTGCTCTGGGGGCCTGCCTCAACGCTGACTCTCGGGTTTGGAAATGCGCCGGCTTTAACAACATCTGCCTCGGCCATATCAACTTGCGAGCGTGCAGCCTGTACCAAGCCATTAGCTTGTAGCCCGAGTCGCTGTAGATCTTGAATAGCTAACTCAGGAGATGCTTGAGCAAACGACAGTGTCGTATAAAAGATCAATAGCAAGCAGAATAGAGAATGACGCAACAAAAGGCTCTGCATAATCTGCATATGGTTTATTAAAGGTCAGTGAGAATTGCGGAATGACTATATCGATAAAGAAACAAAATAACAGAACGGTATGACTGTCTACTGGTATTGCTAAATATATGTTAAAGCAAAATCAGAATTCATCAATGTAAAATTAATATGATTTTTACTTTTTAATTTCAGTGTTAACATGGTTATGATGCTCAATGTTTAGTTCGATGCGACAATTTTTAGACATGCATGGTACATGAATGGTTTCTATATGCAAATTCGATATCAGAATAGTACGCTGGTGGCGCCTTCATATTACTTATGTTAGCCCTATAAGATGCCAGCTTTAGTCAATAAAGATATGAGTGATTTTGCACGAAATCACGGTTTATTTATGTGTTTGTATATGATAATTATCCAATCAGAAAAATATTGTAGAGATATCGTTTATCATTCGCCCTGCACTGATTAAAATTCAATCTTGAATGTGAGACATGATATCGTATGTCTTGTTCGTAACGCGTAACTGTAAAATTAGACAATATGAAAGCAAGGTGCGTGTGCCATTGGGGCCAATGCGTCAGAGGATAAGCGTTCTGACGATGATAGCTTTTTGTAAGCTGTAGGTTGGTCTATGGAATTTCGCGAGTAGGTATAATAAATCTTTTTGTATAAATTCATGAGACGCTTAATATTTCTAACGTTTTATTTGGTTGTACTGTTATTGCACACGATGACAGCATTTGCTCAGCAGCCTGAAATCTCAATTGCGGCAAAAGCCTATATGTTGACGGATTATCAGTCCGGTCAGGTATTGGCCACTCAGAATGCACATGAACGTGTTGAGCCGGCGTCATTAACTAAATTAATGACGGCTTATATTGTTTTCTCAGCGCTCAAGCAGAACCGTATCCAGCTTGATCAGATCGTGCCGGTATCAAATGATGCATGGCGTATGATTGGGTCACGTATGTTTATAGAGCCAAATAAACCGGTAACGGTAAATGAATTGATTCGCGGCATGATAGTGCAATCTGGCAACGACGCATGTATTGCACTGGCCGAGGTTGTTGCAGGTTCTGAAGAAATATTTGTACAAATGATGAATCAGGAGGCCCAGAGGCTGGGCATGAAAAATACGTCCTTTGTGAATACAACGGGACTGCCCGACCCGAATCATTATACCTCTGCACATGATTTAACTTTGCTGGCAGCGGCAATCATACGTGATTTTCCTGAATTTTATCCGCTATATTCGCTTAAAGAATATACCTACAATAACATTACACAACCCAATCGTAATCGGCTGTTGTGGTTGGATCCGCATGTGGACGGCATGAAAACGGGATGGACAGAATCAGCCGGTTACTGTTTGATTACTTCGGCAAAACGCGATAAAAGGCGCCTGATTTCTGTTGTTATGGGTACGAAATCAACAAATGCGCGCACCATGGAAAGCCAGCGGTTACTCAATTTTGGCTTCCAGTTCTACGATACCGTGCATTTATATAAGAAAGGTGAGGTTTTAACGTCAATAGAGTTATGGAAGGGTTCGCAAGACATGCTCAAGGCTGGTTTTGGCAATGATGTTTATTTTTCAATACCTAAAGGTCAGACTGAGAATCTTAAAGCAACGATGGAATATAAACAGCCGCTTATTGCACCGATAAATGCGGGGCAAGAAGTCGGGACGGTCAAATTCACACTAAATGGACAGCTATTGGAAAATATTCCACTTGTGGCGCTTGAAAATGTGGATCTGGGGAATTTCGTCGGTCGTACCTGGGATAGCTTGATGTTACTTTTTAACTAAGGGTGTCGTCTGTTCATCAAAAATTTTCTCGCGAAGAAATACGCTGATTCATGATGATCTCTCTAGGTTTAACAGTCAAAACACAATTACTTTTAAACTGCTAAAACAAAGCCGGGTATGATTTTTCTTAATGGACAATTTGTACCGATTGAGCAGGCATGTGTTTCCGTGCTGGATCGGGGATTTATTTTTGGTGATGGGGTGTACGAAGTCATTCCCGTTTATTCGCGCAGGCCTTTTCGATTGACGGAACATTTGAGCCGCTTGCAACATAGTTTGGATGGTATTCGGTTAAGCAATCCGTATACCGTTGAGCAATGGTGCGAATTGATTGCCCAAATTGTTGAACAGAATGATGGAGAGGATCAGTCCGTTTATCTTCACATTACCCGCGGTGTTGCCAAGCGGGATCATGCTTTCCCGGATGTATCGCCTACTGTTTTTATTATGAGTAACCCTTTATTGCCGCCGTCAAAGGTGTTTTTAGAGGCAGGGGTGGCGGCTGTTACGGCGAGTGATAATCGCTGGGTTCGTTGTGATATAAAAGCCATATCTTTATTACCCAATGTATTACTACGACAAATTGCCGTTGATGCTGGCGCCGCAGAAACAATTATGATCCGGGACGGTTACCTGACTGAGGGTGCGGCAAGTAATATTTTTATCGTGCAGGACCAAGTGCTGCTGGCGCCGCCAAAAAGCCACTATATGTTGCCGGGAATTACATATGATGTCGTGCTGGAATTGGCAGCAGAAAATCATATTATCCATGAGGTTAGAGAGATTGCCGAAGATGAATTATTTACCGCTGAAGAAATTATGCTGACTTCCTCGACACGTGAAATAATGGCGGTAACCAGTTTAAATGGTCAACCTGTTGGTACTGGTCATCCCGGCACAATGTTTACACAACTCCATCAGCTTTATCAACAATATAAAGCCACGCACATGCGCGGCGGTGATGACGAATAAATTTAGTGAGTAATGCATCAAACTGATATGTCTGAGGATTCTTTAATTGAATATCCATGCGATTTTCCAATCAAAATTATGGGGAGGGCCGGGCAAGATTTTGCTCAGGTAGCACTGGCTATTGTCAAGAAGCATGCCCCTGATTTTGATGAGAAAACCATGGAGGTTCGCACCAGTAATGGGGGTAATTACATTAGTGTTACTTGCATGATTCGTGCGACATCCCGTAATCAGTTAGACGCGCTTTATAGCGCACTGACAGACCATCCGCTGGTGTCGCTCGTATTGTGAATGTCTATGTGTTGTCTAGCTGAAGAGCATACTTATTTGTCTTCAGAATATCAGGTTGTTGTAAAGCAACTGGGTGTGGTGGATTACGGTGTATCTTGGGAGAGGATGAAGGCATTTACCCAAGTGCGTACACCGCAGACCCTGGACGAGATATGGCTACTTCAACACCCGCCAATTTATACACAAGGTATTGCAGGTAAACCGGAGCATCTTTTGGCTCGTACGAATATTCCGGTGATTAAAACCGACCGTGGTGGACAGATTACTTATCACGGTCCCGGACAACTGATTGCCTATTTACTGCTGGATATCCGTCGTCTGAAACTTGGAGTGCGGGAACTGGTCAGGCGCATGGAAAATGCCGTGATACAATTGCTCAGTGAATATCACGTTAAGGCAAGTGGGCGCGCTGGTGCTCCAGGTGTATATGTGGGTAAGGCAAAAATAGCTTCACTAGGGTTAAAAATTAAAAAGAATTATTGTTATCATGGGATTGCATTGAATGTCGATATGGATCTGAAGCCGTTCTTGGCGATAAATCCATGTGGCTATGCCGGACTTGAAGTAACACAAACTAAAGATCAGGGCATTGCCGATGATCTGGAAGTTTTAAGCCAGAAACTATCCTATTACTTACAACAAGAATTGATTAGGGAAAGGAATTAAAACAATTGCTATGAATTCTGAGATACGTCAAAAAGGTGCTGATAAAACAGCGCGGAACCCCATCAAAATCAGTCCACAAACGCGTGATGCACTGTTGCGCAAGCCATCGTGGATTCGTGTGCGCTCTTCAAACAGTCAGGCGTATTATGAAGTTAAGCGGATTTTGCGTGAACAAAAACTTCATACAGTTTGTGAAGAAGCGTCCTGCCCCAATATCGGAGAATGTTTCGGCAAAGGTACTGCGACTTTCATGATTCTGGGTGATTTGTGCACACGACGTTGTCCATTTTGTGACGTTGCGCATGGCAGGCCTAATCCGCCCGACCCTGATGAACCGTTGCATCTGGCGGAGTCAATTGCGGCAATGAAATTGCGATACGTTGTGATTACCAGTGTGGACCGTGATGATTTGCGCGATGGCGGTGCCCAGCATTTTGTTGACTGCATCCGTGAAATTCGCCGCTTAACACCACAAACGAAAATTGAAATTCTGGTTCCCGATTTTAGGGGGCGGCTGGATGTGGCGCTTGAAAAGTTAGCCGCTTGTCCTCCCGATGTACTGAATCACAATCTGGAAACGGTTCCACGATTGTATAAGCAATGTCGGCCCGGTGCCGATTATGCGCATTCGTTAAAACTGTTGAAAGATTTTAAACACCGGTTTCCGGAAATTCCAACTAAATCCGGATTGATGGTCGGACTTGGAGAAACCGATGATGAGATTATTGATGTGCTGCGTGATTTACGTGCGCATGAGGTGGAAATGTTAACTGTCGGACAATATCTGCAGCCAAGTATCGGGCATTTACCTGTTTTGCGCTATGTGACACCTAAGGGTTTTAAAACATTTGAGCGGGCAGCTGTGGAAATGGGCTTTTCACATGCGGCATGTGGTCCAATGGTGCGCTCAAGCTATCATGCCGATCAACAGGCGCATGAAGCGGGTGTCGCCTAAAATATCTGCGGGTTCGGATTGTTTTGACGAATTAGAAAATTGTTTTGAGGTTGATTTTTTTTTAAAGAGTTGGTACGCTAAATTTATTGGAAGCTAGGGTCCCGGCCTATTCAGTTAACGAATCGTTATTTGATCAGGTGTCTGGTTCGAGAGTTTCCGGTCTCGCCTATTTTAACGAGACTCCACGGAGGGATAAAAGCCCGGGAGATTGCCATACAGCACATGTATCTCTTACATATGTCTGTATTTTTTCTGAATTAATATTCAGGGGCTCTCCGGCAGAACCCGAAAAACAGGAGTCTATGTTATGTCTATTTCATCGCAACATAATGCTTTGCCGATTGAAAATGAAAACCTAGCACCAAATACGCTCAATCGTAGTATGAGTGTGTGGAGCAGCTTTACTATGGGGTTTGCAGTTGTTTCCCCAGTGGTCGGTCTGTATGCCATCATAGGCGTTCAAACGGTTGTAACCGGCGGTGGCTGGTTTGGTGCATTAGCGTTATGTCTCATCATGCAGCTGTTTGTGGCAACCGTATATGCCGAGCTTGCGTCGCAATTTCCAATTACCGGAGGCGCTTATAAATGGGCGCGTCTGTTGGGCGGTGCAACAGTTGGTCAATATGCCGGTGTCATTTATGTCTGTTCCGCTATTGCCATGCTAACCACTACGGCATACACCGGCGGCGTGTGGCTCGCGACCTTTTGGGGCTCATTGGATAACAGTGGGGCGTCAATGGTATTATGGGGTGCTGCATTCCTTCTTATTTGCATGGTGCTGAATTTAGCGCATGTCAATGTTTTCAAGACACTGATCTCGCTTGGTGTTTATGCGGAAATTGTCGGGTCGTTCGGCATTGCGCTATTGTTATTTTTTTTCTTTCGGCAACATGATTTTTCCGAATTATTCCAGCATATGGGCACTGGTACTGCACCCTCTGAGACGGCAGCATTTCTGGCTGCACTGGCCATTGCAGGCTGGGCATTTATCGGTTTTGATGCATGTTCCACGACAGCTGGAGAGACGCACCAACCTAAGCGCATGGTGCCGCGCGCCGTTTTTTTAGCACTGAGTTCCGTCGGTCTCGTCGTGTTATTTAATTCAGCTGGACTCATTTTGGCTTTCGATCACGATGAATTAATGAATGCGAGTAAAACAGCCGATCCGGTTACACCATTAATCGCGAGTGAGTTTGGGTCATGGATCAGTCGTCCGTTCTCAGGTATTGTGATGATTGCTTTTCTTGCTTGTGGCGCTTCAGTGGTTAAATATACCTCACGTATCGTCTTTGCTATAGCGCGGGAAGGTGGTATGCCAGATTTTCTCAGTCATGTTACTGCCGCTAAAACACCGCGCAACGCCGTTATATTTACGGTTGTGTTGTCGGGTTTAGGGTTGTTGCTGGGCTTGAGTGACGGGGCAGTTGCGGTTGTTATTGCTTTCGGTACTGGCGGATTGTATGCCATGTTTGCTATGACCACTGGTGTCGGGTTGTTTGCGCGGTTATCAGGCCGGTGGAATCCTGCACTGGGGGAACTCAAACTCGGCATTTGGGGATTGTTGATTAACGGCGTAGCATTTATCTGGGCGGTATTTGAATTTATTAATATTGCTTGGCCACGCCCCTACATAGTTTTGGGTGATCCTTCCTGGTGGGAGTTGTGGGCAATACCACTTGTGCTTGGAAGCATCTTGGGCATTACAACGCTCCGCATCCTAGTCCAGAAAAATCGCAATCATTGATTGAGCGGTTACGTATCCAAAATGCCGTTCTTTAAGCAATTCTAGGATGGATATGAACTGTCTGACATTAAAGTAGAAATCTATTTGAGGAGTTTGTCATGAAGCAGAATAACTCGTTTACTTGGCAAGAAACTGTGCCTGGTGGCTGCCATTGGTCCGGTATTATCCGCCGTGGAACAACATTACGCCTGACGGATGTCGATGGAGGGGCCAATGCTGCGGTATTGTTTTATAACCAGGAAGAAAAACTGGAGCGGTATAACATGGCTGATACACTTAAATCACAGCATACATTTTATTTAACCCAAGGTCATGCCTGTCATTCCGATATGGGCCGGATTTTCTGTTGTATTACCAAGGATACCGTAGGCTGGCATGATACGGTATGCGGTCTTAGCGATGCCGTTTCGGTGCGTGAACGTTATGGTGTTTCCCGGTATCAGGAGCACCGTAATAACATGTATCGCAACGGGTTGGACTCCATGCTGATCGAACTGGGAAAATGGGGGCTTGGACGGCGTGATATTGTATCTAATATCAATTTTTTCAGTAAAGTAACTGCCGATACGGCGGGAGGATTAAATTTTCATCCAAATCACAGTCAGGCCAGTGGCTATGTCGATTTAAGTTTTGAAATGAATACTTTGGTAGTGCTTTCGGCGACACCGCATCCGCTCGACAGAGCCGAAGGGTATCAACCCGGTACGGTTGGGTTGAGCCAATTTATAACGCCGCCTGAAGCGGCTTCTAGATGTATGCAGATTGCTGAGAATGTGCGTGGACAACAAAACACACAGCAGTTTTACGCATTGTGTGGAGGTGCAGTGTGATGATGGAAACCGATTATAAAAATTTGACAGAAAGTAAACTTGATCCGGCATTGGCGAGTATTGATGAAGTCTGCGCAGCAGGTGAGCCATGGGTAAAACAGATCAGCGCCGGGCAGACATTCAGAATTATCGATCTTGAAGGTAATCAGGCCGTCGATACGCTGTTTTTCAATGCATCGGACGCCATGGAACGTTATAGTGCTACCGATACCGTACGTCATCAGAACAATCTATATCTGACTACGGGAAGTAGACTGTATTCCAATTTCAGTCATGTCATGCTGACAATCGTAGCGGATACATGCGGACGCCATGACACACTTGGCGGTGCTTGTTCATCGGAAAGTAATACTGTGCGTTATGCTTTGGATAAACATGCCATGCATAGTTGCCGGGATAATTTTCTTCATGCGCTCGCACACGAACCGTTGTTCGAGCAGCTTGGTATGAGCAAACGTGATTTACCCAGTAATATTAATTTTTTTATGAACGTGCCGGTTACTGAGAACGGAAATCTCGAGTTTGTCGATGGTATTTCGGCGCCGGGCAAGTACGTTGAAATGCGTGCTGAGATGGATGTCATCGCGTTAATTTCGAATTGCCCTCAAATGAATAATCCGTGTAATGCCTTTAACCCCACGCCAATCCGTCTGCTGATCTGGGACGAAATGTAATCAATTGGGTTGAAAACCATAGAATTCGCTAAGGAATCGTTATGTTTGAAAAAGTATTGATCGCAAATCGCGGTGCAATCGCCACCCGGATCATACGTACGCTACGCCGTCTCGGCGTATCAAGTGTTGCGGTTTACACCAAAGCCGATGCATTATCACGTCATGTGATCGAAGCCGATGAAGCTTATTGTATTGGCGATGGTGCCGCTGCAGACAGTTATTTGCGTACGGATAAAATTCTTTCTGTTGCGCGTCAGGCGAATGCCCAGGCAATTCATCCCGGTTATGGTTTTTTAAGTGAAAATGCAGAGTTCGTTGAGCAGTGTACGTCACATCAGGTGAGTTTCATCGGTCCTACTGCACATCAAATGCGTGTTTTCGGTCTCAAGCATACCGCGCGTGAATTAGCGGCAAAAAGCCAGGTGCCACTCCTGCCGGGAACGGGCCTGCTGGAAGATCTTAATGAAGCGATGTCTGCTGCCAGGGAGGTTGGTTATCCGGTGATGCTGAAAAGCACTGCTGGCGGGGGCGGCATCGGTATAAAACTGTGCTGGAACCCGAAAGAACTGGCTGATGCTTATGATTCCGTTAAATTTTTGGCACAAAATAATTTCAGTGATGCCGGTATTTTTCTTGAAAAATATGTTGAAAATGCGCGGCATATTGAAGTACAGATTTTTGGTGACGGTGAGGGAAAAGTTATTGCGCTGGGTGAACGCGACTGTTCAATGCAGCGCCGCAACCAGAAGGTGGTTGAGGAAACACCGGCACTTAATCTGTCTTCATCGTTACGCAGTGCGTTAAGTGAAGCGGCTGTTCGTTTGGGGCAGTCCGTCGATTACCGGCTGGCGGGCACAGTGGAGTATATTGTCGATGCATCGACGAATGAATTTTATTTTCTCGAGGTGAATACACGGCTTCAGGTCGAACATGGCATCACAGAAATGGTAACGGGCATTGATCTGGTTGAATGGATGATACGACAGGCTTGCGGAGAATTGCCGGATTTATGTTCATTCGATATTAAGCCGACTGGATCGGCGATTCAGGCGCGAATCTATGCGGAAAATCCTGCACAGGATTTTCAACCTTCAACCGGTACACTGACTGCAGTTCAGTTTCCATCCACCGCTCGTGTTGAAACCTGGGTGGAAAACGGGGTCGATGTATCGCCGTTTTATGACCCCATGTTGGCAAAGCTGATTGTACATGCGCCAACCCGTGAACAGGCCGTTGATGATCTGATCAATGCCTTGGAACAAACCACGCTACAGGGTATTGAAACCAATCGGGACTATCTGAAGCAAATCATTGATGGCGATGCGTTCCGTTCCGGTCAATACAGTACCCGTTTTTTAGGTGGTTTTCATTATTATGCGCAGACTGTCGATATCCTAAGTCCAGGTGTTCAGACTACAATTCAGGATTATCCGGGGCGTCTTGGCTATTGGCATATCGGTGTGCCGCCCTCAGGTCCAATGGATGCACTTGCTTTTCGCCTGGCGAATCAACTGGTAGGCAATCATGCTGGTGCAGCGGGATTAGAAATTACCTTTGCCGGACCGACACTCAGATTTAATTGCGACAGTGTCATTGCAGTAACTGGTGCGCCGATAGCGGTGCATTTGAATGGAGAAACGCTGGCACTCTGGCGTTCCCATATTATTAAGTCAGGCTCAATCGTTCAATTCGGCAAGACCACGCAGCATGGCTGTCGTACCTATCTCGGTGTACAAAGCGGTTTTCAGGTAATGGATTATCTGGGTAGTAAGTCCACATTCACATTGGGACAGTTCGGCGGGCATGCCGGACGTATGCTACGCAGCGGCGACGTGTTGCATATTACTGAAGTAGACAATCATGTGCCGCGTTCTGTAGCGACAGAGAGTATTCCCGGTTATACGGAAAACTGGGAGGTCGGTGTGTTGTATGGTCCGCATGGTGCGCCAGATTTCTTTACCGAACAGGACATGCATACATTTTTTACCGAGAAATGGACAGTGCATCATAATTCCAGTCGTACCGGCGTACGTTTAATTGGCCCCAAACCGCAGTGGGCACGAAGTGACGGTGGTGAGGCCGGTCTTCATCCGTCCAATATTCACGACAATGCTTATGCAATCGGTGCCATTGATTTTACTGGCGACATGCCGGTTATTCTGGGTCCTGACGGTCCCAGTTTAGGTGGTTTTGTCTGTCCTGCAACGATTGCGCATGCTGAGTTATGGAAAGTCGGGCAAATGAAACCGGGAGATACGGTACGTTTCCGCCCGATTTCATTATCGAAGGCAGAAGCACTGGAACAAGATTTAAATACAGCAATTGATCAATTAAGCTTTCCAAAACAGATTGTTGAACCGATTTGTTCTGTGTCGCTTGAAGATCCAGTATTACATCGTATGTCCGTGGGAGATCAATCTTATGATGTTGTTTACCGGCAATCGGGAGATCGCTATATCTTAATTGAATATGGTCCGGTAGTGCTTGATTTCAATCTAAGACTTCGCGTACACGCGCTCATGAATTGGGTGCAGGATGCCTGGAATGCGGGCAAGCTTGATGGCATTATCGATTTGACGCCTGGGATACGATCGCTTCAGATACATTTTGACGCGCAAACCGTGCCTCGGGAAAAATTGTTGGCGGCATTAATTCAGGCGGAAACAGAATTACCGCCAATGGAGGACATGGTAGTACCTTCGCGGATTGTACATTTGCCACTGTCATGGGATGATTCTGCAACGCAGCAGGCTATTGAAAAATACATGAAATCGGTACGCAGTGACGCGCCATGGTGCCCCAGCAATATTGAGTTTATCCGGCGGATTAACGGATTGGATGATGTTGAGTCGGTACGCCGTATTGTTTATGAAGCAAGTTATCTGGTGCTGGGTTTAGGCGATGTTTATCTGGGTGCGCCGGTTGCAACGCCTGTCGATCCGCGTCACCGGCTGGTGACGACCAAATATAATCCGGCGAGGACCTGGACGCCGGAAAATGCTGTCGGTATCGGTGGTGCTTATTTATGTGTATATGGCATGGAAGGACCGGGCGGGTATCAGTTCGTCGGTCGTACGGTGCAGATGTGGAATCGCTACCGCCAAACAGCGGATTTTAAAGATGGCAAGCCCTGGTTGCTGCGCTTCTTCGATCAAATTCATTTTTACCCCGTTAGTGAAAGTGAATTGCTGGAAATGCGTACCGACTTTATGACCGGGAAGTTTAAGCTGCGTATTGAAGAGAGCACATTTGACCTGAAGCAATACAATCAGTTCGTAAAGCTGAACAGTGAATCGATTCAGGCATTTAAAACAAAACAGCAGTCGGCATTTGAAGCTGAACGTGAGCGGTGGCGTGTGAACGGACAACACGACTATACAGATGAACCGGATACGGAGTATCTCGAAACGTCCGATGCTCAAAACAACTTGGATATTCCGGAGGGAAGTATCGTTGTTGATTCGCAGATTACAGGTACGGTATGGAAAATTCTCGTGAAAGAAGAACAAAATGTGGCCGAGGGAACACCGTTGATTGTCATTGAGTCTATGAAGATGGAGTTTGTTGTTGAGGCGAGTGCTACGGGGAAAGTACAACAAATACTATGTCAGGAGGGCGAATATGTAACGACCGGACAGACCTTGATAATTCTTGCCGAAACATAGCTGCTGCGTTGACGGTGTTATTCGTTGTGGTTAAATTATTTATATTTGAGAATTATGCATTACGTTAAAAAGATAGTGTATGGATCAATTAACGGATTTAAAAGCAATTCTGCACTCAAAACGAGCAAACATCTATTATCTGGAAAAATGTCGGGTCATGCAAAAAGATGGACGTGTTCTCTACCTGACAGAGGATAAGGAAGAAAACCGCTACTGGAATATCCCGATTGCCAACACCACGGTTATTTTGCTAGGAACAGGCACATCTATCACTCAGGCCGCAGTACGCATGCTCGCGTCAGCAGGCGTATTAATTGGATTCAGTGGTGGCAGTGGCACCCCATTGTTGGCGGGTACAGAAATTGAATGGTTTACGCCGCAAAGTGAATATCGGCCAACAGAATATGTCCAGGGCTGGTTGTCGTTCTGGTTCGATGAAGCACAGCGCTTGAAAGTCGCCAAACAATTCCAGCTTGTTCGTATCAAATATCTGCAAAAAACATGGAGCAAAGATAAAGACCTGAAGAATGAAGGTTTCTTTATTGACGATCTTGATAGTACGCAAGCGTTCTCTAGATATGCCGAAAAGGTTGAGCAGGCAAAGAATGTTACCGAACTGCTATTGATCGAAGCACAGTTGACCAAGAACCTCTACAAATTCGCTGTCAACCGTACTAGGCAAAAAGAATTTGTCCGTAACTTCGAAGGCGCCGACAGCGCAAATGCTTTTCTCAATCATGGCAATTATCTGGCTTACGGTCTAGCCGCATGCACACTCTGGGTGCTCGGAATACCGCATGGCTTTGCAGTCATGCACGGCAAAACAAGACGAGGGGCGTTGATCTTTGATGTGGCCGATTTAGTCAAAGACGCCACCGTTCTACCCTGGGCCTTTATCTGTGCCAGGGAAAAAATGACCGAACAGGAATTCCGCCAACAAATCCTGCAAAAATTTACTGAACATAAGGCAATGGATTTTATGTTCGAACAGGTAAAAGCAATTGCTACGAATAGCAGCAATTGCTTTTAAGCTGCCTATGCGGCAGATAAATTTAATTTATAAAAAAGATTATATTTTTCTAAGCTGTCTGTACGACAGTAAAAAGATATTAAATCAAATATCAGCAATATGTCAAAATATAAATAAGATTATATTGGTTTACATTTATGATTACTTAGACTATGCTAACTGGCATATAAGGTGAAAATGTAAATTCTGCTTTGTATGTGGGATCACTCTTCGAGCCTGTGGATGTTATGTTTTGTTTGCATAATAGTCATAGAAGCAGGCTATTCTTAAATCTTGGCGGATTAAGGATAGCCTGATTTTAACCCATTAGCACATTGGATAAAATCGTTATGATGGTCACCTTCATCAGCCAATGCGAGAAAAAAGCGCTTAATCGCACCCGCCGGGTATTGGATGCTTTCGCCAGCCGTATCGGCGACAACACCTGGCAAACCGTCATCACCGAAGAAGGATTGATCGCCGTCAAAACCCTGCTGCGAAAAACCGCCACCAAGAATACCGCCGTTTCCTGTCATTGGATACGCAGCCGGAGTCGCAGCGAGTTGGTCTGGATTGTGGGGAATCGCAGGCGATTCAATGCACAAGGGATTGTTCCCGTGAATTCCACGGCTAAAAACCTGCTTAACAATCAATGGGAAAATAACTGGACTTATTTACCCGCTATAAAGGCGTTGGTAGCTGTCGCTGCTTTGTTGCATGATTGGGGTAAAGCAACAGCTTTGTTTCAAGCCAAACTCAAATCTGGAATTGCCAAAGGCGATCCTTTACGTCATGAATGGATTTCATGCTTGTTATTAAATGCTTTGGTTCGACATGCGGGTGGTAGCGATGAGGCTTGGCTAAGCCTATTGCAATCGGGTGAATTGGATGAACAGGGATTAAAAACAATTGTTATACAAAATGTCATCAAGCCCTTAGCTGATTTACCGCCGCTGGCACAACTGGTTGCCTGGTTGGTAGTTTCACATCACCGTTTGCCGCAGCTTATGGATAAAACGGAACGTAACTTGCGCCAAGGCGAAGAAAAAAACACATTAAGCGCTTTGATGAAAAGTATCGCAGCAGTGTGGGGTTATCAAAACAAACTCGACGAAACGGAGTATAAAAAACGCGTGGCCGATTGTTTTGAATTCCCCGATGGCTTGCTTTCTCAATCTTCACAATGGCTCAAATACTTGAAAAAATGGTCAAACCGTTTATTGCAAGCGCAGCCGCAAATTCAGCAATTACTCGACAATGGCGGCTACCGGTTGCTATTGCATCATGCGCGTTTATGCTTGATGCTGGGTGATCATTATTACTCTTCCTGTCCAGCAAGTAATACCTGGCAAAGTCCTGTGGCATTATTTGCCAACACCGATGACAAACGTAATTTCAAGCAAAAACTCGACGAACACCTGGTAAGGGTTTGTGAGCACGCATTGAGAATCAGTCAGACCTTGTCGCGTTTTTCATCGGAAATGGAGTCCGCTTACGATATTAAAGCGCTCAAACAAAAAAGTCCTGCTGGATTTGAGTGGCAGGACAAAGCTGTTGAAAAAATCACACAGTTCAAGATGCAATACAAGGCGTTGCAAGAACAAGGCTATGGTTGGTTTATCGTTAACATGGCCAGCACCGGATGCGGCAAAACCATTGCCAACGCCAAGATCATGCGCGCCGTGTCCAATGACGGCGAAAGCTTACGCTACACTCTGGCCTTGGGGTTACGGACATTGACGCTGCAAACCGGAGACGAATATCGCCATCGTATCGGTTTAAAAAATGACGAATTGGCTGTTTTAATTGGCTCGGCTGCGGTTAAAGAATTACATGAACAAGCGCAGAAAGCGCATGAGCCAGAGCCGGGTTTTGAAGAGTTAGGCGCGGAATCGCTGGAACAACTGTTAGAAGAAGACCTGGATTGCGGCGATGCGCCTACTGCAGAATTTCTTGATGTGTTGTTTCCAAAAAAACAACCAAAACTTGCTAAAAAACATAAAGCTTTTTTATATAAACCGGCACTGGCTTGCACCATCGACCACATCATCGCTGCCACCGAGACTTTGCGTGGCGGGAAGTATATTCTGCCCTGCCTACGGTTGTTGTCATCGGATTTGGTGATTGATGAGGTCGATGACTTCGACGGTGCCGATTTAGTGGCCATCGGCCGCCTGATTCATCTCGCCGGTATGCTCGGACGGAAAGTAATGATTTCTTCGGCCACTATTCCCCCGGCATTGGCGGAAGGTTTTTTTAATGCCTATCAAGCCGGTTGGAAATTGCATAGCCATTTTAAACAAGCAAGCTCCGGAATTGCCTGTGTGTGGATAGATGAATTCACTGCTCGTGTGGAGCGAATTGATCAGCGCGATGCAGAGAAGCGCTGCAACCAATATAAAACCCTGCATCGGCAATTTATCGATAAACGGGTAGCCAATTTGCAGCAACAAGTGGTTAAGCGCAAAGCTTTTATCGTGCGTTGCGACGATTTGCTCGTGGAAAAAAATGATGAATTATCCCGGCAACAGCGTTATTTTGAAAAAATCCGCCAGACTATCTGTCGCCTTCATGACAATCATCATACAATTGATGAGAAAATCGGCAAGAAGGTTTCTTTTGGCGTCATCCGCACAGCGAATATTTCACCTTGCGTTGCTTTAACCCAATATTTGTTGAATGCCGAATGGGAAGAAAGTTGCGCACCCAGAATCATGGCTTATCACAGCCGACAAGTTTTGCTTTTGCGTCATGAACAGGAAAAGCACTTGGATAAGGTATTAAAACGCAAGGAGAAACCCGGCGAAATACCGGAAGGATTGAAGAATCCACTTATCCGGCATCACCTTGATAATACACATGCCGAGCATGTCATGTTTATCTTGGTAGCTACGCCGGTCGAAGAAGTTGGACGGGACCACGATTTCGATTGGGCAATCATCGAGCCGTCTTCCTTCCGCTCCATCATTCAATTAGCCGGACGCGTGCGGCGGCACCGGCAAGGCGGCGTCGAGCAAGCCAATATCGCTGTGATGCAATACAACCTGAATGCATTGCGCCAGGATGACAAACCGGTTTATTGCCGTCCCGGTTACGAAACGGCGAAAACACTACGGTTGACAACGCATGACCTTTGCCAGTTGATCGATGAAACTGCTGTAAACCATGTAGTCAATGCCGTTCCCCGCATCCAGCAACCGGAATCCATACAGCCCAACCAACGCTTGGCCGATTTGGAACACCAGGCAATGCATCTGGTATTAACGCAATATGACCAGAAAGGCCCGCAATGCTTGCAAGCGTGGCTTAGCGAATGCTGGTGGTTAACTGCGGTACCGCAACAACTGAATCGGTTTCGTGAGAGCGAACCGGACATGAATTTATATCTGGTTTGGCAAGACGGTAAAGTGGTGTTTTGTGAAAAGGACGAACGCGGCGAATTCATTTCTCGTCAATCAAGTAATAACATTGCCAGAGCCGATGCAATGACGGAAACAATGCTTGGCAGATTGTGGCTGGAAAGAGATTACCGGCAAGCATTGCTTGAACAAATTGATACCAAAAATCAATTCGATAATGATATCGAGCAGTTAATCACAAAAAAATCGGAGCGCTACGGAGAAATTACGTTTCCTAAACGGGATAACAATGATCGAGGGTGGTTTTATTCGGATCAACTGGGTTTGTTTCAATTGTAAAGAGCACAACACAATTACACAGGAATCTTTTTATGAATCAGAATATTAAATCCTTTTTTGAAGAAAGAAAGGCGAACTGGTTGAAAGCGCGAATAAAAACATCAATGAGTGATGAAGAGCAAAGAAGTCTTATTGCGGAAGCAAATGAGAAGTTTTCTTTGACTACTTGGCTGCCGGATGCAGCCAAACGTGCTGCTTGGTTATCGATAGTCAGTCATCCGGGAAAGTTTAGTCATCCAAGCGCAAAAACCACTTCAATTATCGCAATAGGTAAACCAGGGTACGATGGCTATTTACGAAGTGGTAATGTCGAATATGAGCTTGATGTGTTCGGTAACGCGGCGGCAATGGACGTATACAAATTTCTCACTTTACCAATGGGAGATGAACAAACAGTTTTACAGCACCTTGAACGCGATAGTGCGGAGATCCAAGCTTTATTGTCTGTATCAACTGCCAGCTATGAAAATTTGAAAAAAGGCTTTATTGCAGTTAAACAAATAGATAATGAAAACAAAACTGATCAATTAGTCAAACAGGTATATTTTCCAGTTGACGAAAAGTATCACTTGCTTTCTTTGCTAACGCCATCCGGTTTGTTAACAAAATTGAAGGCGCGGATTGATGTTATGCGCTTTTCCGAAGTAACCCAGCAAGCCAGAGAATTTCGCAAAAAGAATGAGTATCACGAACAGGGTTATGACGATTTGCTAGAACTGACCGTTACAGCGTATGGCGGTACTAAACCGCAAAACATCAGCGTTCTCAATAATCAAAATGCTGGATTGGCTTATCTGCTGCCAAGCATTCCGCCTACTTTGCATCAACGCCAGATTCGACTCCCCACAAGTAACTTCTTTAGGAATAGTTTGCGGCTGCGGCAGTTCCAGGAGAGTTTTCAGACTCTGGATCGTCTCATCAAAAGTGGCATCAATAACAGACCAATTCGAGACGGTATTTACAACACGCTTAAATTTTTGATTGACCAGGTCATGCAATGCGCTTTTCAGATTCGAACGACAGGCGCAGGCTGGTCAGAGGCTGAGCATTATCAGAATCTACCACTTGCTCAGCGAATATGGCTGGATGATGCCAAACTGGAGCAGCGACGGAATCATGACGATTGGCTGAAGGAGGTTGAAGCAGCATTTGCCAGATGGCTGTTAAATAGCTATGAGTATCTGCATAAAGACACTCAAGTGAAACTGAGTGACTACGAGTTGCTTGAAGTGAAAAAACTCATATCGGAAGCACTGGATAGCGACAAGGAGTTGTTCAAATGAACATGAGACGTTTTCTATTAATACCGCATCTTAAAGTCCACAATGCCAATGCCATGAGCAGTCCGTATACCATTGGCTTTCCGGCAATGACAGCCTGGCTGGGTGCGGTACATGCCTTGCAGCGACAACTTCGCCTGCAAGGCTTGGATACGGTGGAGTTGACCGGTACCGCAGTGAGTTGTCATCGATTCAATTTGCAAACTTACAAAGGGCGAGGCGATTTTGTACATTCGATTGTCGGCACGGCTAATCCATTGGATAAAGACGGCAGTCGCCCGGCTTTCGTCGAAGAAGCGCGCTGTCATCTGGAAATCTCGTTGTTGGTTGAATTTCACGGACTGGACAGCGATGATCATGATCGTTTTAAAAATTTAATTGATACCGAGCTACAGCGTATGAAATGGGCTAGTGGTGACGTATTGGCCGTCAAACCGGTTGAAATCCTGCCGGTGGATGAAGATGACGAGTACGAAACGAAAAAATTGCTCAATTGCTTGATGCTGGGGCATGTACTGGTCGAACGCCACGATTTGATGCGGAAAACTATGCAGGAAGAAAACAAAGATGCTCTGGATGCATTACTCGATCATCTAAAAGTGATGCATCGCAGTACTCAAGACGAGAACGACAAAGTTACCTGGCGTAGTCAACGCAAAATACCGGGTTGGCTAGTGCCAATTGCTATCGGCTTTCAAGGCATTTCCGAGCTTGGCATAGCCAGAAATCAACGTGACTGCGATACACCGCATCGTTTTGCCGAAAGCGTAATCACATTGGGTGAATTCAAGATGCCTTATCGCGTTACCAAACTGGACGACATGCTTTGGCAATACCGTGTTGTACCTGAACAAAATTTATATCTTTGCCAAACCTTATCATCAACCTATGGAGACTGAACATGGCTGTTAAAAACGACGCAACCGTATTGGCTTTTGAAAAGAAACTGGTATCTTCGGATGGCTACCTGTATGGCACGACATGGAATGAACGCCATCAGAATGATAAAGAGATTGCATTGAAATTAAATGAGAAATCCGTGCGTGGCACGATTTCCAATCGATTAAAGCCAGCACTACGGAATGATCCATTAAAACTTAATGCTGAAGTGGAAAAACCTAATTTGCAAACTGTCGATGCTTGCGCTTTAGGTAAAAATCAAGATACTTTGAAGCTCCATTTCACGCTAAAGATTCTTGGTGGAGTAGAAAAACCTTCAGCCAGTAATGGCCCTAAATTTAATGAATCTTACCCAAAAGTTGCACAATCCTACATCGAACATGAAGGATTTAAAGAATTATCCAGACGCTATGCCACTAACATTGCTAATGGACGATATTTATGGCGCAATCGGGTAGGCGCAGAAAAAATCGAAGTGATTGTCGATATTGGAGACGGTCAGATATTTACCTTTAACGCCAAAGATTTTGTACTAAATCGCTTCGATTCAAATAATCCGGATTTACAGGTACTCGCAAATAAAATTGCCGAAGCATTATGTGGTCGCTTGCCCTATCTGCTTATCAGCGTCGAGGCTTTTGCATTGGTGGGAAAAGCGCAGGAAGTTTATCCCAGCGAAGAACTAGTATTAGACAAGGGCAAGGGTAACAAAAGCAAAATTCTGTATGAAGTTAATGGTGTAGCCGCGATGCACTCTCAGAAAATAGGCAATGCTTTGCGCACAATCGATACTTGGTATCCCGGTTATGACAATTTGGAAATCGGTATTGGACCAATTGCTATTGAACCTTACGGAGCAGTTACAAACCTTGGAAAGGCTTTCCGAGCGCCTAAAGATAAAACTGATTTCTATACTTTATTCGACAGCTTTGCATTGGGTGAATCGCTTGCCGATAAAACTCAGCAACATTACATCATGGCTGTCTTGGTACGCGGCGGGGTTTTTGGCCAAAGCGGCAAGGAATAGATCATGAGGTGCTATCAAGAAATTACTCTAATTCCTAACGCAGATATCAGTAGATATTTCCTCTGGTCCAAAACCTTCCACCAAATCCACCTCGGTCTGGTCGAAATGCAGGACGAACGAAAACAGGTACCGATTGGCTTATCCTTTCCTGAATACAAAATGGATGAAAAGTTCGGTATCCTGGGCAGTAAGCTTCGGTTGCTTGCACAGGATGAAGCTATGCTAACCCGTTTTGATGCAAACAAATGGCTCGCGCGATTGAGTGACTATGTGCATTGCACCGGTATCCGCCCGGTTCCGGGCAAGATTAATTGTTATGCCATTTATCAGCGTGAACAACCTAAAACAAGCAAGGAGCGCTTGGCGCGTCGCTATGCAAAACGGCATAACATAGATTATGAAGCTGCGTTGAATAGCAGAGTTGAATTAAGTGTCCGGTCTGAAATGGAATCAGAACACGAGAAAAAGTTGATGAGTTACAGTGAAATGCCTAATAAAATAATTGCCACACCGTTTATACGGTTAAATAGTTCAAGTACTGGCAATACGTTCTGCTTATGGATCAAAAAAAGGGAAGTTGAAAATAGCAGTGATGGAACTTTTACGACTTATGGTTTAAGCGCCACAGCAACCGTGCCTGATTTTTAGGTTTTGATTGGTTTTTGTGTCGTACAACTCGTGCTGATGTTACCTTGGCCAATTTTATTCAGCTGCCCACCCATTGGTAGAATCGATACAAGCTGATCGGAAAAGCGGGTTCAGAGAGGCATTGGCAGATTATTTGGAGTAGATTAAATACCACCAAAGTTTTAATTGATCTTTAACAACCTATAAGAAACAAACAGTTATTGGCCCAATAAAAATATTGGTTAAAAGCAATATTTTTTGTTAACCATTTGATGTCTATATTTTTTTGTGCATTATACTTCAGTTCACTGCCGCACAGGCAGCTTAGAAATGCTCGATGTTTCACTGATAGTATCTTGAATAGTTCACTGCCGCACAGGCAGCTTAGAAAAGTAGAGCAAACTTCGTCTTGAATTATAAGCCGTTCACTGCCGCACAGGCAGCTTAGAAAGTTAGCGGTGCGAAGCATACGATTACCGATGAGTTCACTGCCGCACAGGCAGCTTAGAAAACACAGGGAAGGCTGGTAGAAATCTGTCATTTGTTCACTGCCGCACAGGCAGCTTAGAAATATGAACGGCCGCCAACCCGCTACAAACACGCGTTCACTGCCGCACAGGCAGCTTAGAAAGGTCAATGACAGATTTGGAATAGTAATCAAACGTTCACTGCCGTACAGGCAGCTTAGAAATTGATACTGCTGGCCATTTTTGGCTTCTTTTCGATCATATAAAACTAATCAAAAGCATGTGTTGATTGCTGAAGATTGATTAATGACGACAGAAAGCAAGTGATGCGTCGAGAATTCAGTATTATACTGCTGCAAAAAAGAATAAACTGATGCTTTTTCAGGATCGACTAATTAATGAAACGCACCTGTTTAGTAAAAAGCTGATCCCCTTTGTGGCACTGGGCTTTGACATTTAATGGCGTTTTTAGATTAGGGATGGCTAAATGATTCAATTGATTTAATTTCATTATATGAGCCGGTTCGCTACCGACAATAAGCGTGCATGAATCCATGCCCGCATTTTGAAAATACACATCGCCGTGCGTTGCATTACCTGTTTTTATTTGATCAAAAACACCACGCGTTCCGATTGCGCCAACCAGAGTCATAACCGGTGGCAGGTTCAGGCGTCTATTTGCTGAAATTCTTGCTCGAAAACCATTTGTCAATGCCGTGCGTACATTGGCCAAAGAGCGTGTGCCAATAAAAGGAAATCCGCTTTCTTGCATATTTCCCCAGATAAAACTACCCAGGCCGCCGAATTTATCGGAAGAATCAAATACCTCCATGAACGATCTCAGTTGATTGATTGCTTTTGCTTCTGATGGAAAAAAATTAAAATCCTGAAAGGCACCCGGAACGAGAAATAACTTTCTACCGATAGAATGTTGTGTTTCCATAGCATGCATAGTTGCTAGCAGCCAGTCAATATAGGTTTGCTGTGACCTCCGTTCTGTAAAAAACGTATCGCTGGCACTTGCGGTTACACAATTGTCGAGGCTGCCCGAGCAAACAAATCGTGTTCGATCAGAACTACCTGTTAGCACGAATAAAGTTGAAACACTTAAAACGTTGGCCGTCTCCGCGTCATGTTCTATACCGCTATCTTGAAAATTGGAAATAGCGTCAGAAATATCGACGATTCCACAGTCATCAAATGCGCCGTAACAATCGAATCCAAGGTATTCTGCATCATCGAGCATAATAACGTCGTTCAATGGAGCGGCGTGTTTTTGATAGGCTAGTTCTGCGTGTGCCTCAATGTGCATAACACCCGAACCCGGCAACGATTTTCTTAAATCGCGTCCGATTTTTTTGAGCTGTGATAACGTATTTTTATAATTGCTGTTTACTTCCTCACAGGCCAGGGCAACACCTTTAAGACATGAAAAGCGTATTCGCCACAGTGGTTCGTCATATAAAAAAATAACAGGTCCGGTGTGAGATGATTTGTTGATTGCTTGTACAATTGGGGATACATCTGCTGCATTAAAAGCATGCTGTATTTCATCGAAGAAATAATGTCCTATTGAAATAACCGGCAATAATCCATGTATGTTTTTGTTCAGATAATCAGTGATATCCGATATTTGTCGGGTACCCAAGGCAAACGCATTTGAGAA
>JAUIIB010000052.1 GCA_030431985.1 Gammaproteobacteria bacterium
CCGTCTTAATATTCTTCGCCGCTAATTCAGCTATCGCTTGTAGTTCTTTGTTCTTCATCGTCTGTTTATCCTTTCCCATATCCGGGGTTAATGATAAACAGTTACACAGAATTTGTTACAGTCTCAATTAATGCTGATAAACCCATCCTGCTATCAACCACCTGCATCATCTACTATTTTGGACAGATCAAGGCCTAATTCCTGTGCATTCTCCACACCGACCACCTTGTCTCTCGATTTTGAAAGATCAACAATCTCGAAAGGAATATGTGCATTTGTACGGGTTGAAAAAAACACCTTGATCAACGGCTGACTGAAATCTTTTTCAGACTGTTCAAGCACGATGCCCAATCGGCCGGATTTAAGTTTTAATATGGTACCGTTAGGATAAATTCCGACAGTTTTGACAAACGCACGAAAAACGGTGTTATCAAAATGCCCGCTACTCCAAGATGACATCTTCGCCATAGCATCGGCAGGCTCCCAACCTTTTTTATAACATCGGTCTGAAGTAACGGCATCGTAAACATCACATACCGCTCCCATACGCGCAAACAATGTCATGTTATCTGCTGACAGTCTATCCGGGTATCCGGTACCGTCAACACGTTCATGGTGATGCAAACATACATCAAGTACCGGATCGTTTTCTTCAAAAAATGGTTCAAGCATTTCCCAACCACGCTGCGGGTGTTCTTTGATCAATGTAAATTCATCATCTGTCAGCTTACCCGGCTTGTTCAGTACCTCACCCGGAATGGCCATTTTTCCAATGTCATGAAATAACCCCGCCTCACCGGCTTTTTTGAGTTTCTCTCCAGTTAGTCCCAGCTGCTTACCCAAGCCGATCATCAAAATACAAACTGACACCGAATGCAAATATGTGTATTCATCAGCATTTTTTAACCGGGACAAACTGAGCATTGCATCGATATTTCGTGACATCGATTCCGTAATTTCATCAACAAGCCCAGCCGCTTCCTCAACATGCGCTGCTTGCCCCATCCGTACTTCACTAAACATGTTTTAACCACCTGTTTAGTTTTTTGGTGAATTTTCTTGGCCACCTGTATTTCTTCATCAAAAGGCACTTTCTCGGCCTTCTTTGTAATCGGTATTCGAGCATATGAAACCGGTTTCTCCGCTTTTGGCTTGGGCTCCGAATCTGGGATATCCAATCCCTTAGTGGTATCTATCCATAACTCTTCTACACCACTATGCTGTAATTTCTCCAGATCCGACTGATCGGATAGATGAAATGAGCGCCTCCAAAACGGATGATCCATCCAATTACCACAGATTTTGTGGACATACATTCCTACACAGGCGTCGGAAACATTAATTTTCTTTAACATACGACTATCTGCCACAGATACAAGAATGGATAGTTACTCTCTTATATTCATCAAATTGTATTTCCTCCCCACGTCAATGGTACAATCCCATCAGCGCTTATCAGCAAACAATTAAATACTGATACATTCCAAAATACTGTACATTAAATACGCAACACAGCTTCGTATTCTATTTAAATTTTCAAACCTTCATAGATAGAAATAATCAGTTAAAAACCAATCTAATCCAAGTATCACATTCAGATCTATATACCGGAGTTAAACTATGCCTACGATTGAGTCCATATTGAATGAGTCACGCCTTTTTCCACCCACTACAGATTTTGCTCAGCAGGGCAACATTTCGGGATCAGCAGCCTATCAACAATTATGTACTCAAGCAGAAAAAAATCATCAGGAATTTTGGGCTGAACAGGCTAAAAAATATATTCTATGGCATAAACCCTTTACACAAACGTTGGATGACAGTAATCAGCCTTTCTTTCAGTGGTTTAGTGACGGCGAACTTAATGTGTCTTTTAATTGTCTGGATCGTCACCTAGCAACACAACCTGATAAAACTGCAATTATATTTGAATCCGACGAAGGCGAAACTATCCGCTCAACTTATCGCGACCTGCATCAACGCGTCTGCAAACTTGCCAACGCCTTAAAGGCCCTCGGGATTGACAAGGGCGATTGTGTCATTATTTATATGCCTATGCGTATTGAGGCTGTCGTCGCAATGCAGGCCTGCGCACGTATCGGCGCGATTCATTCGGTAGTTTTTGGCGGCTTTTCATCAAAAAGCCTGCATGAGCGTATTACCAATGCAGGTGCAAAGGCTATTATCACCGCTGATGAGCAGGTACGCGGCGGCAAGCGGCATGCGCTAAAAGCAACCGTCGATGAAGCCATTAGTATGGGTGGGACTGAATCGGTTAAAAAGGTTATTGTTTATCAACGGTCAGGATCGGATGTTCCATTTGACCCAGCACGCGATGTCTGGTGGCATGACATTACACAAAACGCCAGCAACGACTGCGAGCCGGAATGGGTTAATGCCGAGCATCCACTGTTTACGCTCTATACTTCGGGTTCGACGGGCAAACCTAAGGGGGTCCAACATTCCAGTGCAGGATACTTACTTGGTACCATGGTCAGTATGCAATGGGTTTTTGATTACAAACCTTCTGATATTTTCTGGTGTACCGCAGATGTGGGTTGGATTACCGGTCACAGTTATGTCGCTTACGGCCCCCTTGCGATGGGTGCAACTCAAATTATTTTTGAAGGCGTACCGACTTATCCGCATGCCGGAAGATTTTGGGAAATCGTCGATAAACATCAAGTCACGACCTTTTATACCGCTCCAACTGCGATCCGGTCACTGGTAAAGCTTGGTGCGGATCTACCCGAAAAATACAATTTATCGTCATTGAGGTTGCTCGGCTCGGTTGGTGAGCCGATTAACCCTGAAGCATGGATGTGGTATTACGAAAAGGTCGGGCGTTCCCGCTGCCCGATCGTCGACACCTGGTGGCAAACTGAAACAGGCAGTCACATGATTGCGCCGCTTCCAGGTGTGGTATCACTCAAACCAGGGTCATGTACCCGACCATTACCGGGTATTGCTGCAGCAATTGTTGATGAAAACGGTCAGGACATCGAACCCGGCGAAGGTGGTTTTTTGGTCATCAAAAAACCATTCCCGTCGCAGGTCAGAACACTCTGGAATGATCCTGAACGTTTTAAAAAAACATACTTCCCGCAAGAAATTGCAAATGGGCAATATTATCTGGCAGGTGACTCCGCATACTGCGATAAAGATGGTTATTTTTGGATCATGGGACGCATAGATGATGTACTCAACGTATCCGGTCACCGTCTCGGCACCATGGAAATAGAATCCGCACTGGTTGCCAATCCTCTGGTTGCAGAAGCTGCGGTCGTAGGGAAACCACATGACGTCAAAGGCGAGGCGGTTGTTGCCTTCGTGGTTTTGAAGGGCGATTTTCCACAGGAGGACAGCAAAGCTGGAATTGTTTCACAATTACGAGAATGGGTAGCACAAGAAATCGGACCGATCGCCAAACCTGATGAGATCCGGTTTGGTGAAAATTTGCCTAAAACAAGATCCGGTAAAATCATGCGTCGCCTATTGCGTGCTCTGGCCCAAGGTGAAGCTATCACGCAAGATATCTCAACACTGGAAAACCCCGCAATTCTAGATCAGCTCAGACAAGCCAATTAATCTTGTGATTTATCCTTCTACTAATATGCAGTTAGACACACAAATGACGGCTTCACTTGTCACCGACTACGCGAATGGAATCAGTGCCATTGACGCACAATTCCACCGGCCTAGACGTGCATCTATTCACCTCATTAATGAATATGGCAGGATTGCGCTAATTGACACCGGTACCACGTCCTCCATTCCGGATGTTGTAAATATTCTCGAAGAAAAAGACCTTGCCATAGAGAATGTCGATTATATTATTCTCACCCATATTCATCTCGACCATGCCGGCGGTGCCAGCGAGTGCATGCGCCGTTTTCCGAATGCAAAACTGGTCGTACATCCTCGTGGTGCTCGTCACATGGCGAATCCGGAAAAGCTTGTCGCCGGAGCAATGGCCGTATATGGAGAAGTAGAGTTCAAACGGGTTTACGGAGAAATTCACGCTATAGACAAACAACGCATTATCGAAGCACCCGATCAAAGCCGCATCGATCTGAATGGCCGCTCACTGTTGTTTATCGATACGCCCGGACACGCGCGTCACCATAACTGCATTTACGACGAATACAGCAATGCGTTTTTTACTGGCGATACATTCGGCGTTTCCTACCGTGAACTTGATGTCAACGGTATGGAATTTGTTTTTCCAACCACAACACCGGTACAGTTCGACCCAATCGCCGCACATGCCTCACTGGAACGGATCATGGACTTTAACCCTGATTATGCATTCCTTACCCACTACAGTCGTATCGGACATCTGTCCCGACACGCCGAGTCCATGCATCAACTGATTGATGCCCATGTAGACATTGCACGCAATACGTCTTCCAGCACCGGTAACACTGTCCGGTTTGCGGCAATATCGTCAGCACTACAATCCATGTTACTACATCGTATCCGCGAGCATGGCTGCACGCTATCCGAAACCGAAATTACCGATCTAATCGGTTCAGACATCAAGCTGAATACACAAGGCCTTGAACACTGGCTCGATCAAACTGGTTAATCTTCCAGAACGCACGCTGGAAACAACACTTCTGTGTAGCCAAATGAGCGAAAATCTCTGACACGCATCGGATATAAAATACCCTGTAAATGATCGCATTCATGCTGCACCACCCGCGCATGAAAGCCATCCACCTGCCGATCAATGGTATTGCCGTGCTGATCGAAACCCTGATAGCGCAAACTGGTATAACGCGGCACTTTTCCACGTAGACCGGGTACACTGAGGCATCCTTCCCAATCCTCCTCCATTTCATCGGAAAGTGGTGTGAGCTGTGGATTGATGAGAACCGTAAAGGGTACTTCATTCGCATCGGGATAACGTTGATTTTCTTTAAAACCAAAAATCACGACCTGCTGGCCAACGCCAATTTGCGGTGCGGCAAGTCCCGCACCATCAAGTGCGGCCATTGTATCCTTCATATCCTGAATCAAAGCATTCAGCTCAGGCGTATTAAATCGTTCAATCGGGTTTGCCACTTCCAACAGTAGCGGATCACCCATTTTAAGTACTTGTTTTATTGCCATTGCACTGTACCCAATATTCAATGATATTTCTTACACGCACCATTGCTTCTTCTAATACGGTATAAATCTCTTTTAGCGGAATCGTCTCTATACTCGTACCGCGCCCGGCAGCATAGTTGGCGACAACTGCAAGTGTCGCGTAATTCAGCCCCAGTTCTCTGGCCAACGCGGCTTCTGGCATTCCGGTCATTCCTACTATATCACCACCATCTCGTTCAATCCGATTGATTTCGGCTGCGGTTTCCAGCCGTGGACCTTGCATGGCAGCGTAAACCCCGCCGTCGATGACGGGCTCTTCGGCCTGCCGTGCGGCTTCGAGCAGCTTTTCCCGCGTTACTGTGCAATAAGGATAGGTGAAGTCGACATGTGTAACCGGCTGTTCGGTACTGTCAAAAAAAGTAAAATCCCGCCCATACGTATAATCGATAATCTGGCTGGGAATAATCAGAGTACCGGGTTTTAAATCACTCCGTATACCGCCAACCGCAGCAACCGCAACGACAAATTTAGGTTTTAGTGAATGTAGCGCCCATACATTTGCACGGTAATTAATCTGATGCGGTGGTATAGTATGTCCAAGTCCGTGTCGTGCAAGAAAAACAATATCTTGTCCATTCACGTTACCAAAGGTAAAAGGACCGGACGGTTCGCCATACGGCGTGCGTATAATTTGACGATGCGCTATTTCCAGGTACGATAACTGCGCCATACCACTTCCACCGATAATTGCCAGCATCAGTTATTTTCCCGGTTCAGAATGTAGCGCATAAATTGCCGGCAAATTGCGCCAGGCATCATAAATATCCATACCAAAACCAAACACATACCTGTTCGGTAACTGCAATCCGACAAAATCAGCGTGAAATGGCTTGGTTTTACCAATTTCCTTGTCAGCCAATACTGCTGCATAAAACGACCGGGCACCCCTATCAAGTACTTGTTTACGGATTGCTGCCAGCGTCAGGCCTTCATCAAGAATATCATCAATGACCAACACTGATCTGTTTTGAAAATCGTTCTGAGGTCTTATTAACCAATCAATGTCACCACCGCTGGTGGCGTTATGGTAACGCGATACCTGGATATAATCAAAATTTAACGGAAAAACCAGTTTCGGCAATAAATGTCCGGCAAATACGGCGGCACCTTTCATTACACACAGTACCAGCGGATACTGACCAGACAACTCTGCGGTAATTTCATCTGCAAGGCGCTGTATGGCTTGTTCGATTACTTCTGCTGAGTAGATTAAATCAGCAGCTTGCAGAATTTGTTCAGCTTTTTCTTGTGTTAGCATAAATCAAAAAGATTGGAGTAATGCTTTAAATTGGTCTTCGTCAAGTAATTTGACACCAAACCTGACAGCCTTTTCGTGCTTGCTACCTGGATTTTCTCCCACCACGACATAATCGGTTTTTCCGGAAACACTGCCAATTACCTTACCACCGTGCATTTCGATATGCTCCCGTGCCTCATCCCGAGTCATATTAGGTAATGTACCGGTCAAAACAAAACTTTTACCAGCTATAAAATGAGTGTCAGGCCGCAAATTAGCCTCCCCGGGAACTTCTTCCCAACATACACCACTGGCTCGCAACCGCTCGATCACCTCCTTGTTATGAGATTCAGCAAAAAAATCGAGAATACTCTGTGCAACAACGGGACCAACATCCGTTACCTGCAGCAAACTATCTATATCAGCATCCATCAGGCGATCTAAGCTGCCAAAATAACGCGCAAGGTCTTTAGCAGTTGCTTCGCCAACGTTGCGGATACCCAGTGCATAAATAAAACGTGTCAACGTTGTTTGTTTACTTTTTTCCAGCGCTGTCAAAATATTACCGGCAGATTTTTCAGCCATACGTTCCAAATTCGCCAATGCAAGTATCCCCAGCTGATATAGGTCGGCCGGTGTTTTGACAATCGCATGATCAACTAGCTGCTCAACCAGTTTCTCACCAAGCCCCTCTATATCCAATGCCCGGCGCGATGCAAAATGTAAAATAGCCTGCTTACGTTGTGCGGGACAAAACAAACCGCCAGTACAACGTGAAACCGCTTCTCCCTGTATGCGTACTGCCTTCGCACCACACACCGGACAGTGCTGCGGCATAATGAATGGTTGTGTATTTTTCGGACGCTGATCCATCACAACGGATACAACTTCCGGAATAACATCACCTGCACGACGCACAACCACCGTATCATGAACACGCACGTCCTTTCGAATAACTTCGTCGGCATTATGTAATGTAGCATTAGTAACGGTTACACCACCAACGGAAACAGGTTCCAACCGTGCAACGGGCGTCAATGCCCCAGTTCTTCCTACCTGTATCTGAATGTCAAGCAAATGCGTTAGCGCTTCCTGAGCCGGATATTTATGCGCCAAAGCAAAACGTGGCGCACGCGACACAAAGCCCAGCTTGGTCTGCAATGCCAATGTGTTGACTTTATATACAACGCCGTCAATATCGTAAGGCAGCTGCTCACGCCGCTCACCGATTCTCCGATAATAATTGATCAATGCTGCACAACCGCTTACCACGGTACATTCCTGCGCAACCGGAAAATGAAGCTTTCCAAGATATGCCAAAACGGCACTGTGCGTATCCTGCGGCACACGGGCATCCGAATTTGGCGCAACTCCATAGGCAAAAAACATCAAATGACGCTGGGCGGTAATTGCCGAATCAAGCTGCCGCAACGAGCCTGCAGCGGCATTGCGGGGATTGGCAAATTGTTTTTCGCCTTTCTCAAGGCACTGCTGATTTAATCGGACAAAGTCAGCTTTGAGCATTAAAACCTCTCCACGCACCTCCAGCAACTCAGGAACACTATCGCCTGATAAAGACAGCGGAATAGCCTTAACCGTACGTAAATTGAGCGTAATATCCTCGCCTTTATGGCCGTCTCCACGTGTCGCACCTGTTTTAAAAACACCATTCTCATAGCGTAAACTTACAGCTAAACCATCAAATTTAGGTTCGACAGCATATTCTACCGCATTGACCTGAAGGCTTTCTCGAATCCGCCGGTCGAATGCTTCAATTTCATCAGTCTCGAAAGCATTTGCCAATGACAGCATAGGCGTATCGTGCGTAATCTGCGCAAACACCTTTAATGACGCACCGCCAACACGTTGGGTTGGTGATTCAGGTGTAATCAACTGCGGATATTCCTGTTCGATTCGCTGTAATTTTCGAAATAAACGATCATATTCTGCATCTGGAACGGTCGGTGTATCCAGTACATAGTATTGATAATCATAGCGTTTGATCTGCTCCCGCAATGCAGCAAGTTGCTTTTGAATATCTTCCAACGCGTGTCTCACCCTATATTTTTTCCATCATTTTTGTCACCAAGTTTACTGATACAGACAAACATCTATTGTAAAATAGAAATACGATATCGTGCCCAAGTTAATGCGTACCATGCGTAGTCGTACACCTTCTCTCTCCTGTATAATTCTTACGTGACACTACTTTACTGACCCGTTACCCGATCTAATATGTCAGATAACAAACTGAAAATCCGCATAAATATACAGCAAACCAAAGGCCCCGGAGAAACCGAAGAAACGGAAACTGCCAAACACAGTCCACCCGACCTGGACGCACACGCTATTTTGGAAAAACCACCGTTCGACTGGCGTAAAATTACTGTGGTGTTACTACTGTTTACCGCAATTCTGGGTACAATCGGCTATTTCTTGTGGCATCAAAACAATGATCAAATTAATGTAGTCGTTGAGCATCCCGAAGCACCAGATAATGACGCCGCTAAAACCGAGCATGATCCGCCACGGGGCAGCGATGCAAGCTCCACAAAATCGACGCAAGACTATGTTTCTGTAGATCCATTTACTCCACCTGACAAACCTACCACCGAACATGATAACGAAATAGCCGATACAAATCAGCTAATCGCTCCTGATTCCAAACCAATCGCTATTCCGGAAATATATATTCCAAAGCCCGATCTTAAACCGGAATCTAAAACAACTACACAGGAAAATGAATCTCAACAAAACCATGATGGTAAAGTGCCGCCACAAGCTGCACCTGAAACTGATGATCATGAACAGGTCATCAGAGCGCAATTGACCCATGCCATACAACAACGCGAGCCGGTAGATAAGATTGACCAGATTCAGTTAAAAAACGATACGTCTCAAAGTATTTACTTTTTTGTCGAGCTGCGAAATTTTGCCGGCCAAGCAGTTACTGTCAACTGGTATTATAAAGAGAAGCCAGTCGCAAAAACAACACTCCAAATAAATGGTAACAACTGGCGTACATATGCGAACAAGTTACTCAACACAAAAAGTACCGGATCGTGGCGGGTTATATTAACCGATGATGCGGGTAATCAACTCGCCGAAAGATTTTTTACTGTCAGCAACAACCTGTAATACATGGAAGTATTATGAAATTTTGTAGCAGCTGCAGCGCAAGCGTCGAACTCCGTATTCCGGAAGGCGACACATTACCTAGATACATCTGTACGCAGTGCCTAGAAATTCACTATCAAAACCCTAAAGTAGTCGTTGGCTGTATACCTGAATGGGGCGATAGAGTTTTACTTTGCCGCCGAGCAATTGAACCTCGAATTGGCTGGTGGACGCTACCAGCAGGATTCATGGAAAACAACGAAACGCTGGCGCAAGCTGCTGCTCGCGAAACGCTTGAAGAAGCTAATGCCCGTGTTGAGATCGGCGATTTGTACGCCGTATATAGCCTGCCACATATTAGTCAGGTCTATGTATTATTCCGTGCACGTTTGCTCGACCTTGATTTTAGCCCAGGTATAGAAAGCAGCGAAGTTGAATTGATGAATGAAGCGAACATACCCTGGGAAGAAATCGCTTTCAAGGTCATTCACGATCCGTTAAAACGTTTCTTGAAGGAACGCAAAAATGGACGACCGATATTTCATACCGGCATCATCGAGCGCACAAAAAAGTGACGATAGGTTTTATACGAACCTACTAAAAAACTCCAAATCCATTATGAAAGCAGGCCTATATAAAAATGCCGGAGCTAACAGCCCGGCATTTCAACGTCGGATCTGCACAAAAACCGAATTTAGAATCGGCTGTTAGCACCGATCAACCGATTCTTGCCTACCCATAACCCCACCAATCCGGTCGCAAATAATAGCAGCATTCCTGGTTCGGGAACTTGATTTGGCGTTTCCCCGCTAATTGCTTTGATCTTGACGTACTCCGAATTTCCGTCGTCTCGCGGCGCAAGAATCAGATAGTTGCCAACCTGTGATCCTAAAGAGCGCAGATTGTTTACCGGTACATTACTGAAGTTAGTTTTTGTAAACCCCAAGCCTATTAGATCTGAGAACTTGACACCTGTGAAATCATAACCAGCAGTAAGCGATCCTACCCATGCGCTGATATCGGAATCGTTACGACGCCAGCCAATTTTAAAACCTGTATATGCATAGCCTGACTTATTGTTTTCAAATACGATTAGCTCATCTCTACCTCTATCGTCAAGCGCGTGATGGGGACTTGAATTTTCATTACTTTGATCGGGATTTTTAACACCCAGGCCACCACCCCAAACAGTCAATGTGGCTTTTTCAAATGCACCCGTTCCACTATTATTAGTTGTCGAGTAAGCATGAGCTTTAAGTGTATAGCCATCCTTATTAAATAAACAACTGTTACCTATACCACTAGTGCACGACGCAGCACCTGAGTTCGTATTCCAAGTAATTGGGTCGGCGGATAACGATCCAATCAAACCCAACCCGGCTATAATTATTCCGGTTTTAATTATAATTCTCATATTGCTTTTCCTTAATTTCTATACTTGTTAAACAATAAAACGACAAAAAAATCGCTTACATTAGTATTTATAAGCAATATTCATACCATAAGCAATAATTAACTATAATTACAACAACTTATAGATAAGGTTCTAAAAATAATTTTTTTGATGTAAACCGTACCGACAACCCTTTATTTTTATGAAACAAAAAAATTAAACATACTAACGCCCTACAGTTTTTGAAAAAACATAGATTATGACTACACCGCAGATAATGAGTGTCATACCTATTACCGCCGGGATATCCGGTATCTGCTTAAAGATGACTACCGATACCAGTGCAACCAGAACGACTCCCACACCCGCCCAAATAGCATAAGCCACCCCTACAGGAATCGTTCTTAAAACAAGCGCTAGAAAATAAAATGCCACACTGTAACTAATCACGACGATAATACTTGGAATAAGCTTTGTAAATTCATCCGAAGCCTTTAGAGCATTCGTGGCAATTACTTCAGCAACAATGGCAATGGCTAAATACCAATATCCCATTACTACGTTTACCCCTTATGTTTTCTGTTATCTATCAAAAATAGCTTAAGCAAAAACTATCATCAAAGGCAAGCGGTAAAATCAGTACGCTTAACGACCGGTCATTCGCCGCATCACATATCACGCACCAGTATCTTTCAACATTGATCTGCAAATATTCGGCATTCAGAACTGGCTTCCTAGTTTGAATAAAGAGCCCGATCGCCTCTCATTTTCAAATTTATAACATTACTACTCATTAACGCTGAAGCTAAAGAAATCGACCAGTTCAGTAATTTGCTCTAAAGCTGTACCATTGTAGTCTAGTTTTTCATGCCCTCTTAATAAAACAAAAAAACAGATGTCCAGTTTTTATCGGAACGTCCGGCAATAATCGGCAAGAAGGTATTATATATTACAATTACAGGAAATTGCCGTATCCAGCAGACAGAGTGATATTTGATTTTTCTTCTATATTCTGAAACGGGTAAATATCGAGTACAAACAGTATTAGATCACCTCATGCTTCCACCCAACTTGCAACTCTCATCATTCCCGTATCAAACGCATAATTTATATAGGTCGCATGTACCCCCGTCAGCGTAAATTAGACAGAATAGGTTAACTGTCTAAGAGACAGTTTTAGTTCATTGTGACCACCGAGGAGAAGCAATCACCAACAGTTAGATGTTGTATATGCAATACTAAAATAAATTTTAGCAAAGTTACTGAAATCCTTTGCAACAACTCAGCATTTTTTAATTTCGTGACAGGCCCTTTAGCTTGTTAACACCAAGGATGATCACTAGAGCTTCATGGCTTATGGCCCACTCGCTTCCACGCTTCCTTCTCACAATCAATCACCTTCATCCAGTTGCGCTTCTCTTCGTTCGCTGTGATCAACTTACGGTGGGACTTGCGCCCACTAGAGTGCGCCCATGCTGGGTGCACAAAAAAAAACCCCTCAATAAAAATTGAGGGGTTTACATTAATATGCTTGGCGGTAACCTACTTTCACATGCGTTGACACACTATCATCGGCGTAGCTTCGTTTCACAGTTCTGTTCGGGATGGGAAGATGTGGTTCCAAAGTACTATGACCACCAAGCGAAACTGTATATTCGATTATATTTTGAAAAGTATTGGTTAGATTAACATTACATTGAATTTCAATGATAGATAAAAGTCTTAAAATTATAGGATCAAGCCACACGGTCAATTAGTATCGGTTAGCTTAACATATCACTATGCTTCCACACCCGACCTATCAACGTCGTAGTCTTCGACGAACCTTTAGGAGGATTATATCCTCGGGAAGTCTAATCTTGTGGCGAGTTTCCCGCTTAGATGCTTTCAGCGGTTATCTCTTCCGCACTTAGCTACCCGGCGATACGACTGGCGTCATAACCGGTACACCAGAGGTGCGTCCACTCCGGTCCTCTCGTACTAGGAGCA
>JAUIIB010000012.1 GCA_030431985.1 Gammaproteobacteria bacterium
AAACGCTATCGTGGCGAAGGCATCGGCGGCAGAGCCTGGGTTGTAGATCAGGCGAAATATCAGTAAATAATCCGCTCTTACTCTGTTAACACGACCATGACCTCCGAATACCCAGAGGTCATGTCATCTTAGTACAGGACGATTTAAAATTTCTATCCGACAACCCCCGCCTTCCGCAACACATTTTGGCTAAGGCAAAAGCAGAAAATTACATGCGCGTTTTCAGTAGAACTAATCTGCTTCACAAATAAAATCACCATCATTTCTGATTAAAAATGCCATCTTACACCGGCGTAAATCCCGCGCGGAATACGCGAGGGTACAGTGGGAATAAAGCCGGATTGAAACTCTCTATGATTCTTACGCAACAGGTTTTGCCCAACAATAAAAAACTCGACGTCTTTTACCGGCCTCCAAGCTAATTTAGCATCCAAAGTTACATAATCCTTGATATTGTAAAACGGCAGTGCACTGACATAGCGCAACCAAAAATTGAGTTCTAGTCTTTCTGACACATCATAATTTGAACGCAGTGATACCTGATGGTTTGGATTTGTTGTCGGTGCGCCAGCTGTTGTCGCATCAAATTGCTTAGATAATGCATTAGCCGAAGTGTGGATATGAAGATAACTGTAAGTTCCCTGTAAACGCCAGTTTTTACGCACTCTCCAATCCGCTGACAATTCAACTCCATACGAATAAGCCGATGCATTGTTTGAATCCAATACAGGCAGCACAAGATGTGGCAATGGTCCCGATCCCAACGAAATTCGACCTAGATTAAAGTCACGTAGCTGACTATAGTCGTTAAAGAATCCCGCAACATCTATAGTTGCCTGCGGCGTGAATTGATGCCGGAAACCCAGTTCATAGGCAATTAATTTCTCTGAACGGGATTTTCCACTGCCCTGTATCTGTGCCAAAATGGGAAACGGAGATGTTGGCAGCCCAGGTAAACTTTGTGAGGCTCTTACATTGAGTTGAATATTTTCTGATCGGGACGGTACTCGAACCGCACGGGATACCGACAACCAAACCGAACTTTGATGCGTGGGCGTCCACATCAATCGTGCATCAGGTTGCGCTTCAAAACCAGTAAAATCGTTGTAACCAAGCCTTACGGCTAACGCTAATTTCAAACGATCGGGAATTAGCGTAATTTCGTCTCGCATAAATGCGCTTGCTAGATGATCCGTTTTACGACGAGGATTGAATGTGATTAAGTTTCCGTCAAAAACACGATTATTATAGAGACGATAATTCACACCCCATGTAAAATCATGGCGCTCCATAAAAGGAAAGCGGTGTTGAAAATCAATATCGAAACTCTCTGCATCAAAGTCTACAACCGGCGATAAATTATACCGATTGCGATCGTAATAGACTTGTAGCATGACTGAAGAAAGCGCCGACATAGTCCGTGTCCAGCGCAAGCGTATGTTACCTCCGGTGTCCTTGCCGCTAGCAGTCTGCATCTGTGAAAAGGGCGCAGTAATGATGGGTTTAACAATTTGGTCGCCGATATCATTATGAAAAACATCTCCTTGCAATGTAAATTCATCTATACCGCGGGTATGATCAAGACGAAAACCCATTCTAGCCTGACGCCAGGTATCCTGAGCATTTTCACCTGAAAGAGTTGATGTATTATTTCTTTTAAAAACCTTTGCATAAACACGAAAGGGAGTATTTTCATTAATTTTTCCGCCATAACGCAACCCCATAAAACCCTGCTCAAAACTGCCGCCACCCGCAGTAAGCAGTAAACCCTGGGCATCAATGGCTTTTTTGGTAATAATATTAATAACACCATTGACTGCGTTTACACCCCATGTCGTCGCATTAGGGCCTCTTACTACTTCAATTCGTTCAATATCTTCTAGTAGCGTATCCTGCTGTTGCCACAACACACCAGAAAAAATAGGTGTATAAACACTGCGCCCATCGATCAAAATTTGTAGCTTGTTGGATAGCCGGCCATTAAACCCCCGAATGCTAACGGCCCATTTATCGGTACCAATTCGTGCCACCTGAACACCCGGTGCCATTCGTAGAGCCTCCGGAATACTGGTTGCACCCGAGCGACGAATATCATTTTGAGTAATCACAAAAACAGCTGATGATACCTGAGACAACTTTTGTGAATGTTTTGAAGCAGTAGTTACCTCAATATTCATCAACTCTTCGATATTCAGTCCCAGCAGTTCATTTGAACTGCTTGTTGCTTCAACACTGAAGCTGAAGATTAACAGGGCTGAAATAAATAACTTAAGCTGGTATGTTGCTGACATAAAATTGACTGATTGGCAAATAACCCGGATTTCAACAAGTCATCGAATATATGCAACAATAACAAGCTTATAAGCCCTTTATATAAGGGAAAACTACAGATTTTCTAGCCTATTTCCTTATGTCGATATTCCGATGCCAAATGGGATTTATGGGCCTGTCCCGAAATACCTGGACATTTTGAAATAAGCACATGTGAGGCATTGGATTGTTAACATAGGGAGTCACGTACTCATGGAGAAAGCCAGTCCAACCTCCCATCAAATCGCAATGGTTTCACTGGAAGTGTTGATTCCAGCGGATCATCCTTACCGTTATTTTAAGCAGGTGCTAAACGATTCGTTTATAGAATGCTGTTTATCTGGAGTATCGTCGGATTTTGGTCGGGAAGGTTACGTCATAGTGTGGCTGTTTTATTGTCTGCTATTGCAGTTTATGGAAGATTTGAGTGACCGGGAATGTGAGCGATTTTTGAGGGAGAACGTGAGCGGCAAGTGGTTGCGTGGATTTGGATTGGGCGAAACAAGATAGCTGGCCCGCAAACGTCGTTGGCGCAAAAGGCCTGAAACATGTGTGTCCCAATCAGGGTGCGGTCTATGCAGACAAAGGCTATTGTACAAAACCCGCGCGGCATACCGCTGCAAAACGAAGTACCCATCTGGCGGCAATCATGATAAACCACGCTGGCTAAGAATCACGACAAAGACCGCCGGTTCAGCCACCTGAGAATGCCTTATGAACGCTTATTCTCCAAGCGCAATTCACAGGTTACCTTATCGTGGCATCGCCAAAAATCAATTTGCCGCATTTATGGCTGCGATCAGCTTCAATCTTAGACGGATTTAGTACTCGATTCGCCTGGCTTGGCTTTTTCTTAAAGGAGTTAGTGCGGCTAAAATCGTACCAAACGGATAAAACTCATTGTAATCACCGTCATTTTGACATTGCATTCACAATACCAAAACAAATTTTCATAAAATTGCTGAAGTCCATTACAACAAAATCAATTTTTCCAAATTTCGTGACAGACCCTAAAAAGCTAAGTGAAATAATTCTTGAAATTCCGCACTTGGCTGAGGCCGTTAAGATACTCGAGAAATTAGATCTTTCTTAGTGCGACGATATGTCACATTGTCATAAGTATTACTTGATGAAATAATATTTTTAATATTCAGTACAAAAGTTTATTTGTTACTGATAATAAATTTTGCAGAGACTTTATGCGTAGATTTTTTACTATTAATTCCGTAGTTTTAATACTATTTGTCAGTCTATTGACAAACGGTTTTACTGCGGCAATGTATGGTGAGATTTTTATGCACGAATCGAATCATTGCCATCAACACTCCCCTTCAGTTGAAGAAATCACACATGGCGAATATCCGCATAATAGATTAGCTGAAGAAGAGAATTTAGATCTTTCAGTACACACTTGTTTTAATACCGTATATCTACCGCTTCTCTTAACTAAACTACCATTATTGCCCACAGTGGATGGTAAAGAGACTCTAGCTCAATTTATTTATTTCCAAATTCCAGAATCTACTCCAGATTCTCCGTTTCATCCTCCCCGAACTCTTCCCAGCTAGAACCCTAGACTAGACTGTTCCAGTTCCCAGTATTCAATATAGAAATGTTTGGTTAGTCGTATTTCTCAATTATGAGCTGGCACAGTGGAAATATTTCTCTTGAAAGCCGCTTAAAGTTAACGCCAGCTTGATGCAGTAATTGGTGCTAACGCATTAATAATAGCTTCTTCATAAGCTAAGTTGGTTTCTGCGCATCTCATTCATTCTAGTCTAAATCGTTTTCTCTAAGTTTTACGATAAAGGCAGCAAATTTGGTCAAAATAGTTTTTTATTTGTACAAGCTATTGCCAGACCAATTTCTGGTCTTTCTATATTACAAAAAATGCCATCTCAGGTAAGAAATGCAATGAAACAAATTATATTAATGCAAGGGATTGTTATTGTTGGGTTGAGTCTATCGTTACAAGTGTCAGCTGAGCCGGTATTAATGCCGACAATTACAATTGAAGGGCAAGGAATACAGTCTAATCAAGTAAGTGTAACTCCAGAATCTGGTGGTGCATTGGATTCAGCACTGCTACTAAAACGGATACCGGGCGGGAATGTTAATAGTAATGGACCGCTAACTAATATTCCTCAGTATCGAGGATTATTTGGAAACAGGCTAGGCGTAAAACTAAATGGTATAAGCGTTCAAGAGGTTGGCCCAAATGCGATGGATACACGTTCCAGTACTGTTCCTAAATCAATGGTTAGAAGTATTAAGGTTTATCGTGGTATTGCGCCAGTTAGTGCCGGAATGGAAACAATAGGAGGTGCGATTGAGATTAATTCGCGTCGAAGTGAATTTAGTAGCAGTGCAAAGTCAGAAGTAAATGGTTTTGTTAATTCTGGCTTTAGCTCAGTTGATACTGGTCGCTATTTTGGCGGTTTAATGAGTCTATCGAACGATAAACATCGGTTCCATGTAAGTGGCAATACTGAAAAAGGTGAGGATTATAGGTTTAAAGATAATAAAAAAGTTAGGCCGAGTGAATATCAACGGGATGTAATATCAGCTGGATACGCATTTAGGCCTAGTAGAGATCATGAAATATCGTTTGATTATGATTATAAGGACACTGGTAATACCGGCACCCCATCTTTACCGATGGATATTGGCTACGTTCGAACTCATCTGGGAAATATTGGTTATCAAGGTGCGCTATCAAATAATCTTAAGGTTAAATTTAATGGTTTTTTTAATCGTGGCGACCATCTCATGAGTAATCACTTGTTACGTCCGGCACCTAGGCCTGGAGGTGGCAATCAGCGTTTTCGTAGTGCAACAACAAAACTGGACTCAGGTGGGTACAATCTTCATTTTATTGTTCCGGAATTACGCTCGGGTAGTCTGATTATTGGCTTTGACGGAGATCTGGCTGTTAATAATTCTGCGATTTCTGATCCCACCAATGGAAATTTCTTTTTAAATAACTTTGTAAACTCAACGAAAGAAAGGTATTCAAGTTTTGCTGAATGGAATGGAGAAATCGCCACAGATTTAATGCTTGAGATGGGTTTTCGTTACACCTATGTGCATATGAATACCGGCCAAGTTAATACCAGTATGGCGAATATGATGATGCCTGTACGTAATTTACAAGAACGTTTTAATAACTCAGATCGTAGTAAAAATGACCATTTATTCGATGTGTCTACGGTGTTTCGTTATATCGCGTCCGATAACTTAGATTTCGAGTTTGGGATTGCGCGTAAAACTCGAGCACCAAGTTACCAAGAGCGTTTTCTGTGGATACCACTAGAATCAACTGGTGGTCTGGCTGATGGTAGAGTTTATGTGGGCGACACAAGCTTAAAACCGGAAAAGTCTTATCAAGTTGAACTAGGAGCTAATTTACATGGCGGCGGTGCTTATTTTACGCCACGTGCGTTCTACCGGTATGTGAATGATTTTATTCAAGGCTTACCAACTAATGATACATTGACCAATATGGTCGCTGGAAGAATTCAGCCAGGCGGGCCGGGTCCTTTGCAATTTTCAAATATAGATGCGCATTTATGGGGTGTTGATTTTGAAATAGGGTACACGATTACTGACTATCTACGATTAGATGGAATTATGAGTTTTGTGCGAGGTAAACGAACAAGCGGTAATGACAATTTGTATCGTATTGCCCCAGTAAATGGCCGTCTCAGTTTAACTTATGAACGTTCAGATTGGTTGGCTTCGGTAACCTATATTGGCGCGATGAAACAAGATAAGGTTGCAGCTTTTAACGGCGAACAAAAAACTTCCGGATATAGCATTATGAATGTCTATACACAATATCGCCCTTCATTCAGCAATAAAGTTAAAGGACTAACTCTTACAGCTGGAGTCAATAATATTATCGATACCAAATATGTTGATCATCTTAATGGTATCAACCGTGCCGCTAATAGCAATATCTCCTTGAATCGACGTATCCCAAACCCAGGCCGCAATATTTTTGTTACGATGCGTTATGATTGGTGATATATATTGATTGCACCCCGTCAGCACAAGTTGGGCAACATTCTCTGTTCCAGTTGTCTAAAATGTGCTGGATTTAGGTATTCGGTTAAAAACCATAATCATTATTTTGTGCCGGTTTATGACGATCTATGATTCCAGATGAAATATCCTGTGGATTGTTACAGCATTTCAGCGCGGTCATGCTGACAAACTAAGCGAGCAGATATCCCTGCTCGCTTAGTTTTAATAATAATCGTAATCGATTAACCCGGTGGACGCTTTAATTGACATCCATTACTTCTTCAACTTCCGTCAACTGAAACTGATTATTACCGGTAAATTGCATCTTTACCTTATAAACGTGGCCAAAAGCGCTAACCCGCTGAATAGTTAATACGCCGGTTTCAGCAACAAACACCGAATTGTCATCCAGCCCGGCTGCAGCCGATACCGCCAGCTCGTAACTTTCGGTTTCCAATCCACGATTGAATACAATCGCTATTGGAGACGCAGCAATAGAAACTGACGTATCGCTTTGTGGTAGCGATTCAAACAACTTAAACTGTATTCGATATGCGCCAGCGCTGCCATTGGGTGTATTGGACGCGTCGAATATTGCGAAGCTTAAATGTTCGTGCACACCGCCGTTGCTATCAACTTCACCGATCACCCCTGCTGTTTCACTGACGCTGTCGGCGCTGTATGAAGTGACATTACTGAGCACATCGGTGATTTCAATTCTTTCACCGTTGGGTATCGCATCAGTCCATTGTGCACCATCCCAAAACAATAGCTGACCGACAGGTTGAAAGCGTAACCAGTTACCCGGTGTAAAACCGCCTTCTTCAACGTTAACATCAATTCCCGGATCATCGGTGGCAAACGGACCACCCCCCAGATCGCCGAAATCGGTCTCATAAAGTGCGTTTTCGGTAAATATTTCAGCACCTACACGCCATGGATTTATGTCACCTGCGTGTACCTCGTGATCGTGATCATCTTCTGCCAATGCATGTGTTGTTGAAAGCAATACAATTAAAGCGACTGTGTTACAAACTATTTTTAACTGTTTTATCATGTTTCAATCTCCTTTTGTGGTGGGTTATAGTTTTGGTTGTAGCGTTAAAAATCAGTCAAGCTAATCACTTTTTCTCAATCAATTTGATTGGGTAGCGCATCAATTTCTTGAAATGATTCCACTGCAAAAAGCGAATTTCCGGTATTTTTCAGGATAGCCTGGTAAAATTTTCCGTTGACAAAAACCGCCGGAATATCAAGCATTCCAGTAGCCGCATCATACTGAACAGGTGTTGCATACCGGGAAATATCAGATTGCAGCTGCGTCAAAGTAAATATAAGATCATCTCGCTGTTGCAACTGCGCGCGAAAATGACCGCCATCTACATGGATATCGTTAAGGCTCAGAATGCCCGAAGCGTGGTCGTAAGTTGCCGCAACATTCAGCGCCGTCGCCGGTGCCTCAATCGGAATACTGCAAAGCCTCAATGTGCATCGCGTTTTAGCCAGCAGCGCATCGGCTCGGGTAATGAATCCATCTTGGTCAACATCGAAAGCCGCATTGGTCGTATTTAACGTTTCATTATTCTGCGCTGCCAACAGAATCAATGCGACATCTATTCGGTCGACATCGCCATCCAAATCCACGTCTCCAGGAATAGAGACCGGAAGTTCAGGTTGTTGCGGCAGTTCATTGTTTCCTGCTTCTCCCGTTAATGCAATCAAAGCAGCGCCAAACTCGCCCGGATCGATACCGGCATTAAATAGGACCAGTATCGGATCAGACGGAAAGAAACGTGCATTGGAAATGAGTTGCATTTCGATCAAATAAGCACCGCTAGGACCACCGACTTCGCCAGCCTGATTTTCCAGAAAGAAGCTAAGGTGCGTATGTAAAATGCCATTTGAATCGGTAATGTCGACAACCAATTCCGGACTGCCCTGTATGCCGTTTCCGGTAAAAATCGTGCTGCCATCGATACCAAAGCTGTTTTCGCTAAAACACAGCAATTGTCCGGCACATTGAGCAAAATCACTGAGCACCTCAGCGTTGCCTTCAAGCCCGCCAAATAACCGAATTTGCACATCCGGCGATGCATCACCCCAGGTGGATGTTGCCGGATCCCAGTATCTCAGTTTACCTAAGGCGCGATAACTGATCAGCTCATTAGGCAACAGTGCATTACGAACGGATTGAAAGCCCGGGTTTCGGGTACTGAAATCACCACCACTCAGATCACCAAAATCGACTGTAAAAATGGGTTTATTTGTTACAGCTTCTATCGGCGGTAGCGTACCGTCTGGTAGCCCCAATGCGTCTGCTAAACCGTCCAAATCACAGCCGATAGCCGCAGACGTACGACAATAACCTGCAAATAAGGCATTACCCTGTCCCCAGACTGCGACATCCAAGTGTTGCGCAAACACTGGCTGAATGGTCAGTACAGTCGTCAGTGCAAGGTACAAAAAATGATTACGACAATTCATGGCCATGATTAAAAGGTGGCACGCACGCCAAAAATAAAACTGCGGCCCGGTTCCGGCGCAAAATTACGCAAAAAAGAAACCGAGTTACGAATTTCTTCATTGAGCAAGTTGTATCCTTTCGCGAAAAACCATAGATTCGTCCATCGATTTGCCTTGAGCTGATAATCTGCCGACGCAGTCAATAAATGGTACCCATTCGTAGGCGTTTCATTTACGCCGGGGTTACGTTGTGCCTCAGCCCGTGTATAACGCAGTGCCATATTCCATACTGGGTTACCCAATCCCAGTTCGCTGCCGTAGCGCAAGGGCGGCATACGGGGTACATCATCACGGTCGCCACTGACGAAACGACCGCGCACATAATCTGAAAACAACGCCAGTGACAAATTTCCGTAAGGTAGCTGGTAAAGTGTGGCATCGATTCTGGATTCGTAACCAATGAATTCAGCATTGCGCTGGTCGTACGCAAAAATCGATACACATTCCGCAGCACTGACACAACGCTGTCGAATAACCTCGTTGTCAACTTCATAAACCAGGCCGGTATTACGCCGAAAAATAAAATCGTCAGTGCGGCTATAATAGCCATTGAACCGCATACTGATGCGCTCGGTTTGCCATTCAAAACCCAGATCGACCATATTTGCGGTTTCATTGTTTAACCGAACATTACCAATATCAAAGCTGCGTGTAGACAAATGTGGCCCGAATGAAAGCAATTCCTGGATATCCGGTGGACGTACACCGTGGTTATATGTCAACGTAGCAGTGAAATCCTGCCGCGGTTTCCACTGTAATCCTAAAGAAGCGGATACTGCCTGAAAATCAAGGGAGTTGGGCAGCGCTACCGGTGACAGCGCACTACCTCTCAGCCTTAATTCGTTTGCTTGAGGATTAACCTGAGAGTGCTCGAATCGTAGACCGCCCTGCAATGACCAATTGTTCAAGGTATACGTTTGCGTGGTGTAAACGCCAATTGACAGTTGATCGGTCTTAGGGACAAATGTTTCGACACCTAGCGCCGAAAATTTCCGGTCAATCCATTGCACACCGAAAGTGCCACTGAGATTATTGACTAAGCTGTGATGCATTTCTACACGGCCTTCCCCTGCATCATTCTTAAAGCGGGTAAAGGGCAATCCACCCTCAAACTCGGTATGCCCGTAGTCGACGAGACCATAACGAAAACTGATGCTATCAATACCTTTTACCGGTTCGTACCACTCGGATTTGAAATCGTAGCGTGTTTGCCGCATATTGATACGGATACTGGGAAACAAAGCTTGCGGACCGAAAATATCCTCAAATCCTGTCAGATCGTCCAGTCTTGGCAAAATCGTTTCCAGACCCTCCAGATGATTCGGGTCGAGACCATGACTACCTCTGGGAACGCCATAGTGATTGTCGGTATGCGAAACCGACATACCCGCCATTACCTGGTCTCCCAGCCACGAAATACCGGTAAAACCACCAATGCTTCTACTGTCAGTATTCGGGATTCTACCGCTGGCGTTGGATATTTCCGTCAGTCCGAGCTGTTGCGCGGCAAAGGTTTCATCAATGGCCTTACCGGGTATCTTGATATTACTGCGATCACGAAAAAAGCCGCCCATATTGAGTGCAAACCGGTCTTTTCCGGTGTTTAATGTAAACGCCGAGTGCGTGCCGTTGCCGTTGGTGTTGTAACGACTCTCGACTGTACCGCTAACGGTTTTTTTTACTCGTCGCTGCGGTATACGGCCATCGCTAACATCAACAATACCCCCGATTGCGTTACCGCCATAACGAACAGTCTCGGGACCTCGCAGGATTTTAATATCATGTGCAAACAAAGTATCGATCGCCAGTGCATGGTCGGGGCTGAGACTGGTTGCATCGTGCGTACCGATACCGTTTTGCAGGATGCGCACACGTGAACCCGTCAGTCCGCGAATAACCGGAACACCTACGCCGGGACCGAAGGATGCGTTACTGACACCCAGCTCTTCATTCAACGTTTGACCCAGCGTATCACTCTGTTGTAATTGCAGGGTTCGACCTCTGAGGATGCTGGCACTCGACTTTGGTTCTTGCTTGGGTGTAATGCCAATAACATTTATTGGGGCCATTTTAATCACGGGATCATCGCCGACTAACGCCGACGAAGCTTTATGGTGTATTTTTTCATGGGCTGCATCTTCCGCTAGAACCTTTTTGTTGGCAAAGATGCCGCTTATTAACACAGCAAGGGTAATTGCCATTAACCGAACGGATAGATACATTCTGAGTACAGTAATAGTTTGCTAAAATAAATTGGAATTGAACTTGCTCCGTCATTTTGCACTTTTCGATTTATGTCATTTCAAAATTTAATTTAAATAATTTAAATGATTCTTTTAAAAGATATCTTTAATTAGTATTTTCTATGTAAAAATAGTTTATCGAAGCGTTACTTATTCATAATAATAAGTTAATTTATTTTGTGTAAATTTAATGATATGTTATATCATATCAATATTCAACCCATTTTATATAATTTTATAATTATTTCATGCAAAATGCTTATTTGCTGGTAACTGAGCATTCAAGTTTGGAAGTATTATATGCCGCTGTTATTATCGATGATACAAATGAAGTAAACATTGATGCGGCGATGATTAAAAATAGTTTTCGCTGAACCAATTACAATAAATGTTGATTAAGTCTAGCTAAATGAAATGCGGCCGCGGTTATGGATATCATTGACTAAAAGTGATTAATCAAATGCCTGATAAGATTAGAAAAATTACCAAAAAGCCACAGGAGGCCTATATTGTGGCCGGAGTGAAGTTAACTAACAAACGCAAAAACGTTTTAACTGTGCTATCAAATTCAAAAACACCGCTTTCTGCGTATGATATCGCTGACAGATACAAAACACACTTTAAAGAATCGTTACCAGTAATGTCAATTTATCGTATGCTAGACTTTTTGATCAATGAAAAATTAGTGCATAAACTCGAAACTTCCGGACAGTACATCTCATGTGCGCACATTATGTGTGATCATCAACATGAAACACCACAATTTCTTATATGCGATCACTGCGGTCATGTTAAGGAAATTGGTATAAAAAAACCTGTCGTCAATGAGATTGAACGTAGCGCTGAGGAAACCGGTTTTACTTTGACGCATAGACAATTGGAATTGCACGGAATATGTAAAAATTGCCTCAATCGTTCAGCGTAAGTTCATGATAGTTCACAATGTTTTATTGTTTGAAAAACCTAAACAGAGAAGAAGTTATCATACTCGACTTTAAAAATCGAAATGGTTTTATCGCTACTTATATGCTAAACAGCAACCAGAGCCTTAATCTAAATTAAGATTAATATTTCGCAGACAAACCTCCACAAATCATTATTCATATCATGCAACTACTTGCATACTCTCAATTCTGAAACGGCTCAGGCAACTTCTACACGATACGATACCTAAAGCACTTACCAATAATTAAATCCCATTCTGGATCAATAGTGGGATGGTTTTACATCAGAATCATCAATCTTAATTACCCGTGTAAGATAATACCCGGATTCTAAATGCCTTTATGGTAACTAAGAAATGTTTGGAGTTATAATTCATAGTTCATATTTGATAAATATAGACAACAAAAAACCATGTCCAAAAATTTCAGCATTGCCGGATTACTCATTAGCCTGAGTTGTATTCTTGCATCTATCGATCAAGCGCGCGCCATGACTACGGATTGCATGGATCAAACCGCACCAGCAGCCTTTCTTGCAGAGAAAGGCTTGTTGTGTTTACAAAGAGTTATTATCGCCGAGCAGGGAGAAACGTCCGCCTACACCGCTACATTAACGTGGTCGGGCGAAAATAGCCCCAGTCAGTTTATGCTGCTCGATACCGGACTTGATATGTCAGCCGGTGTAGACAGTCCATCTTTTTCTACAGTAAGCGGCACTTTAACGCTGCCTAAAGTAGATGTACCTGCCACATTTGGCACTAACCGCTATGTCGTCAGCATGACTCTGGCAAATGCCGAGAGTTCAGTTTTTGAACTCGGCGCTGTATCTGTTTACATCAATCCCGACTATATTCCCAATGTCACATGGAAGCCTTACGGCATGCTCGACCGGGAAGAAAAACATGCTGTCAATACACTCGGACGCTCATTGCCTTATGCGAAACTCTCAGACGCGGTTTATAATTTTGACAACACGGTTATTGATCAATGGGTTTTAGTTGAAACTAAAGACAAAAATTCTGGTATGCAAGCAGCCGTTTACTATAACCCGGATACAGATGAAGTCGCTCTTGCCTTCCGTGGAACGGAGACGTGTGATTTTCCTTGCTCGCTAAATGAAACAAGCGAATTTTTTCTGGATTCTGCCGCCGATGCCTTATTGACATTTGGACTCGTCGATACACAGTTTGAGGACGCAGTGGATTACGCCCAGGATGTAATCAATCGCGCCCAGGGAAGACAGATCATCGTGACCGGCCATTCACTAGGTGGCGGTCTGGCACAGGCGGTAGGAGCCGCATTTGGATTGGAAACTTTCGCGTTTAATTCCGCGCCGGTACCGGATGATTTTTTTGACGACTATCCACCCGCTCTGCCGTTTGAAACACTGAACGAAATTATTCATGTGCTCAGCGATATTCACGACCCGGTTTCCAATACCGACGAAACCGGTGATTTTTATCAAAATGCCATGCATGTGTCGTCACTGATACAATTTGATTTTGACGATAAAGAAGTGCTTCCCATGGAATTGAAAAAACTCAACGACCTAAGATTTAACAGGCATAGTATGACCAGACTGGTTGAAAATGCATCTGCTCTCATAATGCTTTATCAAGATGGATGGTAATGCGGCAAATTTAAATGTTTCATGATTTTTTAACAACTGAACAATTACTCATCTGCAGTATATTACTCACTACGGCAGTTTTGTTTTTATGGGGTCGTTGGCGGCATGATCAAATCGCAATCGGCGCCCTGTTAACCTGCGTTATTACCGGACTGGTTGATTATTCAGAAACTTTCTCAGGTTTTAGCCATCCCGCCGTAATAACCGTTGCCTGTATTCTGGTTCTGAGTGCGGGATTGCAAAACTCAGGCGCCGTAGACTGGCTCACCAAATGGTTATTACCGTCAAAATCAGGTACCACAGTTTCGATAGTAGCTCTGGCAGGTTTAGCTGCATTGCTGTCCGGTTTTATGAACAATGTCGGTGCACTCGCCATTCTGATTCCGGTAGCATTACAAACCGCAACACGACTAAATTTATCATCCGGTCAAATTCTTATGCCTGTCGCTTTTGGGTCGATTCTAGGCGGCATGACGACATTAATCGGCACACCGCCCAATTTGATTGTATCTGGTGTTCGTGCCGAGACAACGGAATTGGGGTTTTTTTCCATGTTTGACTTTATGCCTGTAGGGCTTTCTGTCGCTGTTGCAGGTGTATTATTTATCGCTTTATTTGGCTGGCGGCTAGTTCCTGCAAGGCAACAGGCTAATACAGAAGGGTTTGATCTCAGTGCATATCTGACAGAAGCACGGGTTACCGAAGACAGCAAAGCGGTTGGTATGCTCCTGCGTGAAATCGAAGCAGCATTGAGTGAAGCTGATGCTCAGGTAGTCGGCTTGATACGTAATGATGTCCGGGTCACACCGGCAAATCTAAGTCGAAAAATTTACGCCAACGATATTCTGATCATCGAAGCCGAAGCCGAGCCGCTGGCTAATGCACTATCAAGCTTAGGCCTCGTACTTGAAGAAGCTCATATTGAAGAAGGAAGCGTTTCCGAAGACCAGGAATTACACAATAGCCAATCACAAAATAACGACAATCGGTCGGCATCTGGCGAACTCATTCTGGCTGAATATGTTGTGTTACCGGCATCATTACTCGTTAACCGTTCGCAAAAAACAATCGAACTACGCACCAGTTATGGTGTAAATTTACTGGCACTATCAAGAACAGGAAACCGCTCGATGGCGCGGCTACGTGCTATTCAATTTAAAGCTGGTGACGTTTTATTATTACAGGGTTCACCGGACGCACTTGCCGAATTTGCCGAAAATACCGGATGCGTTCCGTTAGCGGAAAGAAAGCTACGTATTCCCAATAAACGCAAAGCTGTTTTAAGTGGATTAACGATGCTACTGGCCATAGGAGGTATTGTTATGGGCATTCTGCCACCTGCTGTTGCATTTATGTGCGCCGTTCTTGCGGTTACTGTGCTACAAATAGTACCCTTACGCACACTTTATCAAGCCGTTGACTGGCCGGTAATCGTGCTTTTAGCCGCACTCATCCCGGTGGCCGGGGCAATGCAAAGCACCGGCACAGCCGACCTCATTGCGCGTGGATTGCTTGAATCTTTGGCGCAAGGTAATACGGCTATTGCACTGGGACTTATTCTGATTATCACGATGACATTATCAGACGTGATGAATAATGCTGCAACTGCAGCTGTCATGTGCCCGATTGCTTTGGGTATCGCAAATCAACTCGACGCAAATCCCGATGCTTTTCTGATGGCTGTAGCCGTAGGTGCATCGTGCGCTTTTCTAACACCCATCGGTCATCAAAATAATACATTGATACTCGGCCCAGGCGGCTTTCGTTTTGGTGACTATTGGCGGCTGGGGTTGCCACTGGAAATCCTGGTCGTTACTGTTAGTGTGCCTATGCTGCTTTGGATTTGGCCACTATAATTCATAGAGTAATCATCGAAGTTCTCCCGGACATTCAGATGCTAGACGTAGAAAATCGTGCACAAATGTTGATAGGAACTTAACATATTCCACACCCCTTTCCATTTCATCAGTGTCGAGAAGCTTTACTGTCTTTATAAGGCAAATACATAACACTTTGTTTTAACAAAATTAATATTTGTGGAACGGTTATTGCTTTATATAATTAGCCAGGGACTTAGCATCTTAGTATAAGTCCATCTATTCTATTGATACTAATGAGGAAATAAAGATGAAACATACACAAATACTAGTAGCCGCATTACTTTTTTCATTCATGACCAGCAATGCCAATACAGCGCCGATTGGTTTCGGCGTGGACGGTGATACTACAGACTCAACGTTTTACAGCATAGATTTTGCGACTGGAACGGGTACTACGATTGGTGGTGTTGGCGGTGTTGGATTTAGCGATGTTGAAGCGCTGTCGTTTTTCGGTAACACACTTTATGCCATTGATGATAGCACCAATCAATTGATTACCATCAATACCACGACAGGTGCGGGTACGGCAGTAGGCGCGCTTGGTGTTTCAGTTAGCGGTCCTGGATTAGCCATCTCTGCATCAGGGGACGCTTTTATGGGCGATAGATCAGGTAATGACCTTTGGACCGTCAATCTTGGCACCGGTGCGGCAACGCTTCTGAATGGTTCAATCGGTGCGGATCTGGACGGACTCACATTTCTTGGTAACACGCTATATGGTGTCGACCCAGGTAACGATTCTTTGTACACCGTAAACACGACAACGGGCGTTGCGTCGCTGGTCGGTGCCGGAGGTACGCTCACTGGACTATCTACTGAATCCGCGTTGACAACAGACGGCACATGGCTATATGCAGGAGACGACGATGGTGACTATTTTCGTATTAACCCCAATACCGGTACCGCAACGATGATTACTACAAACGGTACAGACGTTGAAGGTTTAGCAATACGATCAACAGCAATTCCGGTACCAACCACGCTTGCCCTCCTGGGAATAGGGCTCTTTGGGTTTGGCTTCAACAAACGTGAAAATTTCAATAATCGTTGTTAGACTGTCACTCCGATACAGTGCTTGATTGTTCATCAGTAGCCTGCAATCTTTCAAACTAATTATACTGCTTTCATGATAAGAGCATATGTCATGAAAGCAGCAAATACTGTAAAATCATGATTGCTAATAAAATTTATCTGGCCGTCGACTGGCCCGTGAGCATTTTTTGGCTACTCTAACAAAGGGTACCCATAATATGGATACCCTATTCTTACTCGATTTATTCCAAGCAATACTAGATTTTAGCCGCCACCTCAGCCACAGTTTGTCCCATCAGTGAAGGGGTTGGGCAGATCGTAACACCAAGCTCTTTAAGCGTTTCCACCTTTTCAGCCGCACTTTCACCTGCCGAAGAAATAATTGCACCGGCATGTCCCATACGGCGGCCCTCCGGTGCGGTTAATCCGGCAATATAAGCAACCAGCGGCTTTGTCATGTTTTCTTTAAAGAAGACACCTGCATCGACCTCCATCGGACCGCCGATTTCACCAATCATCAATGCAATTTTTGTTTCCGGGTCCTGTTCCAGCTTTTCCAGCACATCAAGATGCGAACTCCCAATAATTGGATCGCCGCCAATACCCACGGCAGTGGAAATACCGATACCGAGCAGCCGCATTTGATCGGCGGCTTCATAGCCGAGCGTACCTGAACGACCAACGACACCAACATTTCCTCGTGTATAAATATGGCCTGGCATAATACCCAGCATGGAGCGACCGGGACTAATCGTGCCAGCACAATTCGGACCGGTTAACATCATCCGTTCTTCTTTGGGAAAACGGCGTAGAAAGTTCTTAACCGTCATCATGTCCTGCGTTGGAATACCATCAGTAATCGCGACACAGTACTTAATACCCGCATCCGCTGCTTCCATAATGGAATCCGCCGCAAAAGCAGGTGGCACAAAAACAATGCTGGCCTCTGCACCAGCTTGCTGCACCGCCTCTCTGACAGTGTTAAATACCGGCAAACCGAGATGCTTTTGGCCGCCTTTACCCGGAGTCACGCCACCAACAACGTTTGAACCATATTCAATCATTTCCTGTGCATGAAAGGTTCCTATTTTTCCGGTAAAACCTTGAACAATAATCCGTGTTTTCTCATCTATTAATATCGCCACTGTTTACTCCTAACCCTCTTGTCCAACCTGGTTACGCGCGGCGACAACTTTTTCGGCCGCTTCTGCCAGTGTATCTGCTGTTATGATTTTTAGCCCGCTGTCAGCAATAATCTTGCGTCCCTCTTCTACGTTTGTTCCAGATAATCTGACTACCAGTGGAACTTTCATATCGATATTTCTGGCAGCCTGAACAACACCTTCGGCAATCCAATCACAGCGGTTTATTCCGGCAAAAATATTAACCAGCATCGCCTTGACATTTTGATCCGCCAGAACCAGACGAAACGCTTTTTCTGTTCTTTCAGCCGAAGCGCCGCCGCCAACGTCCAAAAAATTAGCCGGCTCGCCGCCAGCAAGCTTGATCATATCCATCGTCGCCATAGCCAGCCCCGCGCCATTGATCATGCAGCCAATGTCACCATCCAGTCCTACATAACTGAGACCTACCTCAGCAGCGGCAACTTCTCGTGGATCTACCTGCGAGTTATCGCGCAGTTCCGCAATTTTATGGCGTCGATAAAGCGCATTCTCATCAAATGCCATTTTAGCGTCGAGCGCGATAATTTCATTGTTGGTCGAAACCACCAGCGGATTAATTTCCAGTATATTTGCATCAAGATCTCTCAACGCGCGGTAACAGCCCTCGATCGTTTTAACTGCATGATTCAATAATGATGAATCAAGACCTAATGCAAACGCCATCTTACGTACCTGAAAGTCCTGCAAACCAACAGCGGGTTCGATATAAATCTTGGTAATGGCCTCGGGGCGTTCTTTTGCCAGTGCTTCAATTTCCATCCCGCCTTGCGCCGAGCCGACCATAATAACTCGCTCCGTACTACGGTCAATCAAGAACGACAAATAAATTTCTTTGGCAATTTTAGTGCCTGCCTCTATATAGACACGTGAACATAGCTTACCTGCCGGTCCACTTTGATGAGTCACTAGCGTTTTACCTAGCAGTTCTTCAGCTGCAGCTTCAACTTCATCGTGTGTTTTGCAGACTTTAATACCGCCTGCCTTACCCCGTGCACCCGAATGAATTTGAGCCTTAACGACCCAGGTATCTCCTTCAATTTCTCTCGCACGCTGCGTGGCTTCCTCTACGCTGTAGGCAATGCCACCTTCGGCAATCTTAACCCCGTAGCCCGCCAGAATCTCTTTGGCTTGATATTCATGTATATTCAATTCGATTTCCTCATCAATCACATGTATTGACGTGACTAAGCAGCTGCTGAATATACGCTGCTCAGTTACTCATTATTTTATTTTGAATCGTAATACTTACAGTGAAAAGGCCGCTTCTATACGGCCTTTAAAATCCATTTATTTTCTTGCAGCTATCGCATCAGCAATTCGCACCACGTTACTGGCCATTCTTTCCGATGCCGCATCAATCAAACGTCCGTCCAAAGCAGCTGCACCCTTACCCTGTGCCGCCGCTTCTTTGAGCGCCGCCAATATTCTCTTGGCTTTTTCAACTTCCGCTTCAGGCGGTGTAAAGACTTCGTTGGCTAATGCTATCTGGGTTGGATGTATCGCCCATTTTCCTTCACAACCCAGGGCTGCTGCACGTCTTGCAGCCAGTTTATAGCCATCTGGATCTTTGATATCACCAAAAGGACCATCAACAGGACGCAATCCATATGCACGGCAGGCTACAGTCATCCGACTGATCGCGAAATGCCATTGGTCGCCGGGATAATCCGGATTCAATCCTCCGATATTGGTTGTCCGGGCACGGTTACTTGCCGCATAGTCCGCCACGCCAAAATGTAACGCCTCCAAACGGCCTTGCGAACCGTTGCGGGCGATATCTTCAACATTGGCCATACCTAATGCAGTTTCAATCAACGCCTCCAGGCCAATACGATTTTTCAACCCCTGCTGCATTTCAAGTTGATTAACCATCGCTTCGACCATATAGATATCCGCATAAACACCTGCTTTTGGAATCAAAAGCGTATCAATTTTATCGCCGGCCTGTTCAACCAGATCAACTACATCACGCACCATAAACTGTGTATCCAGTCCGTTAATACGGACAGAAACCGTTATACCGTGCCCCTTCCAATCTAGATCGTTAATGGCTTGAATTACATTTTTACGAGCCTGCAGCTTATCATCAGGCGCAACCGCATCTTCAAGGTCAAGAAAAACAAAATCCACACCGCTTTTTAAGGCCTTTTCAAACATCTCGGGGCTTGAACCAGGAACGGCAAGTTCGCAGCGTTGTACCCGTTGAATTTTTGTTTCGTATAGCGTGTGACTCATTTTTTCTCCCTAAACATTCTAAATAGTTATACTGGTCCGATTTTTGAAGATTGCATATTAGCAGGCATATGTTTCAACCAAACGACTTTACATAATCCCGTGTTGCGGCAACCAGCAAATTGACTATTATAACATCCGTTAGCTATGTGATTCTAATCAGGCTGATTTTGCAGGATAATTTTATAGCGATTGTGTGATAACCGGAGCGGTAAAGATGCAAACAGAAAAACCAGAAACTGTCTTCTAAAATTTAGAGATGCGTGCAAGCATGAGCTGCAGTTGCAAGGTTTTTGTAAGTTGCCAACCAAGATAATGGAATTGCGGCATTACTGTCATTGCGTGTTTCTGCTGCTGCAGCCGCAATCGCACCGAGCATGATGGCGCGCCCGCAATTATCACCGCTGGCACGGATATTGGCCTCTACCGCCTGCTGATAACCCGTAGCATGCCGCAAGATATGCACAATCACAGGAAGACCCTCAAGCACATGACAGGCTGAACCAAAACGCTGCGCTGCTGCCACACTGTCCAAACGATTTGTATTGAGCGCATCACTCAACAACGGCGTCAATGTTTCACCGGCAAACTGTAGTGATGACGTTAATGCTTCATTGAGCGAACTGCCTTCCAGAACAGCCAATAAAACGGAAGCCGTGTATTTCGCTGCAGCTATAGCATCATGATTATTATGAGTTAAACGCACAACCTGTTCTACTTTCTCAAGTAAGGCATCTCGTGACCCTTTATGCGCAGCAGTAATCACCGGAACAGTCGCCAATGCCGCAAACTGATCATCGTCGACCCCGGAAATCTCCGGAAATTCTTCCGGTTTTAGCGGTATCAGTTTAAGCAGAATCTGGCGTGTCGGTGTATCGATATAACCGGTATAATTTCCGCCGGGACCAAAATGATTTCTGAAAGCTGTCTGATATTCAGTACGCTTGAATTCACCATATTCTGCCAAATGCTTCAATATCAGCAGGCAAATCTCACCATAAGCGGAAGACGCGCCCGCTTCCTTCCCGCCATGCACAAAATAACCTTTTACATTGGCATAATGCTCTGCCTGAGGCGGCAAAAACGCTAGTCCTTTTGTTTTTTCAATCTGTGCAATCCGATCGGCATCATAAATCCAATGAAGTCCGAGCGCTGCGGAATCTGCAATCAGTGCTCCCATCACCGCTGCAACGCGCGGCGCTAATCTAATATTCGTGTTCATGATTAATAAATGTGATGTTTAGTTGAAAAACAGACTGAAATGACCAGGGTTTTTCAACTGATGTCCACTTCGTCGGGTATTTTGCGGGCTTCGTCTTCGAGCATAACTGGTATGCCATCTTTAATCGCGAATGCCAGCCGGTCGGGTTTGCAAATCAATTCATTATCCTGTTTTTTGTAAAGTAACGGGCCTTTGCATAACGGGCATACCAGGATATCGAGTAACTTTGAATCCATAATTCTCCTATTGTCGAACCTTGATTATTTTCGATTAAATTACTTTATTTTATAACTTGCTCAGTATTTCATCCAGTTGATCCAGGCTTGTGTACTGAATAACAATATTGCCGCGCCCCTTTTTACCGGATTTAATTGTGACCTGTGCACCGAGCCGCTCTGAAATACGCTCCTGCAACGCCAATTGATCCCGATCAACTTTCCGTGATTGAGGTGTAACAGGTTTGTTATGCTGTTGTATCAGTCTTTCCGTTTCACGCACAGATAGCTGTTTCAATACAATCCGGTTTGCAAGCGTTACCTGTTCTGCCGATGTTAAAGCCAGCAAAGCGCGACCATGGCCCATTTCAATTTTTCCTGCCATCATCAACTTCTGAACCGGCTCAGACAAATTCAGCAAGCGCAACAAATTGGAAACCGCACTACGAGAGCTGCCAAGCGCTTGTGCAGCGCTTTGATGGGTCATGCCAAACTCATCGATCAGGCGCTGAATACCCATGGCTTCTTCCAACGGGTTCAGGTTCTCACGCTGAATATTCTCAATTAAAGAAATGGCCAGTGCCGTTTCGTCTGCCACCTCACGAATAATAACAGGCACTTCCACCAATCCTGCTAGCTGAGCGGCACGCCATCTCCGCTCACCGGCAATAATTTCATAGCTGTCGACACCGATCGCACGTACCAGTATCGGTTGCATGATACCTTGTGTTTTAATCGATTCAGCCAAACTTTCCAACGCCGCCGCGTCCATATTGGTACGCGGCTGATATTTGCCGGGCTTGAGCGATATGATATCTAGATCCTGCAGTTTATCGGTTTTCATATCCCCGGACTCATCACCGGAAAATAATGCATCGAGTCCTCGGCCCAAACCTTTCAGCTTCGTCATTGCTTTTCCCTTACAGGATCAATTTCAGAACGATTAAACATTTAATACTTCTTTTGCGAGTTCAAGGTACGCCTGCGCACCTTTGGATTGTTTATCATGATACAACACCGGTATACCGAAACCCGGCGCTTCCGCCAGCCGGACATTTCTTGGAATAACAGTACGATAAACCTTGTTACCGAAATGCTGTTGCAACTGATCAGAAACCTGCTGCGCAAGAATATTACGTGGATCGAACATGGTACGTAACAACCCTTCAATACGCAATTTAGGATTGAAATTCATGCGTATTTTCTTAATTGTATTGACCAAATCGCTCAATCCCTCCAACGCATAATATTCACATTGCATCGGTATCATGACGGCATGCGCGGCACATAGTCCATTGAGCGTCAACAAATTAAGAGCTGGTGGGCAGTCGATGATAATATAATGATAACTTTCTTCAATACCGGCCAAAGCCGACTTTAAGCGTATTTCCCTTTTAGGTAAGGCGACCATTTCAACTTCGGCACCCGCCAGATCGCGACTTGATGGAATCAAATCATACTGCGCCCGTAAATTACTGACACGTGCAGCCTCAACCGGTATTTCACCCAGCAAGACCTGATACACAGTTTGCTTTACGGTCTGTTTATTGACGCCACTACCCATGGTTGCGTTGGCTTGCGGATCCAGATCAATCAGTAGCACATGCTTGCCTGTTGTCGCCAAACTCGCAGCAAGATTAACGCTAGTCGTCGTTTTACCGACCCCCCCTTTTTGATTCGCTACCGCTAAAATCTTAACCAAAATTACTCCTGATTCAGTCGTTTTGATTGAGCCGATTGACCTACAACCACCAATTCACGTTCTGCTTCAAGCCCAGGAACACATAAAGGAATTCTTTTTTCAACATAAAAAGGCGTTTTAATTTCCTTCAATTCTTGCTCCGAACAGCAGCCTTTCATCGCCATCCAGCGGCATAGCGCATCATCCGGTGTAACCCAATGGCATGTCGATGTTATGAACTTACCCAAGCTTGAATACGCTCTGGAAATAATTGTCGTTATTTTTTCACAAACCTGCACATTCTCAGCACGCCGCGCCGCAACGGTAATATTAGCCAGATTCAGCTCAATTTTAGCCTGTTGTAAAAAAGCAGCTTTCTTTTGATTACTTTCAACTAACGTGATCTGCCAGTCTGGACGCACAATCGCCAGCGGAATACCCGGTAGCCCTGCGCCGGTCCCTACATCGACAATCTGAGGTCCATGCACATATGAAGCAACTGACAAACTATCCATAATATGCTGATACACCATCGCCTCAATCGTTTTGATCGCTGTCAGATTATAATGCTTATTCCATTTTTCGATCAGAAGCAGATATTGTATAACACGATTGTGTACATCGGACGTATTTGCCAATGCAGGGCTGTTCAGATCCAACAGACCCTGTTCAACCCGCTCAGCCAAATTCATGCACGTTGTTTGGCATCAGACGCATTCAATCCACGGCGGATATGCACCAATAACAGTGAAATTGCCGCAGGCGTCACCCCGGATATTCTACTGGCCTGACCGATTGTTTCCGGCTTGTGTTGATTTAACTTTTGTTGAACTTCATTCGATAGTCCTCTAACCAGACTATAATCCAGATCTGTCGGTAACGCAGTCATCTCAAATTGAGATTGGCGCGTAATTTCTTCCTGCTGACGCTTGATATACCCCTGATATTTGGCCTGAATTTCTACCTGTTCGGCAACTTGTTGATCAACCCCGGCATCCACACCCGGCAATTGCATCAAATCAGCATAGCCTACATTAGGCCGACGTAGCAATTCCGCCAATGTATAATCCCGCTCTATTGACTTACCCAACACGCGTATCAACACATCTTCCGGCACCGCACCCGGCACAACACGCAAACCGTTTAGCCGTTCATACTCTTTCTCGATCGATTCTCGTTTTTTAGCATAGACAGTCCAGCGATCATCATCGATCAAACCCAGCTTTCTGCCGGTTTCCGTTAATCGCTGATCCGCATTGTCCTCACGCAATTGCAGACGATATTCCGCACGACTGGTAAACATACGGTAGGGTTCGGTAACGCCGGATGTAACCAAATCATCCACCAGAACACCAATATAGGCTTCATTGCGCTGCGGACACCAGGCTTCCCTCTGCTGCACACTCAAAGCAGCGTTAATACCGGCAAGCAGACCTTGCGCAGCGGCCTCCTCATAGCCGGTTGTTCCATTAATTTGCCCGGCAAAATACAAGCCGTTAATCGTTTTGGTTTCCAACGACCGTTTCAAATTTCTCGGATCAAAATAATTATATTCAATCGCATAACCGGGGCGGGTAACATGCGCCTGTTCAAGACCGGCAATCGAATGAATCATCCTGACCTGAAGCTCATACGGCAAACTCGTCGAAATGCCGTTTGGATAAATTTCGTGCGTATCGAGTCCCTCGGGTTCTAAAAAAATTGAATGGCTATCCCTATTTGAAAAACGCACAACCTTGTCTTCAATGGATGGACAATATCTCGGGCCAACACCTTCAATCACTCCACTATACAGTGGCGATTCAGACAAACCATCGCGGATAAGTTCATGTGTGGTCTGATTAGTCTGGGTAATCCAGCATGAAACCTGAGCCGGATGATCAACGGCATTTCCCATAAAGGAAACAACCGGTGTCGGGAAGTCACCAGGTTGTTCTCTCAGCTTGCTGTAATCGAGGCTACGTCCGTCAATACGAGGCGGCGTTCCTGTCTTCAATCTGCCAACAGGTAGATTCATTTCATTCAACCGGTGTGCGAGCGCGGTAGCGGGCGGATCACCCGCCCTGCCAGCTTGAAAATTTGATTTTCCAATATGTGCCAAACCGGCCAGAAAAGTGCCAACCGTTAATACAACTGCATGGGCGCGAAAGGTTATGCCTAATTGCGTAACCACACCCGTAACTTTTTCATTGTTTATTAGGAGATCATCAACTCCTTGCTGCATAACCCAAAGATTGGCCTGATTTTCAATTTTTTTTCGTATCGCGCAACGGTATAAAACCCGATCCGCTTGTGCACGCGTCGCGCGCACTGCTGGACCTTTACTTGAGTTGAGTATACGGAACTGAATACCAGCCTCGTCGGTTGCCAGACCCATGGCGCCACCCAACGCATCAACCTCACTGACCAAATGACTTTTACCAATACCACCAATTGAAGGATTACACGACATCTGGCCGATCGTTTCAATATTGTGCGTAAGCAGCAACGTTTTACAACCCATACGCGCAGCCGCCAAGGCCGCCTCCGTTCCCGCGTGCCCACCGCCAACAATGATGATATCGTAGTCTTGTTTACTCATTTAAAAGTAATCATCAACACGTCCCAATTTACATGCGCGTTTGATCTTTAAGGATTTTAAAAAATGTTTCACGTGAAACATTGGATTTGCAAATAACAAGAAAGTTGTTAATTGCGAATTATAGGTGCTCAAATGGAGCAAATGCAAGAAGCATCAAAAAAGCCGGTATATGCGTATACCGGCTTTAAAATCTTCGATCTATTCGACCGGCAAACTATTTTTTCGAATCCGGGTTAAAGTAAACATAAGGTTTTTGTGCAACAGCCGATTCTTTAAACCGCTTTTGATCTTCTTTGTTAAGCTGTTTATCCCACCAGATACCCCTGGCAGATAAACGTTTTTCTTTAACCTCAGGATTTTTATCCAAAAATTCACGCATGAATCTGGTTTGTTCTGATTCGTAGCTATAATCCATAATACTTAACCGTTATTCAAAATGATAGCGCGCACTTTATCACACAATTAATCCACTTTACAGGGGGAGCCACACAGTCGTTTGTTCAAGCATCATCCCATTCCCCACCCATTAATAATACTTCTGCAACTTTACGACAAACTCGGAAAATGGCAAAGGATACAATTTCTCCAGTTTCTGCGCTTGTTTACGGATAGTTTGCCACGAATGTTTTCCAGAATTATTTTTGAAGGCAAAAACAATTAAATTGCCGCGTGTCTCCACCATCATAGCAATAATATGACCATCAAAACTATTTTCAATCCGTTGCAAATAACTTTTCAACGCCTTGTCACGACTTAACAGATTAACTACCAACACACCGTTCTTGCGTAAGGCCAGCTTTGCACAGTCGTAAAACTCCTGACTGCATAAAGACGGCACTTGATAATCATCGTCAAAGCCGTCAATCATAATGACATCAGCGGCATTTATACGCTCTGCGATAAACTGTCCGCCATCCGCAATTACAATATCAAACTGTTCATTTTCGTCGGGCAACTCAAAATATTGACGAGCAGCCGTAACAACCTGGGGATTGGTTTCAACTACTGTTAGCCGTACTTCAGGCATAGTGTGAAAAATGAATTTAGCCAATGACCCGCCCCCAAGCCCAGCCATAAGTATTCTTTTCGGTTTCGGATTAAACAACAAAAAACCCATCATACATTGCGTATAAAACAGTTCGAGATCATTCGGCGCGGCAATACGCATCGCACTTTGCACCATCGTACCGCCCAAATGTAATGAACGCACACCATCTTGCTCACTGATTGTAATCTCAGGAAATTGTGTTGGAAACTTAACGGATTTTGGTGTCATGTGTATAACAAACCTAAAAGTGTTCCCTGATTTCCAGATATCGCCACTTACCTTCGGGTAAATCACTCAACCTGACCTTTCCGATCCGTACGCGCTTTAATCCGGTAACTTGCAGACCGACCTGCTCGCACATTCGTCTTATCTGCCTTTTTCTACCTTCCTGCAGTACAAAGCGTAGTTGATCATCATTCAACCTTTGTACTTTTGCAGGTTTCAGTGCCCTGCCATCTAAACTCAAACCATGGTTTAACAGTGTCAATTTTTCTTCAGGAAGACGGCCTTTCACTCTCACCAGATACTCCTTCTCGATTGTCGAGTCATTGCCAACCAGCTGTCGAGCAATTCGCCCGTCTTGTGTAAATACCAGCAAACCCTGAGAATCAATATCCAACCGTCCGGCAGGGGCAAGATTTTTCAAATGCTCCCTTTTTAAAGACTTACCGTTAAACTGCATTGCCGGTTTAATCAATTGGATAGCCGGACGATAACCGGGCTCCGGCTGTCCGGAAACGTAGCCGACCGGCTTATTGAGCAAAATCGTCACCCGTTGTTTTTGCTGTGTCCGGGCAGCTTTATGTAACGTTATTTTTTGTGTCGGGAAAATTTTACTACCGAGCTCGGCGATACATTCACCGTCAACAAAAACCCAGCCACGCTCAATGTAATGATCTGCCTCACGTCTGGAACACAATCCTTGCTCCGACATTAATTTTGATAAACGTTTTTTTTCCATAGCAACAAAAATAGGATGAGCAACAAGTAAAATAGATCTATTATAGGGAATTTCAAAGAATAACTGACCTTGAACGGATAAAATTTATGGAAACGATTGACACAATCCTGCAAAAAGCCCAACAGCGCGCGCGGGATTTAGGCCTACCCTACAAAGGCGCACTGCTACCTGTGGAAGCTTTTCGCGTTCTTCAGGAAAATTCACAGGCACAACTGGTAGACGTCCGCACCCGTGCCGAACTCGACTGGGTCGGACGCATTCCCGGCGCCAAAGCTATCGAATTGCTCTCCTATCCCGGTATGCAGCTCAACCCTGATTTTCTCAATGAAATAACACAACAAATCGACAAAAAAGCGCCCGTTTTATTCATCTGCCGCAGTGGCGCACGATCAGGACAAGCCGCCGCTATTGCCGCAGGAGCTGACTTTATTGACAGTTATAACATCCTCGAAGGTTTTGAAGGCGATAAAGACGAGCAAGGCCATCGCGGGAAAACCTTTGGTTGGAAAGCTGCTGATTTACCATGGGAACAAAGCTAGCGTAACCACGCACATTCCTTGAGATTGTTCAAGATCTTAATAAACGGACTTAGTAAGTTCTTGAACAAATTCTTAGCGTAATTACCGTCCGACGGTCAGCACTACCTTGCCTATCGGGTGTTGCCGTTCGAGAAAATCCTGCGCTGCGGCAGCTTCGGTTAAATCGAACGATTTAGCCACCGCTATGTTCAATTGATTATCGTCGATCAGCACGGCGCACTGCTTTAAAATCTCCCCCTGATGATGCATAGCACCGTCAAGTCCCATAATCATCGGTGTTAACATCAACTCAAGACTCATACGAACGTTGCGTACCCTGGCATCACTCCAGTCGGTATTCTCTGAAGGCTGCAAAATCGTCACTACATCGCCATAAGGCCTGACACAGCTGAAACAATCTTGTAACACCGTCGACCCCACGGTATCAAACGCAATATCTACGCCTTCGCCATCGGTCCAATCCATTACGGCCTCGATAACATTCTGCGTTGGATAGTTTATCGTCATGTCCGCACCTATCCTTTTAGCAAATTCAGCTTTTTTACCACTGCTGACAGTAGTAATTGCCTGTGCGCCAGCCTGTTTTACCAGCTGAATGGCAACATGACCGACGCCACCGGCACCACCAACAACCAATACTTTTTGACCGGAAGCAATGCGCGCACGATCATGTAACGCTTCCCACGCCGTAATCAGAACCAGCGGCGCCGCAGCAGCCTGCTCGAAAGACAGGGATTCCGGCTTTCTGGCCAGCAAAGACTCATCTACACACACGTGTTCCGCATAAGTACCCTGACACCGATGAAAACCCGGCTGTGAAAAATAAACTGCATCGCCTGGTTGGAATGCCTGCACCTGTTGACCAACCGCTTCCACGATACCGGCGCCATCACAACCGGGAATAACCGGAAAAGAAACGGGAAAACGGTCCGGCGCAATGCGGATTTTACAATCAATCGGATTAATTCCAGCTGCCTTGATGCGCACAATGACCTGTTTATCACCGCAATTTTCTGGGCCGTTTATGTCACCATACCGCAACACATCCGATGTCCCACCACATTCAAAATAAACTGCTTTCATTTTGTCATCCTTTTCCGGCTACACCACTCGCTCACTATCCTCCAACGGTATAATGCATCATTATCACATATGCTAAAATTTATCTTCGCTTCTAATTATGATTACCTTAAAACCCCAAAAACTTAAAGTACTCTTTGCAACCAGCGAAGCACATCCGCTTATTAAAACAGGCGGGCTTGCCGATGTTGCCGGGGCACTCCCCATTGCGTTACAACAACTGGAATGCGATGTACGAGTCATACTACCCGCTTATGGCGATATTCTGGCAAAGTATCCAGCCATAACAGCCTTAACGGAAATATATTTATCTGGAATACCGGGAAAAGTTACCCTGTATGCTACTCATCTGGGTGAAAGCAACATAGAAGTACTGCTTGTCGAGCATTATTCCGCTTTTTCACGCAACGGAAACCCCTATCTTAGTCAAAACGGCGAAGCCTGGCCCGATAATGCTGAACGTTTTGCATTATTCAATAAAATCATCCGGCTTGTCGCTCTGGATCAGGCTCAATTAGACTGGAAACCCGATATCATCCATTGTAATGATTGGCAAACCGCCCTGGTACCGGCGTTACTGAAATTAGTACCGGACGCACCGCCCTGTCTGTTCACCATTCATAATCTGGCTTATCAAGGCTTGTTTCCACAGAATGCATTCAATTCAATAGGTCTGCCAACAGAATTATGGTCGCCTTATATGCTGGAATTTTACGGCCAGCTCTCCTTCATTAAAGGCGGCCTTGTGTTCGCGGATCGTATTAATACAGTGAGTCCACAGTATGCCAAAGAAATACAAACGCCTGAAATGGGATGTGGATTAGAAGGCCTACTTAAACACCGTCGCAATGTGTTATCAGGCATCGTTAACGGGATCGATGACACGGTCTGGAATCCGGAAACAGATCAATTGATTGAGCAGCGCTTCACTAATAAAACATTTGCTCAGAAAAAAATCAACAAATCCGCCCTGCAAAGACTATATGGCCTCCCAGATAAGGCAGACGTGTTTATGCTCGGATTTGTCGGTCGCCTCGTGGAACAAAAAGGCGTTGATCTGATTATTGAGTTCCTGAAAACCATCAAAAACAGACCTGTTCAGTTCTGTCTCTTGGGTTCGGGCGACAATACGCTTCAAGATATGCTAAAAAAACTTGCTGAAGAAAATCCGGCACAAATCGGCGTTAATATCGGCTATGATGAAGCCATCGCCCATCAGATTGAAGCAGGATCGGATGCATTTTTAATGCCGTCACGATTTGAACCCTGCGGATTGAACCAGCTCTACAGTCTGCGTTATGGCACGATACCGATTGTCCATAATGTTGGCGGATTAGCCGATACGGTCGTTAATGCAACCGATAAAACAATAGCGGACAATACGGCCACGGGCTTTGTGTTTGGCGAACCAACGGTAAAAGCCTTTAACCAAGCAATAATACGGGCGCAAAACGCCTATCGAAATACTCCAATCTGGCTTAAACTGGTAAAAACCGGCATGAATGCCGATTTAAGCTGGCGCAGCAGCGGTCAAAAATATTTGAAACTGTACCAAGAGATACTGGAAGAATCTTACGACAGAGCATTAATTTACCGACCTTAAAACAGTTAATCCCTTTTAAGAAGCAAAGTGACTTAAAAATTGCAATTCGGCAAATTTTAAGTCGCTATCATCTGACTATTACCTGGATTTAACAACAGGTTATTACTGGTAATTTCTATCTAACCATTTTATTATCGAATTCAGGTGATTTAAACGTCAAACCCAAGGTTACATTATGTAAAATTTTTGTAATTACTTACTATGACAGAAAAATCTGTACGCCTTGTAAAACAATATAGTCGGCAGACTCGAAGACTTAGATTCGGTTACATCATTGCCTTTGTAGTGCTAATCATTATGACAATTTCAAATTTTATCGTAATGAATCTGATGATAACCAATCAGGATAAAATCAACATCCTGACTAAATCAGTCGATAGTCAATTACATAGGTTTCATCGGATTGATGAAATTGTTCTGATCGTACTGCGTAATGTAGAAAGACGGCAAATGAGTGCAACGCTCGCACATCAAACACAGGCAGAGCTTATTCTTCTCACAGCAGAACTAAATAATATTCAGAAAACAATAAAACTGAATTTCCAGGATTATGATAGCTTCGGCCTATCCCTGGAAGACGAACTCGGCATCCTTTTCAAAGAACCTTACCAACTCGTCAATTCCGTAGACGATTTAATTACCCATTTAAAAGATTTGACCGGCGAAGATTTTATGCTGCTTAACCGGCGCTACTCACTCTGGACGCCGATCATATTGGCAATGGGATCGAATAGCAAAATTTCTCGAGGAACTCAGAAACTACAATCCCTGCTTGAAACGAAATCTGAATACAACATGAAAGCGTTGAGTCGAGTGCACCATAGCTTAACGATAGTATCGGTTATGGTCATATTTCTAGAGATAATACTCATATTCTTCCCACTTCTCAATCAACTCAATCATGTACATAAGAAAATTGTTAAAAACAGCGAGAAATTAGACTATCTGGCGACCACAGACACTTTGACAAGTTTGGGTAACCGTCGCATGTTCGAACATACCATTAATGCCATTCTGCAAGACTCCACGTTACGATACGGAATCAGCCTCACGCTCCTTGACTTAAATGACTTTAAGCTGATCAATGATACCAGTGGCTATATTGTCGGCGACCATGTACTTAAAGTTATTGCTAAACGCTTAAAAAATAACATGCCATTAAATTCACATGCGTTTCGTTTAAGTGGCGACGAGTTTGTACTGATAATTCTTTCCGAAAAAGATTGTAAATTCGTAAATCAGCTCGTAACAGAATTAATAGACAAGGTATTCAAACCCATCAACTATAAAAACGCAACGCTGCTAATTAGTGCATGCGCCGGTATTACTTATAACTGGATAAACGGTGGCAGTCACAATATTGACGACATGCTAAATAATGCCAATCTGGCGCTTCGTTTAGCTAAAAGTCAAGGCAAAGGAAAAATCGCTACCTACAACGATGACGAGATAATTAACCAAAAACGCCGCCAGAAAATGTCTATCGCGCTGCAACAAGCTATTGCCGATCATTCAGTACGTGCTTTTTATCAGCCCCAATTTGATTTAACAACAATGCAAATAGTCGGTGTAGAGGCGCTGGCTCGATGGATACATTCAGATGGACACATTATATCGCCCAATAAGTTTATTCCAGTAATTGAAGAATATAACATGCAGGGGGTGTTACTCCGGCATTTTCTAAGTCAAATAAAAAACCACCATGACCAATTAGATAAATCAGGTATTTCAATAACGTTTAGTATCAACATTACTGAGAAGATATTGATTGATAAGCATGCTATCAATTACTTTCTGGAAATACTCAACAGTGACCATTTACCCTGGCTCCATTTGGAAATATTGGAAACTGCGGTCATACATAGAGCCTCAGTTCACATTGCAGAGAACCTTGATCGCTTTATGCAGTGTGGCGTCAAAATTGCGCTTGATGACTTTGGAACAGGGCATGCCTCGCTTAAACATTTACAAAATTTTCCTTATGACATTATTAAGATAGATAAATCCTTTATCACCGATTTAAATGTTGATTACCGTTCCAATCATATTGTCGAAGGGATTGTTAAAATCGCACAAGGGCTAAAGAAAGCAATAGTAGCCGAAGGGGTTGAATTAGAATCACAAAAAGAATTTCTAAGAAAACTCGGAGCGAACTACGGCCAAGGATTTTTGTGCAGTAAGGCTGTCGAATTCGATAGCTTACTCACTTTATTAAACCGTCAAAAATGTTAGATTAATGATTGATAAGTATCTATTCGAAAAAAATAACACAATTGACATAGCGTACAACAATTATCGCACGCAGATTTCGATTGTTCTGATTGTAATCATAACGTTATCGATTCATCCAAATGCGCATTCAAACACCAGTTATTATAACCAGTTTGAGTTCATGCACTTCTGGAGAACTCAAAGTGAGTATCTTGCCCTAAGTGTACTTTCAGAAGAATTTATCCGCCGTGGGGGCAAGTGGATAGATACAACATCTGATGACTATGATTTTATGAAACGTGATGCATTATTAAGAATATCAGCTGGCTTCCCCCCGTCCGCCATGTTCTGGCTTGGCGGTGTCGATACAAAATATTTGCATTCACTTCAAGTCGTCACACCGTTGAATCAATTCATTGACATCTCAGCAATAAAAAAGCAACTTCCTGATTTTGTTATAGATATAATCGATATCGATGGTCAAATCGTAGCGTTGCCATCTTCTATTCATAATGTAAGCTTTGCGTGGTTTAATTTATCGATTTATCAGAAATTAGGATTAACAGTACCTGTTACCTGGGAACAGGTTGTGCAGCAGGCCCCTATAATAGCCGCCTCAGGCTATTACCCCTTGGCCATTGGGAACCAGGATTGGTTAATGACTATGTGGTTTGCAAATATGGTGGCCGGTATAGGTGGAAAAACACTGTATCACCAGATTTTTGTCAAAAACGATATGGACGCACTCGATAATTCCAAAATACGGGAAATTCTTACAATTATGGCTACGCTGCGCCATTATTTACCAGCGAAAACAAAAAACGAACTATGGAATGATGCAACACGCCTAGTAGCCGAGGGAAAAGCAGCGATGCATATTATGGGAGACTGGGCCAAAACAGAATTTCAACAACTGGGAGCACGTATGGATAAAGATATCGCGTGCACAAGTGTGCCTGATACACATGGGATAGCTATTGCTACCGTCGATTTAATTGTATTTCCAAAATTAAAAAATCAGCAGCAACAAAAATGGCAAAAGCTTTTCATCGATGTGATGACTGATCATAATATTCAAGTTAATTTTGCAAAATATAAAGGATCAATTCCTGCACTTAAACACATGAATATAGCGCTATTAGACTCGTGTGCCCGGATAAGCCGAATCTCACTCCTTAATCCGAAAACCAGGCTACCTTCTCCACGCTTAACCATGTCGGAAGAATTATTGGCAAAACTCGGTATGGTATTGTATGGCTTTGTCAATACTCCTGATATGACCATCGATAGTGTCATTAAACAGTTATCTGACCTTAAATCATTCACAATAATCAACACAAAGCAGTAAATGTACAATTTCAGGACAATCTAATTAAAAATACACTGAAACTGACCTACCTATTGTATTCACTCGTCATTATTCCAATTTTTATCATTTCCAAGTAAAATCTCGCCTTCACATAAATTGCATCCAAACACACAAATTTTTCGAGAAGCTACCAAAACAACGAATTGATTCGGTACCGAGTCTGAATATTTGATCAGACACCTGTATTGCTGTCACTCTTCGAAAGAAAAGGTAGCCCTGTTGGGTTTTGTAAGAATTGAACGAAGACGCCATAACGCCGCCCCACGGTGGTTACATTTACATTTCATACTCCGACTATACTTTTCAACCGTCTTTATCCGCATCATCGGAGACCCGGCCATGAACGGTTTACATTTGATCGGCGATTTAAGCGGCTGCCGCTGCGATATGCAACGCCTGCTTGATGGTGAAGATTTTAAGAAGCAATGCACTGATATGGTGCGGGCTTCCGGACTGACGATAATGGACGTGACGTTTCAACAGTTCGATGATTCGGGTTTTACCGGTACCGTGGTGCTCGCCGAATCCCATCTTGCCATTCATACCTGGCCGGAAAATAATGGGTTAACGCTAGATGTCTACGTCTGCAACTACAGTGCAGATAACAGCACCAAAGCGCATCAGTTATTCGACGCCATTATTGATTATTTCAAGCCGAAAGAAGTTGCGAGGCATGCTATAGAACGCGGCGAACATACGCTTGTTGAGCCTTTAAACGACTCAATCGGGTTTTATGTCAAGGCCAGCCGTCAGATTGGAGAATGGCAGACGAAATACCAAAAACTTGCCATTTACGACACCCCACAATATGGCAAAATTTTTCGCCTGGACGACTTTAATATGACTTCCGAGCGAGAGGAATTTGTTTATCACGAGAATCTGATCCATCCGGCGCTTACAGTTCACGATGCACCTAAAAACATTTTAATTATCGGTGGCGGAGATGGAGGCTCGTCCGAAGAGGCTCTGAAACATCCATCTGTAGAGTGTGTGACGATGGTCGAAATTGATGAAGAAGTTATTGACGTAGCCAAAGCACATTTCAAAGCAGTGCATCACAATGTATTTGATCATCCGCGTTTGCGGGTTATTATTGATGACGGTATGCAGTTTGTACAAGAAACCCAAGAGAAATTCGACTTAATTGCACTGGATCTTAACGATCCAGTCGGTCCTGCTGCGGCGCTGTATTCTGCTGATTTTTTTCAGCAATGTCGCCAGATACTGAACCCGCAAGGTCTGTTCACACTGCATATCGGCTCACCCACGGCACACCCCGAACGTGTCACAGAAATCACTCGACGGCTCAGACAGGTATTCAATATCGTACGGCCCTATACCCTGTATATTCCACTATATGGCGCACTTTGGGCGCTTGCGGTCTGTTCTGATAAACTGGACCCAAAAACATTTGCTGCGAACGTGATCGATGAGCGCATTAGTGCACGTAACCTACAGCAACTACAATATTACAACGGCGATACGCATCAGGGTGTATTTGCATTGCCTAACTTTATACGTAAACTGGTGGACTAACGTATATCGACAAACAATACCGGGTTGTCAAAAATTCCGATCTGCAACCCATTAATTGCCAATGCTCATCCTACCAAAATCCTGCTTCCTGCATGTCCCCAAAACAGGTGGTTCATGGGTAAAAAAAGCAATTGCCGCCGCAGGAATACCTTGTAAAAGCTATGAAATGTCGGGTAATCCGCATATCGGCCTGAAAAACTGCCCTTGTCCAGAAAAATTCAAATTTGCATTTGTCAGGCACCCGGTCAATTTATATCGCTCATACTGGCAATACAAAATGACTTTTGGATGGGATTCGGACAACCTCCTCGACCAAACATGCCAATCGGATAATTTTCGGCAATTTATTCGTCACGTACTGGATCAATTCTCAGGTGTTTATAGCGATAACTTGATTGAATTCATAGGTGAAACAAATGATGAAATCGAGTTTGTCGGCAAATATGAAAATTTGGTTGACGATTTAATCGCTGCTTTAAATTCAGCCGGAGAAACATTTGACGAACAAATTATCAGGACACTGCCGCCCTTCAATGTCAGTGATAAAGTTCAATTTCCCGCTGTCTACACGCCCCAGCTTGAAGCCGAAATCAAGCTCGCCGAACAGAAGATCATGTCACGATTTGATTATGTATAAAACAGTGAAGCCTGTATTCTGCATACACCTTATGCCAAAACCGATTAAATACCGCCACGCACCATATTGACCTTATCCGCTAGTTTGGCAACATCCAGAATATGCAAATCATGTCCTTTTCGCTGCACGACTTTTTCTTTCGTTAAACTACTTAGCTCACGTGTTACAGCCTCACGATGCGTGCTCACCAAGTTAGCAATTTCAAAATGAGTCGGCGATGGTGAAATAATTGCCGTATTGGATCCCGTCATGTTCTTTTTAGCAATGCGCAATAATTCTGCCTGGATTCGGTTACTGACAGCAAGCGTACTAAAATCATAAACACGGTCAGTCAGCCGACGAACTTCGCCGACTAAACGCTTAAGAATAGCCCGGGCGACATCCGGATTCGAAAAAATTGCAGCCATAAAATCGGCTGCAGTCATACACGCGAGTAAAGTATTTTTCTTAGCCAGAACAGTTGCCGAACGGGATTGACCGTCAATAGCGGTCAGTTCTCCAAACATTTCTCCTGTCGGTAAATCGCATAAAATAACTTCATGGCCTGAAAGTGAATGATAAGTCACACGAATTTCACCTTGAGCGATAAAAAATACGCTGTTGGAATCATCGTGAAAACGGATGATTTCCTCACCCTCATCATAACGGCGCCAGTGGCAGGCACTGCCAATCTCAGCCAAATCTGTCGAAGACAGCGCACGAAACTCCTTGATCGTGGAAAGCATTGCACATGCCCGTTCTACGGATATTTGCCGCGTAATTGCCATCTGTTTTACTATCCGTCAGATTTACCGAACCAAAATCCCGGAGCTTTATATGCGATCACCAAAACCAATTAGATCTCGTTAATAAAATGCAATAATCTGCTTATTGTATTTGTTCTGGCTCGGGTATTTCGGCTGTTTTAAGCTGCTCACTCATTTCATCTGCCAAAGTTGCGTTAAACGGCAACATATTCTGCACATGTGAAGCCTGATTGATATACCCCAGCACCGTCATCTCCTGTTGTGTAATCGGCAACGAAATCGAGCGTGGATTGTGAATTGCTTCACTAAGCACCGCCTCATTCACCATCAGGTGAGGACGAGCGTTAATTTGCGCCTTAAGTACAGCACGTGAGGATTTCATCCGCTTGTCGAAGATTTTGTCATGATCTCGCTTGTCATCCTCCAATACCGGATATGACTGAACAAACAATTGGTCACCCCGCCATCCGAGCAAGCGAGGCTGATTGACGATACGTACCGGCGTACCGACAGCAATCTTGTTATAAATACCGGCGATGTCTTCCGGATACATACGAATACAACCGAAACTACCACGTAATCCGATACTCGGTGGTTTATTGGTGCCATGTATGGCATAAGTTGGCCATCCAAGTCTCAGTACGTGGGAACCCATCGGATTATCCGGCCCAGGCGGAACTGTTGCCGGTAACGGATTACCATTGCGGGCATATTCCCTACGAATGGATTGCGTTGGCCGCCATACGGGATTTTCATCCTTGACTGTAATTCGTGTCAACCCTTCTGGCGTTTTCCATTGTTCACGACCGATGCCCACCGGATGTGTGATAACGGTTTGCAACTCCCCATCTTTTGCCTGCGGAAAATAAAACAAGCGCATCGCAGCAAGATTAATAACGATGCCTTTGCGTGGCGCGTCCGGTAAAACAAACTGCGTAGGTATTACAATTTGAGTACCCTCCCCGGGTAGCCAGGGATCAATACCAGGATTGGCGCTGACAATCTCTTCGTAACCCAGATTAAAACGTCTGGCAATATCCGAAAGCGTGTCTTCCTGCTTAGCACTGATTATCTGAAGCTCTCCAACAACATCATCACGGGCCGGATCAAAGCTAAACTCATGGGTTGCCAGCGGAATAGGCAGTCTGCCAGCAGTTGCATGCCGCTCATCCTGCGATTGAGTCATAAATGTCTGACACCCACTGAAAAGCACAAAGCAAAGCAAGCCCAAACTATAGATCCCATGTCGGCTCTTGCTAATTCTAATCATAATTACATCTCTGCATAACGTTTTTCTTTAATTTACAGGGTTTTGTTGAACATCTCAACAAAAATAAACCGGTAAAGACAACCTATTTAATTATCTTTATACTAATTAACAACAAATTTTTACACCTTTTTATCAGGATTTTACATACAAAATATGGCAAATATTGGTTTTATCGGGCTGGGCATTATGGGCAAACCCATGGTAAAGCATTTGCTGCAAAGCAACCACACCGTCTATCTTCAAACGCGTAGTGGTGTACCGGATGATCTTGTTACATGTGGCGGGATCGTATGTAAAACACCGTTTGAATTGGCACAAAATGTGGAAATACTCATTACCATGCTACCCGACAGCCCCGATGTTGAAACCGTATTATTTGGTGCAAATGGCGTGGCTGAAGGTTTGCGAACCGATACACTTTATCCGCAATTACGTCGAACAATCATTGATATGAGTACGATTTCCCCGATTAAAACCCGTGAATTTGCTACACGCATTAACGAGCTGGGACACGATTATGTCGACGCACCGGTTTCAGGTGGAGACATCGGCGCACACAATGCAGCACTAACAATTATGGTTGGTGCGGATGAAATTGTTTTTGAACGAATTAAACCTATACTTGAATTAATGGGAAAACAGGTAACCCTAATTGGCAGCAATGGCGCAGGCCAAATTTGCAAGATGGCCAATCAGATTATCGTCGCACTCACAATTGAAGCAGTTGGTGAAGCGCTACTGTTCGTTTCAAAATCCGGCGCCGACCCTGAAAAAGTTCGTGAAGCCCTGATGGGCGGTTTTGCAGGTTCCCGGGTTTTAGAAATACATGGTGAGCGTATGATCAATCGTCACTTTGATCCGGGTTTTAAAATTGCGCTACAGCAAAAAGATCTGGATATTGTACTTGCCTGCGCATCATCGCTCGGGCTCGCCCTACCCAATACTGCCACGGCACTGGAATTATATAATGCCTGCATAGCTCATGGCGGGTCAAAATGGGACAATTCTGCTATTGTAACAATGCTGGAAAAACTGGCTAACCATGAAATAAAGAAAAAAACGACATAACAGATACCTTTCTGTTAACTATCCATGTCTAATGATTTAATCAAAAAATTACAGGCTTTCTTACCCGCAGACGCCGTATTACATGAAACAGAAGACCTGAAACCTTACGAATGTGATGGCCTGTCCGCATACCGGCAAACACCGATGATTGTCGTGCTGCCAGAATCGGAGTCACAAGTCGTTCAGATTCTAAAACTCTGTTATGCCATGCAAATACCTGTTGTTGCACGCGGCGCGGGTACCGGGCTTTCAGGCGGTGCATTACCGCATGCAAATGGCGTATTAGTATCACTGGCAAAATTAAACTGTATGCTGGAAATTGATCCGCTCGCGCGTACAGCCCGGGTTCAACCGGGTGTCAGAAATCTTGCTATCAGCGAAGCGGCAAAACCACACGGCTTATATTATGCGCCTGACCCATCTTCGCAAATTGCGTGCTCGATTGGCGGCAACGTGGCGGAAAATTCCGGTGGCGTACATTGCCTGAAATATGGCCTGACCGTACATAATATTCTTAAATTGCGCGTACTCACCATTAACGGTGAAATACTGGAAATCGGCGGTGATAGCCTGGACAGTCCGGGTTACGATCTGCTCGCACTGATAACGGGCAGCGAGGGCATGCTCGGCATTGTCACCGAGATCACGGTAAAGCTGATTCCAATCCCTGAAAAGGCGCAACTCGTAATGGCTGCATTCGACGATATTCAAAAGGCCGGACAAGCCGTCGCCAACATCATAGCTGCAGGCATCATCCCGGCCGGAATGGAAATGATGGACAAAATTACCATCCACGCTGTCGAAGCATTCCTACATGCGGGCTACGATTTAAATGCCGAAGCGATTTTGCTATGTGAGTCCGACGGTACAACCGAGGAAGTTGCAGACGAAATTCAACGCATACAAACGATTATGAAATCCAGCGGCGCAACAGATCTTAAAACCTCACGCGACGATCCTGAACGGCTACGGTTATGGGCAGGCCGCAAGGCCGCCTTTCCCGCCGCCGGACGTGTTTCGCCGGATTATTATTGTATGGACGGCACGATTCCACGCAAACACCTTGCAAAAGTTTTAAAGGGCATCGCAACATTATCGGAAACATACGGCCTGCGCTGTATGAACGTGTTTCACGCCGGTGATGGCAATCTACATCCGTTAATCCTCTACGATGCCAACACACCTGGCGAATTGGAAAAAACTGAGGCATTCGGCGGTAAAATTCTGGAAATGTGTATCCAGGCCGGTGGCACTATTACCGGCGAGCATGGTGTCGGTGTGGAAAAAATCAATCAAATGTGTTCACAATTTGAATCAGATGAACTCAATCTGTTTCATAGCGTTAAAACGGCCTTTGATCCACAGGGACTGCTAAACCCCGGAAAAGCCGTTCCCACATTACACCGTTGTGCGGAACTGGGCGCCATGCATGTTCACCATGGTGAAGAAAAATTTCCGGATCTGCCACGTTTTTAATCCGCGTATCGCACTCAACCGACATGCAAACTCTCATTGATCAATTCGCGTCTACGATACGCACTGCCGCAGAAAATCAACGGCCATTGCACATTCAAGGTGGAGGCAGTAAGGCCTTTTACGGCCGACCATTGATAAACCCTGCAGAGAAACTGGACGTGTCTGCCTTGCAGGGAATTATCGATTATGAACCCACCGAGCTGGTCATCACCGCGCGGGCAGGCACGACACTTGCAACAATCGAATCATTGCTGCAACAGAATAACCAAATGCTGGCATTCGAACCACCCTATTTTGCCAATAGCGCCACACTGGGCGGGTGCATTGCAACCGGTTTATCGGGTCCACGGCGTGCCTCGGCCGGTGCTGTACGCGATTTCGTGCTCGGCGTTCGCATTCTCGACGGTAACGGTCGCGATTTACGCTTTGGCGGACAAGTCATGAAAAATGTGGCGGGCTACGATGTGTCGCGTCTGATGGTTGGTGCAATGGGCACATTGGGTGTTTTGCTTGAAATCTCACTCAAAGTGCTGCCGATACCGGCTGTTGAACGTACCTTAAGCCTAGATATGGATGAAGCACATGCGATTGAATACATGAATCGCTGGGCCGGTAAACCCTTACCGATTTCCGCCACCGGTTTTGTCGATGACCGGTTATTTATTCGGTTATCCGGTGCCGAATCAGCCGTTCATGCCGCTCAAATACAACTTGGTGGTGAAATCAATCAGGAAAGTGAAATGTTCTGGAAATCGGTGCGCGAACATTCTCATAACTTTTTTAAATCGGCAAAATCCTTGTGGCGTTTATCGGTGAAATCCACTACACCACCGATAAAACTTCCACAGTCCACACAGTTCATCGAGTGGAATGGCGCATTACGCTGGCTGGCGTATCAGGAAACCATGCCAGCAGACATAATTCGTCAAATCACGAGAGAAATTGGCGGTAGCGCTACGTTTTTTCGTAATACCGACCCCGCTATCCCTGTATTTCAACAACCAGGACCTGCACTTATGCATGTTCACCGGCAACTGAAAAAACAATTCGACCCTGCAGGTATACTGAATCCGGGTCGACTTTATCCACAGTTTTAACGCTACACAACCATGCAAACCAAACTTGCCGATTTCATCAAACATTCGCCTCAGGGCAAAGAAGCGGATGCTATTTTACGCAGTTGTGTTCATTGTGGTTTCTGCCTGGCCACCTGCCCGACTTATCAATTACTGAGTAACGAACTGGACAGTCCTCGCGGCCGTATTTACCTGATGAAGCAAATGCTTGAGGGCCAACCTGTAACGCAAAAAACGCAATTGCATCTGGACCGTTGCCTGACATGTCGTGCATGTGAGTCAACCTGCCCCTCTGGCGTGCGATATGCCGAACTGGTTGATATTAGCCGCGATTTAATTGAAAAACAGGTTAAACGCCCTGCAGGTAAAAAACTACTACGCTACCTGTTACGCAAAGTTTTGCCGCATCCACTATTGTTTAAGCCTTCGATCAAAATTGGACAGTTATTGCGCCCAGTACTGCCCTCTGATTTAAGAAAATCGATACCTGCAACATACAAACCGACCACACGATGGCCGGAGTCCAGTCATAACCGCAAAATGATGTTGCTCGACGGTTGCGTGCAACCAACACTGTCGCCCGGTATCAACCCCGCAACCGCGCGTGTACTAAGTACTTTAGATATCTCGCTGATTCGATCGGCGCAAGCCGGCTGCTGCGGCGCAATCGCCTATCACCTGAATGCACAACAAGAAGGTATGCAAGCCATGCGCAGAAACATCGATGCATGGTGGCCGTTCATAGAACGTAATGAAATTGAAGCGATCGTTATAACAGCCAGCGGTTGTGGTGTAACCGTTAAGGAATACGGGCATATTCTACGCCACGATCCGGCTTATGCCGATAAAGCTACACGCATCTCCGCCATGACCAAAGACATCAGTGAAATTCTGATTGCCGAGCAGAAAAAACTCACTCAGATTTTAAGCCGACATAAAGACAAATCAACCGTCACACGGCTTGCTTTCCACTCACCTTGTACCTTGCAGCACGGCCAGCAAATTCATGGACAGGTGGAACAACTCCTGCAACTCGCAGGATTTCAGTTAACCGCTGTACCAGATTCGCACCTGTGTTGCGGTTCCGCCGGCACTTACTCTATTCTGCAGCCCAAATTGTCTCAAAAGCTACTCAAGAACAAAGTAGCTGCACTCGAATCCAACCAACCCGACCACATTGTTACTGCCAATATCGGCTGCCTGACGCATTTGCAGAGTGAAACACCGTTACCGGTCAAACACTGGATTGAAGTATTAAATGAACAATTGTCCTGAAATCCTAAATGATTTCAGATTCGCCCCCAACCTTTACTCTACGATATTTCCACGCAATTCTGGATTGCGCTGCCGTGCAGATCGTCATATGTTTAGGAAAACTGTGGCAGCATCTCTGATGAAGAGTCCGTGTATAATATTGCTGATAAATTCAGTATTTTGCAATGATTCGAAAATTACTCCATAAGGTATTTAAACAGAAAAACCCAACCACTAATACGAATACGCAGCTACGTATCATACTATTCGACGAACATCGTATTAACCGAAATCAAATCAGTTCATGTGCGTTAAAAACAACGCAAGGACTACAAAAGGCTGGCTTTTCAGCCTTCATTGTAGGTGGTGCTGTCAGGGATCTACTGTTAGGACTTAAGCCAAAAGACTTTGACATCGCTACCAATGCAACTCCCGAGCAAACGCGCTCACTTTTTAAGCGCTCCCGCATCATTGGCAGAAGATTCCGCTTGGTACACGTCATGTGCGGCTACGAAACTATCGAGGTATCTACATTTCGCGGCCCTGTATCCAACGATAACGATATACCTGATACGAAAAACCACACCGATCAGCATGGCCGATTGCTCCGTGATAACATCTTCGGTAGTCAGGAAGAAGATGCCGCACGGCGGGACTTTACTTCAAATGCGCTGTTTTACGACCCCTCCAGCGAAGAAATTCATGACTATCTTGATGGTTACACCGACCTTAAAGCTAAAACCCTGCGAATCATTGGCGATCCGGTAACGCGTTACCGGGAGGATCCCGTCCGTATGCTCAGAGCCATTAGGCTGAGTGCAAAGCTGGATATGCAACTCGACCATAGAACGGCTGAGCCGATTGGCGATCTAGCACCGCTGTTACAAAATGTACCGTCGGCACGCCTGTTTGATGAAATGTTGAAATTACTACTGTCCGGCCACGCGCTTTCAGGGGTTGTCGATTTGCGGACACGCGGCCTGCATCATGGCCTGTTACCCATGCTTGATGTAATTCTGGAACAACCTCTGGGCGAACGGTTTATCACGCTTGCACTAAAAAATACCGACGAAAGAATACAGCACGACAAGCCTGTTTCCCCCGCATTTTTATTCGCATCACTACTGTGGCACGAGGTACTGACTTCTTGGAATACCTATAAAAACTCCGGAGAAAAACCACTTAGTGCATTGTATCAGGCCATGAATGAAGTATTGTCAAAGCAGCAACAAAACCTATCTATTCCAAGGCGTTTCTGCGCAACAATTATGGAAATCTGGGTTATGCAACCACGCTTTGAATCATTGATTGGCCGCAAACCATTTCGCTTAATCGCCCATCCGCGTTTTCGCGCTGCATATGACTTTATGCTATTGCGTTGCGAAAGCGGTGAGATAAAAACGGAATTGGGAACATGGTGGAAAAATTTTGTTGCAGCCACCCCCGAAAAACGTGAAAAAATGATCCATAAACCGCAGGCCTCCGGAAAGCGTAGAAAACGCAACCGTCGCAGAACGAGCCGTACGAATAGTACACAACGCTTAACCACCGCGACTAAAGAGAAGAGCGAATCGTAAAAGCTGCGTGATATTTGATGAAAGTTGCGATAGCGTAATCATTCTGATATGCAACAACACAAAATGTGGGAGCGTAATATAAGAGCCCGATAATACTGTCCATGTTTAAATTCAAATACAGCCAGGTTTTTAAAACTATTTCTACGTTAAAAACATCGGTGGTCAGGCTTATACTAGTTATTAGGTCACATTAATGTGGAGACAATATTGTGAATCAAGCAGAAGAATTTGAAAATGAAACGTCTTTTACCTTTCCTAAGACGTTTTTAGTTATTGTATTAACGGTATGCTTCACACCCACATGCTTGAATATTTTTGGCTACGATTTTTCATCAACAATACATGACTTTGATACACAGGAGTTTTTGGGTCAACAATGGCTGAATATCGACTCTGTTGATGAAATGTTTTATGCCCTGACGGGCTCATTACATCATGGTTTGCTGGAATGGAGTGCGGTCGTAATAGCGATGCTGACTATTGTTCTAGCATTTTCACATTTTGCCATTACTAAAGACATTACGATGCCAATCATCGGTCTGGCATTATTTTGTTCAGGGATAATGGATGCTTTCCACACTATGGCAGCAATGCGCCTTATTGAAGCAGTAGCCGAGAACACAAATTTGATCCCATTCACTTGGGCTTTAGCGCGCGGATTTAACGCTGCAATCTTATTGACAGGGGTACTGCTTTCTCTAAATCTAAAAACAACTAACTTCAGAATCAGTATTTATCACGTTTGCATAATAGGTGTGGCATCTACTGCGCTATCTTATCTGTTAATTGACTATGCAGCCAACAGCGAACAATTACCTCAAACACAATTTACAGATGCATTTATCACGCGACCATACGATGTTGCCCCTCTCATTTTGTTCATAATCACCATTCCATTCTTTTGGAAGCTATACCGTAAAAAACCAAACTTACTGACGGCATCACTGTTAATTTCTATCATACCTGAAATTATGCTGGAGATTCATATGGCCTTTGGGTCTTCCACTTTATTTGATAACCACTTTAATATTGCACATTTTTTAAAGGTTATTGCTTATTTAGTACCATTCATCGGTCTAGTTCTTGACTATATGCGCACTTATCGCGTTCAATATCACACGCAAGCATTACTAGAAAAACGCGAACACAATCTTGTGCAAGCTAACGCAGAATTAGAAGAATTTGCTTATCGTACATCACATGATTTACGCTCACCCATTGTATCCTCGATAGGGCTGCTAGATTTAGCTGAAAAATCAATTCAAAGTAACGATCAAGACAAAGCCATTAAAAGTATTGCACATACGCAAAAATCATTAAAAAAATTAGAAGTGCTCATAAAAGACATTCTTGTTCTCACTGAAGTAGAAAAAAAGGACGAAGAAAATCAGCTCTGCGATGTAAGTGAGATAGTTAATGAAGCCCTTGAAAAAATGGCACATATAGAAAAATTTGATCGCCTTGATATTCAGACAGACTACCAAGAGAACCATACCCTTTACACAAAGAAAACCCGCTTTAATATGATCTTAGAGAACCTGATATCAAATGCTATAAAATATCAGGATGATTCAAAATCAAATTCTTACATCAAAATTACAACACGAAAAACTAACACTCATTTTATGCTGGAAGTGAAAGACAATGGGCTGGGCATACCGCCAGATCAACAAGATAAATTGTTTACCATGTTCAGCAGATTTCACCCAAAGGTTTCATTTGGCAGCGGTCTGGGTCTATATTTAATGAAAAAAAGTGCAGATGTTATAAATGCTGAAATTTTTTATGAAAGTCATAACGAAGGCTCAATTTTTCGTTTGCATATACCCTTATTATAATATTCTTGAACGCAATCTAGATTTTTTAGAAATCTACGCTACAAACGAAAGAGAAAAATAACGGTCGATAACTCGTTTAATTATGGGAAAATTACCGCTCAACTGGACATGATGTAAATGATTATCCCAAATCATCTATCAGATTAACAAACCATTACTGATTATCAATGTCCCAACTTCATGATCACTGAAAAACTCAGATTTTTCCGGGATGTTTTAGCGTGTACACCGCGGAAATTCCTAAAAGACAATGTATTGGTTTACGCTGCGGCACTCTCCTATTATGCTATTTTTTCACTTCCGCTTATGCTGCTGGTCATACTGTTTACCACTACATTATTCTATGATCCGCAGATTATCCGACAAACAGTTTTTGGTGAACTGGCCGACGTAATCGGTAAGGAAAGCGCAGCACAGCTTAACAACACAGTCAAAATGGTGGGGGTTTTCAAAGGAGAATGGTGGGCAACGACAATCAGTATTGCAGCCTTACTTTTCACTTCAACCACCGTTTTTGTCACAATTCAAGATGCGCTCAACAAATTGTTTAGGGTTAAACCCAAATCAAATGCTGCATGGTTTAAGATATTGAAGGACAGAGCTATTTCTTTTACATTATTACTCAGCATAGGATTTATACTGGTTGTCTCCCTGACGATTAATGCACTGGTTGCTACATTCAGTGAGTATCTCATAACAACCTTACCAAGCATTTCAATTTTAATACTTGAAATTACATCGCTTGCACTTCCTTTTCTTATCACTGCTATCTTATTCACACTGATTTTTAAGTATCTTCCAGACGTTCGATTACCTTGGAAAAGTGTTTCAATCGGCGGTATTTTTACCGCTCTTTTATTCTTTGTTGGTGTCTATTTTATAAAACTTTACATTAGTAACTCTAATACAGCGACTCTATATCAAGCGGCAGGCTCCGTGCTGGTTATCATGGTATGGGTTTATTACGCTTCAGTAATTTTCTTGTTTGGCGCTACATTTACCTTTTGCTACAACGAAATGTCCGGAAAGCAAATGCCGGCTGAAGATCACGCCATTAAAATAATGAATTTAGAAATCGAAGTCGATCCCCAAAACACCTCTGAGAATAAACCAGAATCATAATCTGATACATGCAGTTTCAAATACTGATGTAATAAAGGTCTTCAGGGAATGAGCGCGCGGTATCTGAAACATTACAGGGTTGTCATTACACCCGATCATTACCACACTCGTATCGGAATAATATTTTACTGATCAAGCACGATAATAAACTGAAGAAGCTGGATAAAAACAAAATCGACAAATCGCAAACCTTTTCACCTTAGTTAACATACTGAGACGAAAAACAACACATCCGCTTTATATCTCAGGCAGTGCCGAAGGCATCATTTTTCAACAAGACTAGCGATAGGTCTTGCAAACGTGCACCGTTATATGAAGTGTATGTGCGGTTAATCACATCATTTACTTTGTCCAGATACTAATATCACTACACCTGCACATGATTACAGGCTGTTAGACATTATAAACGTGCAACAGGTAATTTCATCAAAACTCAACTGTACTCCAATAAGTTAAACGAAGAATTTATTGATCGGATTAATGACCACCCGTCAATAATCCACTTAGGTAAAAGGGAAATTTTGAAATTCCTCGCGTCAGAATAGGCGCCATACACCTGTTACTTGGAGAAAAAAATGACTGATAATAGGCGACAAAATGCTAAAGAAATACGCGAATCTGCAAGCCAAATGGCTCATGATCGCAAATCCATTACACATCAGAGCAATGGTGACGAACAACGATATGCTGCCGCGAATTTTGCGATGAGCTTTACGAAAGGACTGGAACACAATAGCAGTAACGGGTTAATCGGTAATGCCAACGACTACAGGGCGTTTCGTTCTGCCATTGATGAGGGCTTTGTCGATGCCTTTACCACTTCCGTACCATCCGCCCCGGACAAAAAAAGACAATGGGAAGCACCCACAGCCGGAATCGTTTACGACTTACAAGGACCTGACTCGCAAGCAGTAACCATGCCGCCCGCGCCTGCACTCGGTTCTACTGAACTAGCGTATGAAATGGCTGAGGTTTATGAACTTGCACTGCTACGTGACGAGCTATTATCTGATTTTAGCGATATGATGGCTAATGCTAATATCACCAATTCGTTGAACAGGCTAAATAGTATTGGTTACGACATCACCGGTAGCAACGGCCGTTCGCGAAAAAATATTGTCGGCAATATCACCGCACAAACAGCATTCAGAGGTTCGTCACCCGGTGTTGAAATCGGTCCCTACCTATCCCAGTTTATGCTGCTGGGCAATAAAAGCGTTGCCGGTGAAGGCGATGTAACCGGGGGAATTATTCGCTACGGTGCCTTAAATATTGACCAGCGTGTTCCGGTGGCAAATATGGGTACCGATTTTATGACTGAATGGAATGACTGGCTGGACGTACAAAACGGCACAGATCCTCATGTCGGCAATGAGGCGGATATTTTCGGTGCACCTAACAACGTCACCCGGCGCTTTATCTCCACACCGCGCGATCTCGCCACCTACGTACATTACGATGCATTATACGAAGCCTATTTAAACGCTTGTCTAATCCTGCTTGGGATGGGCGCGCCAACGGACCCTGGATTTGACAAACTTTCAGGCCAGGGCACGCAACACTGGAACAGCCTTGATCCAGATGCTCCGTCTATTATTACACGCTTCTTTGAAATCCATGAACGTGAGGCCGGCGGTTTTGCACTATGGGGTGGGCCGCATATTCTGACTCTTGTGACCGAAGTCGCAACACGCGCACTGAAGGCAGTACGCTATCAAAAGTTTAATATACATTGCAGGCTACGCCCTGAAGCACTGGCCGGGCGTATTGAAAAAGCAAGCCAAATCGGTATGGATTTTCCTTCAATTGGTAACCTTTTCACACAGCTTGAAAGCACCATACAGGATACGGTAGACGCTATCCAAATGCAGAATACTTCGAATACCAAACTGTTACCGATGGCTTTTCAGGAAGGTTCACCTATGCATCCCTCTTATGGCGCGGGACATGCAACTGTAGCGGGCGCATGCGTCACAATACTCAAAGCTTATTTTGACACCAGTGCCGTGCTGGTCAGTCGCAATGGCAACATTCTTTTTAGTCACTATGAAAGTGGTGATGCGCCGGTCGCATTTGTTCCAGATCATACGATGAATGACCTAACCGATGTCAATGACGGTTCTTTTCTCACACTTGAAGGCGAATTGAACAAGCTTGCGGCCAATATCTCTATTGCCCGCAATATGGCGGGTGTGCATTACTTTTCGGATTATTATGACAGTCTGCGCATGGGTGAAGAAATCGCTATCGGAATTCTGGAAGAACAGGCGCTGTGCTACAAGACAGATCCGTTCGTACTTTCCGTCCCAACCTTTGACGGCGACGTCCGCCGCATCGGCCACCGTTAATAAAGATTTTATCGATTCAAGGCCGTCTTCCTATAGTTTGACGGCCTTTATCTTTGTAATAACTTTTAAACTTATTTAACTTCTATAAAGTTTTTAACCTGACTTACGCCCGAAGTTAGTTGCGCTATCTCACCAGCCAATTCTTTTTGAGTTTGGGTTTCAACAAACCCTGTTAACTTAACCACATGCTTCGAAGCTTCAACGTGAATTGCAGCAGCGCTTAATTCATCCGATTGAATAAACTTTGATTTAATCTTCATTGCCAGCACGACATCTTCTTGTGGTTCCCTCTCAACAGTTTCAGGGTTAAACATACTCGTGCATCCAGTCATTAACACGATAATGACAAACAGTCCCAAGACATTTTTACAGCAAAACAATGTGTCAATTTTCCTATTTAGCATTTTGTAGCACCCAAAACATAAGTTATTAACTCATACATCAACGCGCTTCGTTGATTGCATCTACAAGTCCGGAACAATGTATATTTTCTTCACCACCGTCTTCATGCAACAATGAAATCAAACTCGCAATCGGCGCCGAAGGCAACAGCGCCAGCGATGCCGCACCACGTATAATCGCCGATGAGCCGGGTGTAAATTCAGGATGACTAAAGCGGCCTTCGATGTGCAGGGGTGCACGCGCAGAAAACAGACTCAAATCCTTTGGTTTAGGGTCAATGACTAAATCCAACAGCTCTTCGGAAAGATCTATTGTGCCCTTACCCAAAAATACAGTATCTTTTGTGTCGACAACAAACGTATTCATATTCATCATGCCGTTTTTAACTGGAAAATCGACAAACGCACAATTGATGTCGGTTTCTTTTTGATCACCAATCAATGCTGCCAGAGTTTCGCCTAAATCAAGCCCGGCAATTTCAACGAGCAGGCTTTCAAATCGACCACCTGTCATCAACATCAATAAACCACCATCAGCAGTTCCCAGCATTTCAGATATTGAATCACCTGTTAACCAAAACATACCCCGCCCACCAATTATTCCCGCACTTTCATCAGCCACCTCAAAAACATTCAAGATTTCAGAAAGCCGGATATGCTGAATCTCAGTTTCCATTTTGCTCTTTACTGGCTTTCGACCGGCATCGATTTCAATTCGAGATTTTATATTCCCATCGGCAACACCGAAGTCTAATGGAGCTAGAGTTAAATGCCTGCCATCAATAATAATATGCATCTTGAGATCGTCTATTGGTAACTTCGATTCGACACGTTTACCTTGTAACCGGATATCGGCACCAACCTGATATAACGCATCAAAATTAATCTTATCGCGAGGCAATACTGTTGGCGTTGTCTTTTCACGCTTGTCCTCTATTTGCTGTGATTGAGATGCCGTCTCTCCTGGGCCAGCATCCGGCGCTATTCCAATCAAAGGGCCAAGATCGTCTAAATCAATCTTTTTTGAATATAAATCGGCTTTAATAAACAGTGGGGTAACGTCCATATTAATAGTGATATCACCCGTTAAATCACTATCTCCCACTCGACCATCAAAATTCGTAAATTTCAACATATTGCCTTGACGGGACAAATCCCCTTTTATCCGATAGGGCGGCAGGTCAGGTAAAGGAAAATCTAGAATTTTTGACAGTCGTCCAGGATTAGGACCTTTTACTTCAAAATTCATATTCAATCCTTTTAGGTGAAGCGGTTCTTTCAATGAACCAGCCATTATGGCAACTGTTTTACCTAGTCTAACACCCAGGGCGAGTTTATAAGGCGCATCTGTTTCTCTAAGTTCAAGCAGTGAATCCGCCTTCAAAGTAACTTTTAATTTTTCCCCTTTTAATTTACCTTTCGCCTGCATCGTAATGGATTCATTATTTTTTTGTTTTCCCCGAGCTGTAACAATAGTTGCTTTTAGATCGGTATCTGTTAATGGATCGAGATAGGAAATTAATCCATCTTCAATCTTAAGTCGCTGAATAACTGGAAATTCATCACGATCATCGGGTGCGGGATCACCAACAGGGAGGATATCTAACTCCCAATTGGCTTTACCGTCAGACGATTTCTCCAAAAATATAGATGAACCGAACAAACCGACTTCTGGTAATACAACGTGTCCTTGGATCAGTTTAGGTAAATCAATTTGAAATTCCAACTTATCCAGTTCGAGCATGTAAGGCCTGTCGCTCCATGCTGCATTTTCAAACTGAATCTGCTCAAGTCTTATACGCGGAACCCAAGACCAGTCAATATCAATATCACCAATAACCAATGTCCGCCCGGTAAGCTCACTGAATTGCTCAACGACATAATCACGCGCCCAGTTCCAATTCATGAACCCAATGAATAAGGCAAGCAACAATAGAAAAGAAAAAAATAATATACCAATCCACTTCAAAATTGTCATAGCACTTATACTTAGATTTTTTGTGACTCACACAACACAAATGCGCTGGTGAATTATAGTGTCCTAACGACATCGTATCTAAAAAGTATGACACAAAGTCATTACGGTTCCATGTTTAAAATTAAACCGGCCCGCCAGATAGTTGACCCACCTTCATTAAGAAGGTTCGCCGATAATTATTAATCTCTGCTAGTCTAGAGACTTTCAAAATAGCGCAGGCAAGCCTCAAAAAATAATGTCTAATTTTGGTAAACAATACAATAACGCTTATATCGCTTTAGGCAGTAATCTGGAAGATCCTATTTGGCAAATACGATCGGCGTTTGAAAAAATCGCCAGATTGCCCGATACACATCTAATACAACATTCTTCGCTTTACAAAAGCGCACCTGCTGGAGGACTTAATCAACCCGATTACATTAATGCGGTGGCAAAAATTAACACAAGCCTGACTCCATTTGAATTACTGGAAGTACTGCTAAGCATTGAGTCACAACATGGCCGCGTGCGCAAATTTCGTAATGCGCCCCGTACACTCGATCTGGATATTTTGCTCTATGGCGATATGCAATTGAATGATGATAAGCTAATTATTCCACATCCCCGTATGTCACAGCGCGCCTTTGTTTTATACCCATTATCTGAAATCGCACCAAGCTGTCATATACCAGGTCATGATAAAATCGACCAATTGATTGCTGCGTGCTCCAATCAAATTATAGAACGACTAAATATGACTTAACTGAGAAAACTCCAGATCTACAATTCCAAACAATAAATTCGATAATTCATTCATTATCATCAATATGAGAACGACCATCAGTTCCTTACTGAAAACATATGAACAGGGTGAAAAATTTACCGTTCTGACCTGTTACGATGCAACATTTGCCAAATTGTTGGAAGCATGCAGTGTAGACGTCCTGCTCGTTGGCGATTCACTGGGAAACGTTATCAAGGGCGAAGACACAACATTATCCGTAACGTTGGAGCAAATGATTTACCATACCCGATGTGTTGCCCAAGGATCTGAAAAAGCATTTATTATGGCCGACATGCCATTCGGAACCGCACAACACTCTCCCGAGCATGCTTTTAAGAATGCTTGTCAGCTCATAGCAGCTGGTGCCCAAATGATCAAACTCGAGGGCGGACGAATCATGGCCGATACGATTCAATTTTTAACGCAACGCGGTATTCCGGTTTGCGCCCATATTGGTTTAATGCCTCAATCAATCCACCAAACAGGCGGCTACAAAATACAAGGTAATACAGAAGATTCAGCTAAACGGCTGTTTGATGATGCAGTAATTCTCGAGCAATCGGGCGCTGCCATGCTACTCATGGAAGTGATACCTGCAACGTTGGCAAAACAAATTTCAGCGGCACTATCGATTCCCACAATTGGTATTGGCGCAGGCTCCGATTGTACGGCCCAAGTGCTTGTGTTACATGATTTACTCGGCCTTTATCAAGATAAAAAATCTCGATTTGTCAAAAACTTTATGGATGATTCACAGACTATCCAAGATGCAGTATGCAACTATGTCAAAGCTGTTAAAACCGGGCAGTTTCCTGACAAAACACACGAATTCGAGTAACAGCGCGCCTCTAAATTGAAAATAGTCCATACAATAACTGCGCTACGCAGCGCATTGAAGAAAAAACAGCAAATTGCATTCGTACCGACTATGGGCAATCTACACGAAGGGCATCTCGCTTTAGTTAATAAAGCCAGAAATAACGCAGAAAACGTTGTTGTGAGTATTTTTGTCAACCCGCTCCAGTTCCTACCGAACGAAGATTTTAACCAATACCCGCGATCCTTAATGAATGATTGCGAATTATTGCGCAACCTCGGCACAGATATTGTCTTTGCTCCAGACGACAAAGCTCTTTTTTCTACCCAGCAGGAGATTCTGGTACACCTACCACCCATTGCTAATATTCTTGAAGGTGAATTCCGCCCTGGTTTTTTTCAAGGTGTCGCTACGATTGTATTAAAACTTTTTAATATTATTCAACCGGATATCGCTATTTTCGGTAAAAAGGACTATCAACAACTCCACATTATCAGATTAATGGTGCAACAATTCAATTTTCCGATTAAAATTCTAGGTGAGGAAATAGTGCGTGCACCTGATGGACTTGCACTAAGTTCGCGTAACCAATATTTAAGTAAGCCGCATCGATCAGAAGCCAAAAATTTTTACCAAACATTAATAAACACGGCTAACGAGATAAAAAAAGGTCAACATGACTTTTCGCGATTGCAAGAAAATGCAATGGATACATTATCGAAAAGAGGATGGCTCGTCGACTATGTTTCCATTCATGACCAGCGTACCCTATTACCCGCAAAAGCAAATGATAGAGAACTCGTTATTCTAGCTGCTGCAAGAATTGGTGATACAAGGTTGATTGACAATCTTGAGTTTAATAATGAAAACTAACACCATAAATTTTAACTGATAACAGTTAAAACGGACCTCATCCAAACATTCTAATTATGCAAGCATTTAATACTTTTTGGTTATCTTGTCTTGAACATTTTAAAAATGAGTTAAATGCGCAACAATTTAATACCTGGATCAAACCGCTGGAGCTAGAAGATAACAACCCTGACAACGGAAATGAGGTTGTTATTATTGCACCCAACCGCTTTGTTTTGCAGTGGGTACAGGATAATTTTATTTCTCATATCAAAGATATGGCGGAAAGCCACTTTGCGCGAAAAATTCAGTTTAATTTAAAAATAGCTGATTCAACAAAGATTGTTCATACTCCCCAAATCTCTGAAAAAAAAGTATTACGGCCCAAACATCAAGAACGTTCGCCACAAAATGGCAGAACATCGAATCAACTTAACACAAATTTTACATTTAATAATTTTGTCACAGGAAAGGCTAATCAATTAGCCCGTGCTGGCGCAATTCAAGTTGCCGAATCTCCAGGAATTGCTTACAACCCACTGTTTATTTACGGCGGGGTTGGTCTGGGTAAAACGCATCTTATCCAAGCCATTGGAAATTTTGTCCTGGAAAATAACAAACAGGCGAAAATTCGTTATGTGCATGCTGAAAAGTATGTCTCAGACGTTGTCAATGCGTACCAACACAAATCATTCGACCAATTCAAGCTGTATTACCACTCACTTGACCTTTTACTTGTTGATGATGTGCAATTCTTCGGTGGAAAAAATCGTACTCAGGAAGAGTTTTTCTATGCATTTAATGCACTCATTGAAGCCCATAAGCAAGTTATCATTACCTGCGATTCTTACCCCAAAGAAATTTCAGGACTTGAAGAACGGCTTGTATCGCGCTTTGGATGGGGCTTAACTGTTGCGATAGAACCCCCAGAACTTGAAATGCGGGTTGCAATTCTCATTAAAAAAGCTGAAGAAGAAAAAATTAAACTTGACGAAAATGTCGCCTTTTTTATTGCCAAACATATTCGTTCAAATGTACGTGAGCTAGAGGGCGCATTAAAACGTGTTATGGCGTTTTCCCGGTTCATCGGACAGGATATAACGCTAGAAATCACCAAGGAATCACTCAAGGATCTACTTGCTGTACAAAATCGGCAAATATCAATCGAGAATATTCAAAAAACCGTAGCGGACTACTATAAAATAAAAGTATCTGAAATGTATTCAAAAAAAAGATCTCGGATTATTGCCAGACCGAGACAAATGGCCATGGCGATTGCAAAAGAGTTAACAACGCTTAGCCTGCCCGATATCGGGGAAGCGTTCGGTGGCCGGGATCATACAACTGTGTTGCACGGCTGCCGCAAAATTAATGAATTACGTGCATCAGATCCAGCAGTTAGCCGAGACTACAGTGCCTTGATACATATTTTGCGTGGTTAAATGAGTTGTAAAAATGATTGTTCATTATTCAATGAATAACAATTTAATAATTTGTGAATAACTTGGAATAAAGATAACTTGTTTATGTTATCCACAAATTGTTCAAGTTGTTATTCCTTTTTTATGCACCGGTTTTTTTTACGGTATTCATCTGATTTAAAAAGAGAATCATAACTATACATAAAATATAAAGCCTTTATTAGTTATTACTATATATTTATATCAATGATTTTAATTCAAGAACCCAGAGACAAGATCCTTAAACCCTTGCAAAGTGTCACAGGAATTGTAGAAAAACGGCAAACACTACCAATACTTTCAAATGTACTGATTCAGAGAAATAGCAACACAATTTCTTTTCTTGCTTCAGATATGGAAATGCAGATAGAAACCATATCTAAACTCGACACGAATAAAGAACAAAACTTTGCATTGACTGTATCTGCTAAAAAACTCCAAGATATCTTGCGTTCATTAGATGCAGACTCAAGCGTTTCATTTGTCAGAAAAGATGAAAAACTACAAATTAAATCAGGTAAAACTCAGTTCAGTCTACAAATTTTGCCACCTGATGATTTTCCCGTCATTAAAGAAGAAAATGAAAGCAAGACTTCAATTACCCTACAGCAAGACACATTTAAAAACTTACTGAGTAATGTTCAATATGCTATTGCCGAACAAGACATCCGCTATTTTTTAAATGGTGTTTTATTATCGATTGAAAATGATAAACTTACCGTAGTCGGAACGGATACACATCGCCTCGCATTGGCATCAACAACAATTCATGCAACTGATATCAACCAATCAGTTATTTTGCCGAGAAAAACTGTGTTTGAATTGGTAAAATTATTAAAAGACGACGGAACCCCCCTTGTTATAGAGATTTTTTCAAAAAGAGTCAGATTTTTATTTTCTGATATTGTATTAATTTCAAAAATCATAGACGGGAAATATCCTAACTACAACCGGGCTATTCCTGTTCAAAATGATAAATCATTTAGTCTAGACCGGACCCCGTTTTTAAACGTGTTGCAGCGGGTATCCATTCTTTCCAATCCAAATGAACTGTTACGCGGTGTACGCTTAGTCATTAACAAAGAAAAACTTGATATTATTTGTAAAAATAATGAGCAGGAAGAAGCCGTTGATGAAATTGCTATACGCTATAATGGTGACATAATTGATTACAGTCTTAATGTCACTTACCTGATAGATCTGCTAAATCATGTGTCTGTGGATACATTTCACTTTGCGTTTACCGATGCATCCTCAAGTGTTTTGATTACTATTCCAGGCAGAGATGATTTTAAATATGTCATCATGCCTATGAGAATTTAAATATCCATTTGTTGCAGTAATCTTTTAGAAATGATCAAAATATGAATAAAGAAAAAGACAACTTATCTGAAGACAAAAATGATTACGGATCCGATAGTATTAAAATACTGAAGGGGTTGGATGCAGTTCGTAAACGCCCTGGAATGTATATCGGAGATACCAGCGATGGTACAGGCCTGCACCATATGGTTTTTGAAGTTGTAGATAATGCAATCGACGAGGCATTGGCCGGCTATTGTGATGAAATTACTGTAATACTGCACCCTGACAACTCTGTTAGTGTGCATGATAACGGTAGAGGTATACCCACAGGTATCAAGCAAGAGGATGAACTCAAGCGTTCAGCTGCTGAAATTGTTATGACTGAACTCCATGCCGGTGGAAAATTTGATGATAACTCTTATAAAGTTTCTGGCGGTTTGCATGGCGTCGGTGTTTCTGTAGTCAATGCGTTATCAGAATGGCTACATTTAACTATTCGTCGTGACAGGAAGATTCATGAAATGAAATTTCATATGGGAGTTCCCGTTGCGCCACTTGAAATAGTCGGAGATGCTGAGCGACATGGTACAGAAGTCCATTTTTTAGCCAGTAAGGAAATCTTTGGAAATATCGAATATCACTATGATATTTTCGCTAAACGATTACGCGAATTATCTTTTCTTAACAATGGTATAAAAATACAGCTCATTGACCAGCGTCACGGAAAGGAAGAATCCTTTGCCTTTTCTGGTGGTATTAGAAATTTTGTTGAATATATCAACCGGACCAAAACAGTATTGCATCCGAGCATTTTCTACACAACTGGTTTAAAAGACAATATTGCCGTTGAAGTTGCTATGCAATGGAGCGATAGCTATAGCGAGCAGGTGCTTTGTTTTACCAATAACATACCGCAAAAAGATGGTGGAACGCATTTGACTGGTTTACGGGCAGCAATGACGCGTACCCTAAATAATTATATAGAACAAAATGATTTAGCAAAAAAAGCCAAAGTTGAAACAGCCGGTGATGATATGCGGGAAGGGTTGTCTTGCGTGCTTTCTGTTAAGTTGTTCGAACCAAAGTTTTCTTCTCAGACAAAAGAGAAACTGGTTTCTTCCGAAGTCAGGCCAGTTGTTGAGGAAGTTGTTTCCCAGAAGCTGTCTGAGTTTTTGCTGGAGAACCCTATCGATGCCAAAATAATTTGTAACAAAATTCTAGAAGCTGCAAGGGCACGGGAAGCGGCGCGAAAAGCCCGAGAATTGACGCGTAGAAAAGGCGTGCTTGATACGATGGGTCTACCTGGAAAATTAGCTGATTGCCAGGAAAAAAATCCGGAGCTATGTGAACTTTATCTTGTGGAGGGTGATTCTGCAGGTGGTTCAGCGAAGCAAGGCCGTGATCGGAAGTTTCAAGCTATTATGCCGCTTAAGGGAAAAATTCTGAACGTTGAAAAATCACGATTTGATAAGCTGATATCTTCACAGGAGATTATTGCGCTGATCACTGCGCTTGGAACAGGAATTGGTAAGGATGAGTATAACCCGGATAAATTACGTTATCACAGAATTATTATTATGACCGATGCTGATGTTGACGGTTCGCATATTCGAACTTTGCTGTTGACATTTTTTTACCGCCAGATGCCAGAATTAATCGAGCGCGGCCACATTTATATTGCGCAACCGCCACTTTATAAAATTAAGCACGGAAAAAAAGAGCGCTATATTAAAGATGACTATGAATTGAAGCAGTATATTCTTAATTTAGCACTTAGCGACGCGGAATTTTATCCCGAAGCAGAAAAACTACCGCTAACGGGTGAAACATTAGAAAAAATTGCTACCGAATATTTATTGGCTGAAGCAGTCATAGAACGTATGAGCCGTCTAACAGATTACAAAGTGATGTATGCATTAATGAATCATCCTGAGATTGATTTGAGTAGTGAGGCTAATAGCGTAAATAGCGCAAAACAACTTGGACAATACGTTAAAGATGCTGAAATAAGTGCTGAATATGATGAAGCTAATGAACGCTATCGACTAAAAATTAAGCGGTTATCACACGGTAATATTCAGATCAGCTATCTGGACCAGGAATTTTTACATAGTGGTGACTATGCTCAGATTAAAAAGACTTATCAGCTTTTCGACGGATTAATCAAAAAAGATGCCTATATCAAACGAGGTGAAAAAAAACGGTCTATCGAAAATTTTAAACAGGCACTTGAATGGTTACTCGAAGAAGCAAAAAAGGGTATGAGTATTCAGAGATACAAAGGACTAGGTGAAATGAATCCGGCCCAGTTATGGGAAACGACGATGGATCCATCAAATAGAAGACTGCTTCGAGCACAGATTGAGGACAGTATTTTAACTGATGAAATCTTTACGACACTGATGGGGGATGTTGTTGAACCGCGAAGAGCATTTATTGAGAGTAATGCACTTAGGGCAACCAACATAGATGTTTAAATCTACATCAAGTAGTATTACTGATGATTTTAAGATAGATCAGCTTCTATCCGAATCAACTTGTGAATATTTTTATCTAACGGATTTTTCCTTCCTCTTCGTCTTCAAAAGGACTTTTTTCGCGGGATACGCCCTTTAATTTTTCAAAGGTGCGTAGTCCGCCCATACCCAGCATTGCGAGTACTAATTGATAAAGACCATCAGTTGGTAATTGCGGAAGATTAGGGTCTAATTCTGGTAAGAAAGCAGCGACTAACCAAGTGCACATAGGCTGTAATACGAAAGACCATAACAATCCAATACCACAAACCCAGCCGATAAAAGGCCTCCATCCTGCAACAAATACACTATGATGTTGAGCTTCGGCAAGATTGACTTTGTTTTGCGCTTCACCGGCAGACATAACTGCTACCATCAACTCTCGTTCAAATTCTTCTTTCGCTTCAGCGCGTTTGTTGGGATCAGGTATTCTGTCAACAAGCTTGTTAACTAATGGACCAATTAAAGGTTGTAAAATATTCCAGATCATATACTCCTCTCTTATGTGTATTTATCTACAGGAATAGCAGCCCATACTAAAAGTATAGTGATGTTATATTAACTTGTGTTGGGTTTTTAGTATGGTATAAATGTGGTTTCTTAATTTTAGGTTAATAGTGGCAGATAACTATTAGACGGGACCTGCAAAAGAGGTTATTCTGTAAGGCTTGTTATCATCGCTACATTATCAAATTTGCGCCCATAGCTCAGTTGGATAGAGTACCGCTCTCCGAAGGCGGGGGTCACACGTTCGAATCGTGTTGGGCGCGCCATTTCATTTGCCTAATTTATATTAATCAAAGATTAACTATTGATTAATAAAACGTAAATTATCGTTATATGAATTGATTCAATGCAGTTATGTGTTCATTTACCACAAAAATTGCCATAGTTATCCTATGTAGTTTGTTACTCATTGGGTGCGGATCATCTTATCGGCCGGTTCCGCCGTTTTCAATAGCAAATGAACTGGTAGTAATTACAGTAGTACATGCAGATAATTTTTATATTGATGCGGATAACGGCTTTTCTGGTATAGCGTATGATTTAGCGCATGAATTTGCAGTGGATAACGGATTGGAAATACGTTTTATCGCGATGCCTAATGTTGCTTCAGCACTAACAGCGTTACAGCAGCATCGGGCTCACTTGGGTATTGGTTTGAATATTCAAGAAAATCAAAATAAGCGTTATGTTTTAGGTCCCGTCTATTTGCATAATCATCATCAACTGGCATTTAATGCAAAATATAAAAGGCCTATGAATATTCAGCAGCTTGCAGGAAAAAGGATAGAAGTGCCGGTGGGATCAATGCACGAGGAACTGCTGCAGAAAATTAAATCGGGAGTACCGGAGCTGGAGTGGTCAGCAGTAATCCTTTCTAGCGAAGCGCTATTGAGAAAAGTGAATCTAGGAGAAATTGATTATACAGTCGCTCATTCCCGGCAAATTAAAAAAGCCCATCACTTTTATCCTCAAATAAAGGGTGCATTTGAGTTGGGTACTTCTGCCAGTCGTTGGGTTTTCCCCAAATATTCTGAAAAGATATTGATTGATAAAGTGAGTAGTTTTTTTGAGCGTATGGATCAGGAAGGCGTACTGGGGCAGTTGCTGGATAATTACAATGGACAATATCAACAGCTCAGTCCAGGTGATATTTTTTTCTTTAAAAAGAAAGTTAATTCAAGATTGCCTGATTTGAAACATTACTTTTTACAAGCGGGACGTCTAACCGATCTTGACTGGCGTTTATTAGCTGCTCTGGCCTACCAGGAATCGCATTGGAACTCGGAAGCGAAGTCACCAACCGGAGTACGTGGCATCATGATGCTTACGCGCGAAACGGAAAGTAGAATGGGTGTTAAAAATCCTGTGAATATACGCCAGAACATCATAGCTGGTGCGCGTTACCTACGGATGTTGATTGACGAGCTACCAGAAGATATCCAGGAACCAGATCGAATTTGGATAGCGTTGGCAGCATATAATCAGGGATATGGTCGGATTATTGATGCTCGAGAACTTGCTACGCGTTTCAATCTCAATCCGAATATTTGGATAGATTTGAAGAAAATGTTGCCTTTGCTCAGTCGGAAGCACTATACGGATACATTAAAATATGGACGAGCACGTGGTGATGAAGCTGTGGTATTGACAAACGCAGTGCGGGCTTATTATGAAATTTTAAAAAATATTGCAGATACTGAATCTTAACCCATCTAATTTATTTCGTAGCAACACTATGTTTACAGGAATTATTCAGGCGGTCGGAACAATTGTAAAAATTGATCCGTTGGAGAACCATGGTAATGGTGGCCTGCATCTTGGTATTTCTCCTGGATCTTTAGATATAAGCGATGTTTCAGTTGGTGACAGTATAGCCGTCAATGGAGTCTGTCTTACGGTAAAGGAATTGTGCCTGCCGCTATTTACGGTAGATGTATCTTCAGAAACACTTCAGTGCACGTATGGTTTAACTTCAGTTGGCCAAACCGTAAACCTTGAAAAAGCCCTGCGTTTTTCGGATCGGTTAGGCGGACACCTTGTCAGTGGTCATATTGATGACACTGGTGAGGTTGTAAAGTTTGAACGGTCTGAAGGGGACGAACAAAATTGTTTGTTGTCAATTCGCACACCAAGGCATTTGTTGCGTTATATCATCCGTAAAGGGTCAGTTACAGTTAATGGTGTTAGTTTGACAGTAAACAGGATTGATGACGATGAATTTTTTGTCAATGTGATACCCCATACGTTATCAGTAACGACTCTAAATGAGTTAAAACCGGGTATACAAGTGAATTTGGAAACAGATATGCTGGCTCGTTATGTGGAAAGTTTGTTAAATGATCTGGAAACCGGGAAATATGAAAATTAGTGTGACTGAGGACATTATTAGTGATTTAAAGTCCGGAAAAATGGTGGTCTTGGTAGATGAAGAGGAAAGAGAAAATGAAGGTGACCTGGTATTAGCAGCGGATTTTGTTACACCTGAAGCAATTAATTTTATGGCAACCCATGGCAGAGGATTAATCTGTTTAACGTTGACGGAAAGGCATTGTCGCCAGTTGAATCTACCATTGATGGTTGCAGCAAATAGCTCTCCCCATGGTACAAATTTTACTTTGTCTATTGAAGCGGCTCGTGGAGTTACGACTGGTATTTCTGCGGCTGATCGTGCGACCACAATACAAGCAGCTGTTAAACAGGATGCAAGTGCTGAGGATATTGTTCAGCCGGGACATGTTTTTCCTTTAATGGCACAAAATGGGGGAGTTCTTGTCCGGGCAGGACATACAGAAGCTGGTTGTGATTTAGCAAAAATGGCTGGTTTGACTGCGGCATCTGTTATTTGTGAAATTCTTAAAGATGATGGCAGTATGGCAAGATTACCTGATTTAATGGGATTTGCCGAGAAACATCAACTTAAAATCGGTACAATCGCGGATCTAATTCATTATCGGAGTTTGACAGAAAGTCTTATTACAAGAGTAGCTGAATGTTCGATTGAAACGATACACGGTCATTTTTTTCTGACAGTTTATCGCGATGAGGCAGCTGGTGCTGTTCATCTTGCATTGTCCAAAGGCGAAATATCGCCGGATACTGAAACGTTGGTTCGCGTACATGAGCCTCTGTCTGTGGTTGATTTATTGAACATTCATGATGGTACGCATTCTTGGACTATTCATGAATCAATGCGAATGATTGCGGACGCTGGTTGTGGCGTTATTGTATTATTACGTGCTGAAGAAAATGCAAAAAAGCTAATTGAACGCATTCAGTTGCAGCAGTCCGATATTTCGGATAGAAATCAATCAGATTTGAGGGATCATGGCATAGGTGCACAGATATTAAAAGATTTAAATGTGGGTAAAATGCGATTGTTAGCAACGCCGAGAAAAATGCCGAGCGTAACGGGATTTGGGTTGGAGGTAACCAGCTATGTTGGTGTATCTGATTTCGAAAGCTAGAATGTACGCTCGAGAGTGCTGAGAATCGAGTAGATGACTGGGCAATTAGTTTTAACCGTAGATAGGAGAAAAAATGGCGTACTATGACAGTATCCTGGAATTTGAGCCAGTTCTTAACGGTGAGAATTTACGGATTGGCATTGTAATGAGTCGTTTCAATATAAATATTGGTGAGGGATTGTTGGCTGCTTGTACTACGGCGTTAAGAAAACAAGGTGTCGATGATTCGAACATTTTGTTAGCTACGGTTCCCGGTGCACTTGAAATACCCGCAGTATTGTTGAAAATGGCTTATGCAAATCAGTTTGATGCATTGATTGCACTTGGTGCTGTGATTCGCGGCGATACCTATCATTTTGAAGTCGTTGCTAATGAGTCGGCCAGAGGTATTATGCAAGTACAGATGGAAACAGAAATACCTGTTGCAAATGGTGTTTTAACGACTGATACTGAAGATCAAGCTATCGAACGTATGAGCAGGAAGGGCATAGACGCAGCTTTGGCGGCACTAGAAACGGGAAATTTATTAATAAAACTGGAAGAATATAGTGTTGACTAATGTAAGTACGTCTACACAGAAAAAGAATACAAGGCAAAAGAGCCGTAGGCGTATCGCACGCGAGTTGGTATTACAAGGTATTTACCAATGGCGCCTAGCAGGCGGTACAATTGATTTTATCGAGGCACAATTGCATGAAACAAAAGAATTTTCACGTGCAGATGAAAAATTCTTTTCAAAATTATTCGGCGGTGTGTTTGGTAGCGTAAGTGAAATCGAAGAAACTATACGACCTTTTCTCGATAGACCATTTACAACGCTTAGTCCGGTGGAATATGCCATTCTGTTATTGAGTACCTATGAGTTAAAGCATTTTCTTGAGATACCCTATCGCGCCATTATTAATGAGGCCATTGAGTTGGCAAGAACATATGGAGGTAGCGATGGCTATAAATATGTTAATGGCGTTTTGGATAAATTGGCGGTAAAACTTCGTGCGGTCGAAATCGCATCATCTCAAACGTAACACATTTCATCCTTAGTGTTATATCTTAGATCAAGTGTCTGGATCATTTTCTTCTGAATTCAATATTATCGAACGGTATTTTAAAAGGCCGGTGACCGGGGTGGTTCTAGGTATTGGTGATGATGCCGCTGTAATTTCTCCTGAAGCTGATATGCAGTGGGTTATTTCTACGGATACTTTGGTTTCCGGGATACATTTTTTTGAACATACTGATCCTTATAAGCTAGGTTACAAATCATTGGCAGTTAATCTATCCGATATGGCTGCAATGGGCGCAAAACCGCGATGGGTCACGTTGTCGTTAACAACTCCTAGGGAATTAGTTGAATCTCATGATGTATGGATCGATCAGTTTGCGCGCGGTTTTCACGAGCTGGCACAAGTATATCAGGTGGCTTTGATAGGCGGGGATACAACATGTGGACCGCTTAATATCTGTGCGCAGATTATTGGAGAAGTTAGGAAAGATCAATTCCTTCACCGAGGCGGTGCGAAAGCAGGTGACGATATTTGGATTTCGGGAAGCCTTGGAAAAGCTGCTTTGGCTTTAAAGCATGAATTGCAGGAAATAAAGCTGAATCGTACCGAAATAGATGCTTGTTTATCTGCATTACATACTCCCACGGTTCGTCTCGATCTGGGGCAACGTCTGGTTGGTTTTGCGAGTAGTGCTATCGATATTTCGGACGGTTTGCTGGCTGATCTAGGACATATTTTGACATCTTCAAAACTGGCCGCAATTATTGAATTTGAAGCTTTGCCATGTTCCGATGTTGTGAGAGGGTATTTGCCTTCTCAGTTTGCCATTGATTGTATTCTAACGGGGGGTGATGATTATGAACTTTGTTTTACCGCAGCGAAAAAATACCGTATAGATATTGAACGCTTGGCTCAGGAGTTGGATGTATCGTTGACAATTGTCGGTGAAATCAAGCAGGGAGAAGGTTTGTTAGTAAAAGATGCGGAGGGAAACGAAATCATTACTAAGAAGAAGGGATTCGATCACTTTGCTAACTGAAACTCATAACAATGCTGGTACAGCCAGTTTTGAATCTATAAAATTACAGCCAGATATAGTTTTCGTATATAGGCACCCAGCGCATTTTATAGCTTTTTCCGGTGGTTTGGGGTTAAGTCCGAAAGCGCCAGGAACAATCGGTACACTTATTGCTTTTCCAATATTTTGGGTACTCGATCATTATCTGCACCCCATCCATTTGTTGCTGTTAATTGATATATTTTTTATTCTAGGTATATCGGTGTGTTCGATAACTGGAAGAACATTAGGTGTATCCGATTATGGCGGCATTGTCTGGGACGAGACGGTAGCATTTTTATTGGTATTGTATTTTACGCCTTCAGGTTGGATCTGGCAGATTACTGCATTTTTGCTATTTCGCATATTTGATATCATCAAACCGCAACCAATTCGATATTATGACAAGCATCTTAAAAACGGTTTTGGTGTTATGTTTGACGATTTAATTGCAGCTTTTTTTACTTTGTTGTGCTTATCGGTATGGAAGGCATGGGTATTACCTGAAAACTATTTTTAAAATTGGTAAGTGTATGATTGCTACTGGTACAGACAATAGTGATGTTAATGAGCGCAATATTATAGATTTAGCAGCTAAAGTAGGACGCTGTCTTCAACAAAAGGGTTTACGAATTGTCAGTGCTGAATCCTGCACCGGCGGGTGGTTGGGGCAGGCAATTACGGCAATTGAAGGCAGTTCTGCTTGGTATGAACATGGTTTTATAACCTATAGTAATTATGCAAAGCACAAAATACTCGGCGTTAGCTTGATTACCCTGGAAAAATATGGTGCTGTTTCAGAGATTACTGCACAGGAAATGGCGTTAGGAGCGCAGCATAATAGTCGTGCCCAGGTGAGTGTTGCAATCACAGGAATTGCAGGCCCTTCTGGGGGGAATGAAGCTAAACCTGTTGGAACGGTTTGCTTTGCTTGGTTTCTAGGTAATAGCTCTATAGAAAGCAAAACGTATCTGTTTAGTGGAAACCGTGAGGCCGTTCGGCGCCAATCGGTTATTAAGGCGTTGAGAGGATTATTAAATTTACTGGGTGAATCAAGTTGACCAAATTAAACGCAGTATATAGCGTTTTTCATGAGATTTTGGGCTAGTATTTTGCTGTGCAAAGGTCATGAAGCATATGGCTGTTTCGAGGTGGATTAAGTGAAAAAGCAGTATCCTTCATCATTAGTGCTAGTTTTATGCGGTCTGTAATTTGTAGTTTACGGAAAATTTCAGTCAAATGTGCTTTGACTGTACGCTCCGTTATGTCTAGACGATTAGCAATTCTTTTGTTACTTTCACCGCGCCCTACTAGCACAGCGATTTCATATTCTCGTTTTGTCAGGTTTTTTAACAGATCATGAATAGCTGTTTCAATTCTATCTTTTTCCAAAGTAACTTCGACTAGTTCTTGTAACATATAACTTGTTAATGAACGGCGAATCCATAACTCACCTTTTTGAATTGCCCTGATTACATTAATGATTTGATCTGGCTTCATATCATAGTGGCAGCAACCCCTGATTCCACTTTTGAATAATGCCCATTCTTCGGAATCGTCAATATTTGGGCCAAAAATGACAATATTAATATTGTGAAGTAAGCAGGTTATACTCAAAATTTCTTTTTGAAGATCTCGTCCTAGAAATTCGTAATCCAGTAAAAGGAAATCCGGCTTAGATTTGATAAGTCGATCCTTAAGATGCTTGGGTGAATTGATTGCATATGTTTTAGACAGGCTAAAAACGCTTTCTTCCCATTTTGTAAGCAACACTGTTTTTGAACTGGCAAGTATAGTAATCATTGTTTTTTATTACTGAGTAAATTTTATTTTTCCCATTATCTTTTCAAGTATTCTGCGGGAAATCCACGGTTCTCCACTATCAACTGCATAAATAACCTTAGGAAGGTTTAAGGGTGATTTGCTACAGTCGACTATTCCACGCGCACCATTCTTAAGTGCATTTAGGATTTGATCGTCATCAGTTTGTTCCTTAACTAGTACAATAGGTAATGTCCCATAACAGTTTTGATTTACGTTGTAGAGTAAATCGATGGATTCGTCTGTTAATTGATGTGTATTCACAAAAAGTATTCTGGGTTCTAACCGTTTAATTCTTGCAAAGGTTTGTTCATGTAACGACAGAATATCGTGGGACTTGAATTGTCTTTCCGTTTTTTTGCGATAAAAAAAGTCGCTATCAGTTAAGACAGTAATAGTTTGATCACTATTGCGTAAATATTGCTCCAAACACTTACGTTTTATCGGGTCATGTTCTGCAACAGCGACTGTAATAGGCCATTTTCTTTGGGACTGATTTTGACGAGTAGTTGTAGCTGGTAATTCCATTAGATTTATTCGTTTATTTTTTTTAATAGGTTCACAATATATTGTCCGGGTATAGCATAGCTAATACCACTTGGGGCGGACAAAGCAGATTCTTTGTTGCCTTTGACATATACCATATTGATTATCCCATAGACTATTCCGGTATTTGGATCGTACAAAGGGCTACCACTGTTTCCTGGATAGGCTACTCCGTCGAGCTGAAATACAAGAAAGGGCGATTGAAGTTGTTTGATGAGTTTCGCATTCAATTGAGTTGAGTTATGAGCAGGTCTGATAATTGGTGTAATCGACGAGACGATTGCCTGATGTGTAACGGGATAAAAGCCTAACACCATGCCAATGGGAAAGCCTGTGTAGGCCATTTTCTTTCCTTCTCGGACCGTATTCGACTGTCCAAGCTGCATACTGGGTAAAGGAGAACCACTGATTCTTAGTAAAGCTAGATCATGCCCTTTATCCATGGAAATCACGTTGACTTCCCGGAGTTCAGGTTTGCTATCCTGTCCGGTGATGACGACATACTTTTCCTTATTTTCTAAATCCAGCGCTTCGGGAATAACATGTGCATTGGTAATAACATGAGAGCCATCAGCAACAACAAAGCCAGTACCCTTGAAAGTAATGGGCGGTGAATTCATTTTTTGATAGGTTCCAATGCCGACAATAGAGGGTTTAATTTTCGCAATGGTTTCTTCTAATTCTGCGTTCCCAACTGATGATAAAATGCACAGATTAATTGAGACGATGGTAAGAACGTGCTTTTTCTGATTGAAGAAAAAAAATGAGCGTTTATGATATAAAGCTAGTAATAATTGAATCATTATTTAAAGACAGGCTGTCATGAGTGATTAAAAAGGATAGAAGAGCAATATAATCGATGTAAAACTTGCATCATTTTTCACATGTAATCTCACGATGATCTCGTTGAGAAGTTAAAGTATAACAGCACATCAAAATTAGTTTTTTTATAACTTATGATCGTAAAAACCCGATTTGCGCCAAGTCCGACCGGTTATCTTCACATTGGAGGAGCCCGTACCGCATTGTTTTCTTGGGCTTTTGCACGAAAGCACGGCGGTCAGTTTGTACTGCGCATTGAAGATACGGACCTTGAACGTTCAACCCAAGAATCTATTAAGGCAATACATGATGGTATGTCTTGGCTGGGATTGGATCATGACGAAGGACCGTTTTATCAGATGGAACGCTTACAGCGATATCAGGATGTTGCTCAGCAATTATTGGAAAATGGTCAGGCATATTATTGTTACGCCAGTAAAGAAGAGCTTGATGAGATGCGGAGGCAGCAGTTAGCGGCTGGTTTGAAACCCAGATATGATGGTCGATGGCGTGATTCTAAACAGACCCCACCTCCAGATATTAAGCCGGTTATTCGGTTTAAAAATCCATTGTCTGGATACATATCATTTACTGACTTGATTAAAGGAAAAATTTCGGTTGCCAATAACGAGCTGGATGACTTGGTACTTATCAGAAGCGATGGGGTTCCCACCTACAACTTCAGTGTTGTATTGGATGATCTCGATATGAATATTACCCATGTCATACGCGGCGACGATCATGTCAACAATACGCCGCGGCAAATTAATATTATTCGCGCATTGGATGCACAGTTGCCAGAGTATGCTCATGTTCCGATGATATTAGGTGCCAATGGTGAACGGTTGTCAAAACGACATGGCGCAGTTTCCGTAACACAGTACCGTGAAGACGGTTATTTGCCGGAAGCATTGGTCAACTACCTGGCAAGACTGGGATGGTCACATGGCGATGAAGAGGTTTTCAGCCGCGAACAACTGGTTGAATGGTTTGATTTGTCGTCAATCAGTCGTTCCCCGGCTAAATTTAATCCGGAGAAGCTATGCTGGCTAAATCAGCAGTATTTGAAAAAAGCAGATAATGATCGATTAGCCGAACTTACCAGTTTTTTCCTGTCAAGAAAGGGTTGTAATTATCATCAGGGGCCGGATTTATCAAAAATTGTCGATTTGTTGAAGGAAAGGATAAATACGGTTGAGGAATTAGCCAATGCTGCTGTATTCTTCTTTCGCTCGATTGAACCTTCAGAAGAATTGAAACAACAGTTTTTGACAATGGAAGGTAGAACCATTTTGGCCGATCTCAGGGAAGAACTGGCGCAATTAGAAAATTGGGATCGTGAGTCAATTCATCAGGCGATCAAAGACATCGTAAAAAAACATGCGGTGAAATTTCCCAAAGTTGCGATGCCTTTGCGTGTAATAATTGCCGGTGAGACACAAACGCCGTCAATTGATGCAGTACTCGAGATTCTGGGGCGCGATGAAACGCTAAAACGCATGAATACTCAGCTAAAAGAATGTTCAAAAGAATAGAACGACTTTACTTTGACTGCGTGCATCAGTATAATCCATGTTCCTTTGATCAGGGGGTATAGCTCAGCTGGGAGAGCGCTTGCATGGCATGCAAGAGGTCAGCGGTTCGATCCCGCTTATCTCCACCAGTTTCTTAAGCTAGCATCACAATCTCTAGGTCCCCATCGTCTAGAGGCCTAGGACATCGCCCTTTCACGGCGGTAACAGGGGTTCGAATCCCCTTGGGGACGCCATTATGATTTTTTGGCCAGAAAAATCATTTAATATCCTTTAAGGTAATGATAAATCAGGGGTTCGATACCCTTAGTTTCGAACGTAGGTTAGGCGGTCAGTAAAAGTAAGTTTTAGCGCTGCTCGTTTGTCTTCAAAACGTCCATTAGCCTATAGTCTATGCGGTTCCTGAAGAAATTTTAGTGAAGTTCGATACATCTCACCATAGTATAGGGTTCAATCGATCTTTCTTCGGTTCATTCCTTCGGGCATTGAGAATACATTATAGAGGTTGATATATCTCAAAATTGATGCAACCAATACTGGAGTGCCGCCTGATACGATTGTAGTATATCCCAATGACTAAACACCGTATGGAATAATTTCCCATGTTTAAGCCACTCTTTTTTTCTGCAATGCTTATATTTAGGCAACGATCATTATTTGTGTTGTTTTTTCTTGCAGTGGTATTCGTATTTTGTACTATTCCAGTTTTAGCTGCTGAAGAAATCGTTCCAACGGTCAATTGGTTACACATGTCGATGATGTTATTTGGTGGGCTGGCGCTATTTTTATTTGGTATGGAGCAAATGTCGGATGCATTAAAATCAGCACTCGGCGACCAGATGAAAGTTTTATTGGCCAAGCTAACCCGCAATCGATTTACCGGCGCACTAACCGGCGCTTTTGTTACCGCGGTGATTCAATCTTCGTCGGTAACTACGGTGCTCGCTGTTGGTTTTGTATCAGCCGGCATGATGACAATGTCGCAGTCGATCGGTGTCATTATGGGTGCTAACGTCGGTACTACTATTACCGCTCAGATTGTTGCATTCAAGGTCGAAGAGGCGGCATTGTGGATGATAGCTTTTGGTTTCTTCATGATGTTCGTTGGTAAGCAAGAACGTATAAAACATTATGGCAGTATGCTTATGGGCTTAGGTTTGATTTTTTACGGCATGAGTCTTATGGGAGAGGCGATGAAGCCGTTACGCAGCTATGAGCCATTTTTGCAACTAATGGTACAAATGAGTAATCCGGTGCTTGCAATTTTGGCAGGTGCAATATTTACTGCGTTAGTACAATCTTCTTCTGCGACTACCGCAATTGTTATTACGATGGCGGGACAAGGCTTGATCAGTTTAGAAGCAGGCATTACATTGGCTATGGGTGCAAATATCGGCACCTGCGTTACGGCTCAATTGGCTGCACTGGGAAAATCCAGGGAGGCGTTGCAAGCTGCTGTGGTACATTTACTTTTTAATGTGCTAGGTGTACTTATCTGGCTACCGTTTATTTCACATCTCGGTGTTTGGGTAACTGATATTTCACCTTCTCATCCAGAGTTGGAAGGAACCGCGCGCCTTATTGCAGAAGTTCCGCGTCAAATTGCTAACGCACATACATTATTTAATATCATCAATTTATTTATCTTTATTGGTTTTACCACTCAGTTGGCCCGTTTGGTAGATCGCCTGGTTCCTGCAAAATCAGAACCGGAAACCAGAATTATTACACCGCAATATTTGGATGAAACTATGGTTCAAACACCTGCTATTGCGATGCAGATGGTACGTTTGGAAATTGCCCGTATGGGTGAACTTGTTCGCGAAATGTTTTCTGGGTTTCGTGAAAGTATGCTGACGCGACAACGTGACAAATTAATAAATGTTCAGGAAAAAGACGATCAAGTTGATGCATTGGAAAGCGAAATATTTCTTTTTTTGAGTAAAATACGTCGACATGAACTGACCGAACAGGAAAATAATGATTTTGCACTTGCCATGAAGGTCGCAGATAATCTTGAAAGTGTAGGGGATATTATTGAATCCAATCTTACACCGCTTGGGTTTCGAGTCCTAGACAATAATATTCAAATTAGTAGTACGATGGAACATATTTTTTCCGATCTCGGCGACAAACTATCTGTGGCTTTGGATGCAACAGTACAGGCAATTAGAGAGGACGACCAGAATGCCGCCAATCAGGTGTTTATTTTAAAAGAAGATATCGATTATTTAATCAATCAAGCGCTCGAAATTCAGTCAAATGCGCTAGCGGATAATGATCCTGAACAAATTGAATTAATTCGTATGGAAATGACTGCGTTGGAAAACTTCAAACGTATTCATACGTATCTCAAGCGTATTGCTCGGGAGATTGTACCTCCGGCACTTCGAAACTAGATGGTGGCTGAAATGCACCTTGTTGTATTATGCGATGAGTATGTCAGAATTTATTTAACTATTTAAATGCTTTGCTATCGCTGATTAAATCGTTTTCGTAATGATGTTTCATAATTCGTATATATCATTATGGATCATACTGAGTAAACAAATGGCAAACAAAAGAACCGTTGTAAATAAAAAGACTGAACCGAAAGATAAGGTTCAAATAAACAAGCTATCCAACGAAGAATATGAAACAGCACTGTTTAATCTGCAAGTCGAATTGGTCAAACTTCAAAATTGGGTCCGAAAAACAGGACTTAGAGTTATCGTTATCTTTGAAGGACGCGATGCAGCCGGAAAAGGTGGAGTAATCAAACGGATTACTGAACGTGTTAATCCTCGGGTTTTTCGTTTGGTTGCATTGCCGATTCCTGATGCGCTCGAAAGAACCAAATGGTTTGCACAGCGGTATATTTCGCACTTTCCTGCAGCGGGTGAAATTGTGCTCTTTGATCGTAGCTGGTATAACCGTGCCGGTGTTGAGTATGTCATGAAATTTTGTACAAAAAAAGAGTATATGGACTTTCTCAGATATACACCGATTTTCGAAAATGCAATAACGGACTCGGGAATACAGCTGATTAAATATTGGCTTGATATTTCCATTGAAGAACAGGAGCGTCGGTTCAAGCGCCGCATAACTGATCCGAGAAAAAGCTGGAAACTAAGTGCTATGGATCTAGAATCTTACAAGCGCTGGTATGATTATTCTAAAGCCAGGGATAACATGTTTAAAGCGACGCACACAAAAAACGCGCCCTGGTATGTTGTCCAGGCCGATGATAAGAAGCGCGCTCGGTTAAACTGTATATCGCATTTTCTCAACCAGATTCCATACAAAGAATTGCCTACCGAAAAAGTATCGCTAGGTAAGCGTAATTTGCAGAATCAGTATGATGATACGGTATCGATCGCAGATAGTTTGTATATTCGAGAGCGTTTTTGAAATGACTCATTTATTGAATGACATTCAATGTGGTCAACTGTTTAAAACAAAATAATTGTCAAAAACCATCCCTTCCTATTCTGCCGGTTTGTTGTTGCCATAAAAGCCTATTTTAGGGGATAAGTATTTTTGTAAAGAGTTTTTAATTCGGAGGGCATATGGACAATACATCGCATGATGCGGGCCTAATTCAGGTGCTTGCAGAACGCTTGAAAACACAGCATTTGCCACGCACACTAGCTATTAAAGAAAAAGTGGATCAAGGAGATACGCTCGACGAATTTGATATACATTTTCTTGAGGAACTGTTTCAAGATGCCAGAGAAGTTATGCCTCTTGTCGATCGCCATCCGGAATGGCAAGATTTAGTAGCAAGAATATTTCATCTCTATAAAGAAATTACAGACACCGCTCTGAAAAATGAGCAATCTCCAGGCCATAATAATTAGGACGAGCTGTGGTGTAATTGCGTTAAACCGGCGGTCTTCAGTAAGATAACTAAATCCACGGCCTTTTGAAATGGGATTATTGCCTAACTATTCAAAATGTTATAGCATTTTTATTATCTGCTTAGCCAATATTATTGCGCAACCGGTCTATTGCTATGCTAAATGAAGTTAATTTCGATCTACTGGATTTCGATTCGCAGGAATCGTATATAAAACGTTTGCGCCTGCTTAGTAAAACGGCGGAAATCGGAGAATGGTTTTTGAATTTGACCACGAATACCATGGCATGGTCGGATTATTTATATGAATTCTATGAATTGGAAGAAAGCTTTGACTGTGTAAGCATTTTCCAGGACGCCGATTTTTATTCTGATGCCGAAAAAGCAAAATTGCGTGCGTTAATGCAACAGACACAGTCTACGAAAACAGATTGTGCGGCTGAGTTTAAGATCGAAATGCATGATGGGCGGATAAAGTGGCATACGATAACGATTCATCCCATAATCAGCGGGTGTGGAGATATTTCCGGATTGTATGGCATTTTGCACAACATCACACCACAAAAACAACTGGAGCACGCAAATAACAAAGCACAGTTTTTATACAGGCATATTCTTGACAGACTGCCCGATGAGCTCATCGTACTCGACAAAGACGGGCAACATATTTATACCAATCAAGCTGCAGTTTATCGCAAAAAACAGCGTGATGTGTTGCGTACCAATGACCAGAAAGCACGTACTGATCTTGAAAACTGGATTCCTGCAGCGGCATTAGACAATAAAGCGGTTATTAAAGAATGTGTAGTTTCTAAAAAATCCGTTACTGTGGAGGAAAAGCTGACTAACCTTGACGGAACGGAACAAACGCACCTGATTTCCATACATCCACTGCTGGATGATAGCGGCGCCACGGAATATTTGATTGGCCACAGCATGGATATCACTGCCCAAAAGGCAAATGAACTGGAATTGCAGCGTTTGGCCTATGTCGCTGAAAAAACAAATGGTATCGTAATGGTTACCGATCCGGAGAGAAAAATTATCTGGATCAACAGCAGTTTTGAGCGCATTTTGGGCTATTGCCCAGAAGAGGTAATCGGACGCAACCCTGCTAGCTTTCTCCAGGGCCCCGAAACCGCTGCTGAAACAATTCAGGAAATCACCCATTCGCTGGAACGCTCAGGTACTTTCTCAGGGGAGATACTTAATTACACAAAAAACGGTGAAAAGATATGGCTTTATCTGAATATTGCGGCGGTCTATGACGATGCGGGAAAATTAATTAATTATGTGGCTGTGGAAAACGATATTACGCCGATTAAAATGGCGGAACAACGCTTGCAGATGGCCATGGAAAAAGAGCGCGAACTCAATCGTTTCAAAACGCAGTTTGTTAATTTGGCGTCACATCAATTTCGTACACCGTTAGCTACAATCCGTTCCAGTATAGATTTGCTGGATCTTAAAATGGAATCAGCAGATTTAAATCCATCATTTATCAGTCTCTTTCACAAGCACAAGGCTTTAATGACTGAAGAAACTCTCCGTATGACGGAGCTCATGGAAAACATTCTCGATATCGGAAGAATGGATGAAGGCAAGATAGAGCTTTCCAAGAAAAATTGCAGGTTTAAGCAGTTTATGGATGTATTTGTGCAGTCCAATGTTGAATCTAACGGGCAACATAGAAAACTGAACTATCATTTTAATGCACCGGACAAAATTATCAGTATCGATGAAATTGTGTTGAGGAATGTTTTGCGCAATGTAGTGTCAAATGCTTTTAAATATTCTGAAGGCAGACCATCTCCCGAATTGACAGTGGAACTCAATAAAGATAATTATTTTGTAAAGATAAGGGATTACGGCATCGGTATCCCTAAGAAAGACCAGCCGTTTTTGTTTCAATCCTTTTTCAGGGCTTCAAACGTAAAAACGATTCCTGGAACCGGGCTAGGACTCATGATTGCCAAGCGGTTGATTTTGCTGCATGGCGGAGATATCAGCTTTGAGAGTGAAATGGGAAATGGCTGTACGGTGATTATTCAATGTGCTTAACAGTAGATCCATGAATAATATCTTAATTCTTGTGATAGAAGACGAACAAGCTTTGCGTGAAAATATTTCAGAAATTGTTGCGCACTATGGTTTTCAGATCATCTGTGCATCAACGGGGGAAGCAGGATTAGAAATGGCTTTTCAGTTCAAGCCGGATATTATTTTATGCGATATTATGTTACCGGGAATGGATGGTTATGAGGTGTACGCCCGGGTCAAGCAGTCATCTGAGTTATTATCAACTGCGTTTATTTTTCTAACTGCAAAATCGACCCGTACCGACATACGTGCCGGTATGAATATGGGTGCAGACGATTATCTTACCAAGCCGTTCACCAAAGAGGAGCTAGTTAATAGCATTCAGGCCCGGGTTGAGAAGTTAGGCCGGATGTGTAAGGATCAGTTCAAAATTGATGTATTGACTGAACCGGCCTTTGAAAAAGTCGCTGATCTCACCAAAACAGAACGTAAAGTACTCTACAATATTTCCAAGGGGTTTACGACGCCGCAAATTGCTCAGAAACTATTTGTAAGTAAAAAAACCATAGAAAATCATCGTGTTAATATTTCGCGGAAGCTCGATCTTAGCGGACCCAACAGCTTGATTAATTTTGCTTTGCGGCTCAAAGCGAAACATGTAAATTTGCTGTTGCGGCAAGAAAGTCTGTCTGCTCATACTTCTAATTGATTTTTCCGCTTATTTCCAACGAAATTGTTATCAAGAGGAGTGATTTGTTCGGAGAAGTCTTCTATCAAAAATGAGGGTATCCACCCATTGAAAAGATTAAGTAAAGCGCTATGCTTTAATCGTCAATAAATGACTCATTAATTCCAATTTTTTATTGAATACTGTATTAAGTAAATTTACCTAATTTAAACACGGAGGTTAGTGATGGCAACAGCAATGGGAGCAAGTAGCGCTGCGAGTGCTGACTACGACATGTCTTTGTGGTATGACTCTAAGTACTACAAGATAGGTTTGAGTCTGATGCTTGGATTGGCGATATTTTGGATATGG
>JAUIIB010000053.1 GCA_030431985.1 Gammaproteobacteria bacterium
TCCGCTTAAAACCTTCAGCGCACCGCCATATTTTTCCTGGAACAATTTTGCTTCATTCCGAACCACGTCACAATTACCTGGTGCTGCTGAAACTCTAGTCGCTATTGCCTCCAATTCTGTCAACACGGCATGTTCTTCAACCGATAGTTTACCCTCGGCCAGAACCCCGCCACTTCCCATGTTTAGCATGAATATAAGTAACCATGAAGATAATGTAACCACACGTGGTAATTTCATAGCCAGCTCCTTTTAATGCGTACTTTGAGAATCAATCGGTTACACAGAAACAGCATATTATTTACTCTGTTGAAACGATTGTGTCAATGCTCGTACCACAAGTTTCGCCAGAATCTCCCCAAATAGCATATGTTTACCGCAATACGCTATCGACACCGGACCCTGACCGTTAATAATAACAATGGCATCGGTTCCCGTACCTGTGGCTGCCAATCCGGATACCGGACTTTTAATGTTGTGTTGTTCACAGGCAACCACTTTCGCTTCCGTGATCATCTGCACGCATTCGATTAATGCGGCAGGCGATAGCCGGGCAGTTGTAGACAGGATGATATTGATGGTACCTGTTTCCTGCGGCGCAGAACCGATCAAACGGTGTTCGGCCAGATCTCCCGCACGCCTCGCATTGCTTAGACCCGTTGTTACCAGCACAGCAGTTTTAACACCTTGAGTGGTATCTTCCGCTATACGAAACGATGCCATGGATGCGGATGTCATCATGCCCACACAGGTGCCGCGCCAGTTATTTGTAGTGCAATAATTAGCAATTGTGGTCGCAGGTGGTTCGGTAATATCCTCGCATCTGATTTCGGATACACGCATGTTGACGATATGTTCCGCAAAACATTCCCCACCGTTTAGTGGAGCGGAACTGATAATTCGATGAGGAACACTCAAATCCACATGCAAATGATCAGGGCTATGGCTTACAGTAATCTGTTCCGTGAGTTTAAAGTGAGATGGTTGCATTGTATTGAATCCTATACTGCTTCGATTAAGCGCATGGTACAGACAAACAAACGCATGATGTGGCAGTAACCCAAAAAAATCTAAACAAATAATTCAACCACCATACCAATCGCCACCAAAACAGCCATCCACGCAAACAGGTACTGCAGCTTCTCACCGGGTAGGTGGTTGGACAGTATTAATCCAATCGCCATACCAGCCAGCGTTCCCAAAGCAAACGGTAGTGCCACGGACCAATTCATGGTACCCAGCAAGATGGTTGATGTAACACCAACAAGAGAAACCAAGGCAATGACTGCAAGCGATGTGGCCAGAATAGATTGCATCTGCAGAAAAGTGGCGCGTCTAAGCGCCGGCACGATAACAAAACCACCGCCTACGCCGAGTAACCCGGATAAAAAACCGGCCAGGACGCCAGATAGCGCCAACACACGGACGCAAGGCCATGTCCAGATCAGGCGGCCGTCTGTCTCTCCCGTCATACAGGGAACGTCGGGTGACGGGTGATAAGTTGATTCTGCACGTATTCGGGGATTATCGTTTCCGCTGTATTGCTGGCGCCGCAGCATTCTGATCGCCACATAAAACAGCGTTAATGCAAACAATATAATTAGCGGTTCGTGCGGCAATCGTTGTGCCAGTAACACGCCAGATGGCGCTGACAACGCACCGGTTAACGCCATAAAACCCGCTGCACGATAACGCAGTTTTTTCCGCCTTAGCCCGATTACTGCGCCAAACGATGCCGAAAGGCAGACGGCCAGCAAAGCCACGGGCACTGCTTCAGACATATTCATTTGTAATCCGAAAACCAATAGCGGCACCGCGAGAATGCCGCCACCTGCGCCTGTCAGGCCAAGAACAATTCCGGCAACCGATCCCAGCAGGCAACTGACAAGCACTGTCTCCATAAACAGTCAGTGCTTCTTATGTGCATGTACCAACCACTCACGGCCTTTCAGCATCCCGTTCCAATACAACCATGGAAAAACCGTTGTTTTAAAAAACCAGTAAAGCTTTCGTGGCACTGACGGTTTTAATGGAAAAGTTGGCAATAATTTACCGCCAAAACCAAATTCAGCCAAGACGACCTTACCTTTTTCTACAGTCAGCGGACATGCACCATAACCATCGTACACCATCGGCATAGGTTTATCTTCACGACTCGCCAGCAGATTCTCGGCCACCACGACAACTTGTTTTCTTGCAGCGGCAGCGGTTTTTGCATTCGGGGAAGCACAGGCATCGCCGAGTGCAAAAATATTGGCAAAATCGGGGTGCTGCAATGTTTTTTCATTAACCTTACAAAAGCCGGATGCATCTGCTAACGGGCTGTTTCGAAGAAATTCAGGTGCTACTTGAGGTGGCGTAACATGCAACATATCAAACTGCTTTTCCTCTACACGCGTATTACCTTCAGCGTCTTTGATTTCAAACCAAGCAGTTTTCTGACCACCGTCAACTTTTATTAGATTGGCGTTAAAATGAAGTTCTGCATCATAGCGTTCAACATAATTCATCAGCGAAGGCACAAAATCAGCAACACCAAACAGCACCGCCCCTGCAGTATAAAATTCTACTGAAATATTACCCAGGCAACCTGCTTTTAGCCAATTATCGCACGCCAGGTACATGGCCTTTTGCGGTGCGCCGGCACATTTGATCGGCATGGGTGGTTGCGTGAAGATCGCTTTACCTCCGCTAAGTTCCTGCACCAGCGACCAGGTATACGGTGCCAGATCGAAATGGTAGTTTGACGTCACACCGTTCTGCCCGAGCGTTTCTTCAATACCCTCTATTTTCTCCCATGCCAGGCAAATCCCCGGACACACGATAAGCTGACGGTAGCCAATCCTACGCCCGTCCGCCAATTGCACAATGTTATTATGTGGATCAAAACCGGATGCCTCAGCGTGAATCCACTCAGCCTGCTCCGGTATCACATTCGCCATTCTGCGTACCGTTTGTCCGGCTTCAAATACCCCGCCACCCACCAGAGTCCAGGCCGGTTGATAATAATGCTTATCACTAGGTTCAATAATTGCAATCCGCAGGGCTGGTTGTCGTTTAAGCAAACTCGCCGCCACACCGATACCGGCGGATCCGCCGCCAACCACGACGACATCAAATGAATTTCCCCAATTACAGGCATGGATTGTCGCCTGATGCTGGCTTTCTGCTGCCGTCCCGGATTGCGACATGGCGTGCAAGGCAGTTGCACGATTACCCGAACCGCAAAACGCTAATATGGGCGCGGGTAATTCATCAGCCAATTTTCGAAACGCTTCACCTCGCTCCACCGGTATGGAACCGAGTCGTACCGGTAAATATGCAAATACAATGCCACGTGATTTAGCCTCCTGTTCCAACTGATTGCTGGTAGGTTGATTTTCTCCACCCTCGAAATCCGGGCGATTACAAATGACAGACTTAAAACCGGATTGCGCTATTTCGGCCAAATCATCGACACTAATCTGACCGGCAACCGATAATCTTTCATCAAGCCGAGTGACTTCGATACCCATTCATAGCCTCCTGTTAAAGATCAATGTTATATTTTTACTGCGAATGGCAAGTTCAGTTTTTTATTTCAATAAGACATTGAAGTGTGGTATTTTCTTAGTCATACTGGTCGCAGTAAAGCTCAAATAAAGTATGCATAATTTGCGCTGCTTCAGAACTGGCCAGGCTGTAATAAATATACTTACCACGGCGTTCGGTGGAGACAAGCCCTTCCGTTCTTAAAACTGTCAATTGCTGAGAAAGTGTCGGTTGTCGAATATCCAGCAACGACTCCAACTCCCCCACGTTCTTGGATCCCTGGCTAAGCTGACATAGAATCAACAAACGATCCTCATTTGCCAGTACTTTTAACATTGTACAAGCCTTTGACGCCGACTGCCTTACCACTATCGGATCGGACGGTATTAAATCGGCTTCTGACAATTCAGCTCTCATGAACCCTCCAAATTAAATTACATATTATATATTTCAATATACCATTACTATATATTATATATTTATATATAATATAATCAAACATAATTGCCAAGCTGCCATCTTTAACAGGAGTATAAAATGACGCCGAATATTAATGCCTTTTTTGATAATGTAACTTGCACAGTCAGCTACATTGTTTACGATGAGACAAGCGGGTTCTGCGCCATAATTGATCCAGTTCTAGACTATAATTCCAGATCCAGCCAAATTAGTACGACATCGGCCGATCAGCTCATTACGTTTATTGAACGTAAGCGACTCAGTGTTGAATGGATACTCGAGACGCATGCGCATGCAGATCACCTCTCGGCAGCACATTACATTAAAAAACAGCTAGGCGGGAAAATAGCTATAGGGGATAGGATACCCACAGTACAAACGACATTTAAGAAAATGTTTAATCTCGGGAATGATTTCGTTCCAGATGGACTCCAATTTGATTATTTATTTGCTGACGAAGAAATTTTCCAAGTCGGAAAGCTAACCGCCAAAGCGCTGGCAGTCCCCGGTCATACCCCAGCCGACATGGCTTATCAATTTAACGATGTAATTTTTGTCGGCGATACGCTTTTTATGCCGGATGTCGGCACGGCGCGAGCTGATTTCCCTGGCGGTAATGCGCAGATGCTTTATCGCTCGATTCATAAAATACTTGCTTACCCGCCACAAACGAGATTGTTTATGTGCCACGACTATCCGCCAAATGGGCGTGACCCCGTCTGGGAAACGACTGTTGCACAACAATTGGCTGAAAATATTCACGTAAATCGAAATATCGATGAAGCAGCATTTATTGCTATGCGCAACAAAAGAGACGCTTCACTTGAAGCGCCTCTTTTACTATTGCCTTCGATACAAACCAATATCCGCGCCGGTGAATTACCACCACCTGAAACTAACGGAATATCTTATTTCAAAATACCTATTCGTTGATTGCAACGACTAGAAATCAGCTTCACAACATGCTGCGCATGATTATAATGGCCAAACTACTCAACGATTCTACTCAATGATCTGGACTTAGGAGGGTCGACTAAATCGGTCTTGGAATAGTTAAACAGCAGAAAAATCGTGTAATCATTGTAAAATGTCTCTGCTAGATAGCGTGGCGTCGTATGGACAAGTTTTCCTGATGATTGTTCAAAAATATCCAAGTAAAAATTTGAATAGCCTACTTGATTTTGCGATTTATAAAATGCTAGCTCAGGAGTCGCAATTGGAATCAAGGCGCTACTTATCGGCGGAATGCCAAAAAATGTTTCATCGAACTCTGTGCCGAGGGAATTCACCACAACATTGACACGATACGTTGCATTTTCAGGACTTTCCAGCAAATAACCCTGATTTCCCAGCCATCCGCTTACGATATCACCAACAAACGGACTATCTGGACTTAACCCAGTAGCATTTACGGTAATTTTTGCACCCTGCGGAATAAGTAAATGGGTTTGCACCCCCTGATTCAAACTTCTCGTAATCGCCTCACTGTGGAGCAGTTGCTCAGTCGGTGTTCTAAGTGACTGTGTTGTTTTTTGTGTCGTAGAGCATGCAGATATCAATACCAAAAAACACATACTCAATACACCGCCCCCTATTCTTGTACTAACTCTCATTGTGTCTCCCTTTTTTAGCGTGATTAAAAATTAGATAACTTTGGTTGCGATTGAACGATGCCTACTCAACACCCTATTCCATTGGACTGTTGTACTCAAATTCAATCACTCGAAAGAATGAAATAGATTCAATCAAGATCAGCGTTTCCGGTCATTATTTTGATTTCATGGAAACCCTGTAATTTCAGCTCTATTTAGCTTATTTTTTACCAGAATTTTTTTCCTAAACAGTAAACGCTGGGAAATTAGACGATTCTATGAATATGGCACAAGTCTATAAACTGTAATGCTGGTTGCATAAGTAAAAATTAGATATTAAGATTTCTTTATTAATGTTAAGGCAGGGTTGAAAAAATCGATAATCAACCCTCTACGCAACCTGTTGTGCAGAGAATATAAAGAGAAAAAGCTGAACAATAGCTGAACAGTAATTGCTGCTACCAAGCAAAATACGTTGCACACTTGCAAAATAAGCAGTGCCATATAAGAAAAAGCAGTCCAACATATTTGGACAAGTCTTGTTAAATATGCAGATAATGTTTCACCCATAAGGAGCTTTTATGTCGAATATTGCTGGGAAAGCCTATGCCATGAATGTGATTACACCAATTCGCTGGTATATGACATGGATTAATCGATTAATTTTCAAGATTGCATTAAAAAATCCGGAGACATTGAAAGGGTTGATTACGCTATCTCTTATTCATTATGCACGCTGGGTAATTGTTCCACGTAGCGGTTTCCCAAGGCTAGATCCGAGTCAGCCAAAAGAGGATTTACAGTATTCTTACATGTTGTTTTTCAGTAACTTCAATGGCAGTTGGGATCAGTATGTCGACTCATTTACATTCGCGATCCCTGCCGGACTTGATCTATTCTGGAAATGGAATATCCGTTATCCCAAGTCCGTACCGCTGACACCATTTCATAAATATATCCGACACAATCAAATTGACACCCTACATTACTATAACGCCTATCCGATGGCTTCATCCAATGACATCAAATCTGCACAAAAAATCAAAAAAGCATTAATTGATTTTAATACGACGTCCGTAAATAAAACGCCCGATGACTTTCTCAAAGACTACAACAAACTACTCATCGATCTACAACATCACTTTGGTGATATGAAGCCGACGCCGATCGTCAGCCTCTCCGCAGACGCCGTTAAAAAACGCTATCTTCAATCCCACTTAAACTCCAATTAATTGATTGACGAGGAAAACTCACATGGCCACAAAAAATGGCAACGCGACTGCACTCACAGTATTGTCTCCAATCAAGAACGCTGTAATGGGCGAAACGTCATGCGCCGATATCACACGTGAAAGGTGTCTGAGCTTACCGATTCACGAAAAAAGTCCGCTCGCCAGAGTACCGAATACATATTTAGCTAGACTGTTTGTACTCGACGATGTGTATTATGAATCGCTACCCGCCAGCGATTGCGTATTTAATTTTTCAGACATCACATCGTTTTTTTCCGATTCTGCTCGCAAAAAAGCATTGCCGCGTAAAGACCATCTAAAATCCAAGTATCTCGTTTTTTCGAGCAACTTTTATGGCGATCTCGATGCCTATCTTGCTGGTTTGTGGAAAAACTGGTCGTACATTGATCTCAGTGGAAACCAGCGTGATGTTCGTCACATCTGGGAATATTGTGTCGCATTTGATCGCGTCACAGACATCTCAAGCTTTATCGACTATATCAAACGCTGCCAACTCGATGCCAGCCTGTTCTTCAACGGATCTACGGACGATTCACTGCAGGAGCAATTGAAATCACTTTATTTAAAACAGGAATTTACCCGGTTTGCCATTGAACACCAGGGAAAGAATGCAGCCGAAATACAGCAGGATTTCAAAACCTTCATCCAACGCGTTCAACCGGAAAACCTTTCTTCACCTACCTGGCCACCGGGGAAATCGGCACCCTGACCATGTTCTGACCGCTCGAATCAGGCCATTTAATGTTCGATTTGTTAATCATTAACTATTCAAAGTGATCAGCCATGACATATAAACTCGATTTAACAGATATTCAGGGTAATATTATTAAAGCATATGGTAGCTATAACTATCAAAAAGCACGCTACCTTCTTTTCCGCGTCAATGATGGCGATAAAGGACGCCAATTTGTTGGTGCGATCGCGACCAAAGTAACCTCCGCCGTGCCCTGGGGTAAGCTTGAGGGCAATGCTGTTGCTGGCAAGCCCCAAGCAACGACTAATATCGCTTTTACCTACATGGGCCTGCAGGCGCTAGAGTTACCAGACGCATCACTGCGGGGCTTTCCAGAAGATTTTATGATGGGTATGGCCGAGCGAAAAGAAATTCTGGGAGACGACGGACCCAGCGACCCGAAATTCTGGGACCGGATTTGGAAAGAAGATGTACACATCTGGATATCAATTAATGGACAATCAATTGAAGCTGTTGAAGAACGATATGATTGGATCCTACAACAAATTGACGCCTGTAAGAATGGTGTGACGCTGTTGATGGGTCACCGGGGTGAAACAGGTGAAGACAACTTGCCCTACCAAGACGCCAGTGTTCTCTACGACAACAATGGCGCACCATCCCCAAAAGAACATTTTGGCTATACTGACGGTATTGGTGATGCTGTTTTTGAGGGCCAAACCAATGTTGCTGCTCGCGCACTCGGTCGTGGTAAACTGACACGCGACGGCAACTGGGAGCCACTCGCTACGGGTGAGTTTTTGCTTGGGCACGTCGATGAAGCAATGGAATACCCCAGGACTGCGCCAACACCGGCATTACTGGCACATAATGGTACTTACATGGTTTACCGTAAACTGCATGAGAATGTAGGCACCTTTAACCGATTTCTTGACGAACAAAGTAAAACGTTTAGCGGGAGCAAGGAATTGCTCGCGGCCAAGTTCTCAGGACGCTGGCGCGATAATGGTGCACCCATTGTCAATGCACCCGATGACACCAGTAAAGCAGAGTGGGACAAACGATTTGCCGCAGCTGATTTTGCCGGAAAAAAAAGAATGCTGTCGGATTTCACCTACAATGAAGACATGCACGGTGCCAAATGTCCATTCAGCGCACATTTGAGGCGTATCAACCCACGCGGATCATTGGAATTTGGCGTTCGGGATGCTTATGAAACGCCCGGTGCACTCGTCAACCGCCGGCGTATCATCCGCCGCGGCTTGCCTTACGGAACAGTAAAAGACGCTACCCGTGATGACGGCAATCACGGCATTATTTTTATGGCGCTCAACGCCGATATACAACGCCAGTTTGAATTTATCCAGCAACAGTGGATAAACTATGCGAACGACTTTAAAGAAGGCAATGATAAGGAAGTGCTTTTGGGTAATCATGATGCAGACAGTCCGGGCAAAGTTGTTATACATACCGACCCTGATTCAGGAAAACCGCCACATTTTGTCACCAATATTCCACGGTTGGTTGAAACACGGGGAGGTGGTTATTTCTTTATTCCAAGTATTACCGCGGTCAAACTGATTGCAGCGGGACTTATTGATCCCACCTGATTTGATTTGCCGGCACAATCCTGTACTCAGGCATGCTGGTAATAAGAATACCCCTATGAAAGCAATGCGCTAGATAATTTTATTTTGGAACGACAACCATGACTAAAGAAAAAAATTTCGAAGAAAAACTGACCGCATGGGCGCTTAAACATCTTAATGAAATATTTGCGGTTTTACGCATTATCAAACCTAACATCGTTTTTAAAGGAAATGCGCTCGTCACTCGATTCGAGGATGTCACTGAAATTTTAGATCGAGACTGGATTTTCCAAGTTCCTTATGCAGAAAAAATGCGTAAAGTTACCGATGGCGGCAATTTCTTCTTAGGCATGCAAAATACCGAGCAATATACGCGAGATGTTTCAAATATGCGTATTGCAGTGCGAAGGGAAGATATTGACACCATCGTCAAACCGTTTGTCGATAACACAAGCACAGAAATTGTAAACGCTGCATCCGGCAAAATAGACGTTATTCAGCAACTGACACGTGTTGTGCCGACACGACTGATTGGTGAGTACTTCGGTACTCCCGGATGGAATGAGGCCGAGTTTGCCGATGCAGCCACAATTATGTTTCAGTATTTATTCTATCCAGACGATCCCAAAGTCGAGGAAAAAGCACTCAATGCCGCAATGCAAACTCGTAACTATCTGGACCAGACCATTGCTGAAAGAAAAAAGAATCCCACCGACAAGGATGATGTTTTGGGGCGCTGCCTGAAACTGCAACAAATCGGAACACCGGGTATGAAAGATACTGATATCCGCAACAATTTAATTGGACTGATTATTGGAGCGATTCCAACAACCTCAAAATGTGCAGCAGTCACACTCAACCATCTATTCAACAACCCTGAATTACTCGTTCAGGCGCAACAAGCCGCACGTGTTGACGATGATGCACAATTGATTCAATTCGTTCAAGAAAGTTTACGCTTAAATCCATTTGCAGCAGGTATTCAACGCATCTGCGCTGAAGATTACACCGTAGCAAAAGGAACATTACGTTCAACAAAAATCCAAAAAGGTGCTCGGGTACTCGCTGCAACACAATCAGCCATGATGGATGGGCGCAAAATAAAAAACCCGAAACAGTTTCAGCTTGACCGTCCATCATACAGTTATATGCATTTCGGTTTTGGTTTGCATACCTGCTTTGGCCAATATATCAATCTGATACAAATTCCCGGCATCATCAAAGCTGTACTGAAACAAAACAGCTTGCGCCGTATAGCCGATATGGCTGTTGAAGAGCCTTTCCCGATCAGCCTTGAAATAACCTACGACAGTTAAGGTAATGCAATTACCATTAATTATAAATCAACAAGTTAGCAGGTAAATAATGTCTAATGTAAAAGAACCGGTTAAAGTCCTTTCATTCTCACCCAGCGCTGATGCGGAGCTGAATCGTTGGATACTGTCATATTATGGTGTAAATTTTAAGGAGAGTCGTCATTCTGTACCACTTTACTTTATTCTTAATAAAATACTGAAGGGTGAAAGCTTCATCCTCTACAGAGACGGCGATACTAAACTGGTCAATGTGCGTGCAGTTATTGACCATTATGATATACAAGTAGCGCCTGAATATAAATTAATCCCAGACACGCTTGCCGATCAAATGGAAAAAAGCTGGATACGCTACAACACAGAACTCGGCAGTGCTGTCGTTAAATGGGCCTACACCAACCTTCTGCCCCATAAACTGATTATGATTCGACCACTCACACTAGGCAGCCTCTGGATAGAGCAATTTTTTGTCAAGCACTGGTATAACGTTGCAAATCAATTGATTTGGAAATCGCAGCAACTGAGTAAACCCGCTGCTGATGAATCTTTAAAAAGTATAAAAACAATATTCGAAGAAGTCGATCGCCTATTAGCAGACGGCAGAACTTATCTTCACGGTGAGCGTATGACTCTGGCCGATCTTGCATTTGCCGTCAGCGGCGCACCCCTTGTACTGCCGTCCAATTACGGCGGTGGGACATATGGGCAAGGTCCCATTCCAACTTTCGAAGAATTCCCTTTGGAACTGCAAGAAACGATTAGCAAGATGCGTGAAACCCGGTCGGGCCAATTCATTCTCCGACTGTACGCGGAAGATCGCTACCGCACTATTGGCTCCATCGGTGAAAGAACTTAAAAAATCCAAAATAACCTCATGCATTCCAAAGCAGGCTTACAACTTTCCACATGAAGCGTGGTAGACTGATAATTTTTAACTGGATTTAAATTAATAATAAAAGAAGAGCCGATAAATGGGCAGGATGAGAAACATAGTCGGCAATCTACTGGCGAATTACCTGACTTCGCCACTCAAAAAAACGACACATATTGCGCCGATCAGTCAGGAAATGCTACGGGCAACGCTTCAACCCGCAGACGTCCTGCTAGTTGATGGCAATACGCGCCTGAGTGCACCGATTAAATATTTAACGCAATCGACCTGGTCCCATGCAGCGATTTACATAGGTGAGAATGCACTGCCGACACGCGAACTCTGGGAAATGCCGTTGGTTCTGGTAGAGGCCGATCTGAAATATGGTGTACAGGCAATCACATTGGCGCATTATGCGGATTTGAATACACGAATCTGTCGACCTGTCGGTCTAGAGGCGAAAGACCGGCAACGTGTGGTTGATTTTGTCGTCAGCCGCATCGGTCATCGCTATGACCTAAAAAATATTATCGATCTGGCGCGCTACCTTCTTCCATTCGCACCTATACCGATCCGGTATCGCCGCCGTTTAATCGCACTTGGTAGCGGTGATCCATCACGTGCAATTTGTTCAACACTCATTGCCCAAGCCTTCCAATCAGTATCCTATCCTATCCTACCTGAAATTAAACGGGAATGGCTGAGAAATCCGGACTGCAAGGATTGTTATGCCGAAACATATCATATACGCCATCATAGTTTATACACACCGCGTGACTTCGATATCTCACCTTTTTTCGATATTATCAAGCCAACCATCATTAATGGATTTAATTATCGCTCCATTATCTGGAAAAAAGCCGGGAAAGAAGAATAGCAAAAAAATTACATCACGCAATTTTTAGATCTTAAAATAAGACGCGCGCAAATTTATCGGTTATAACACTACAATCGTATAGCTTTACGTTGATATGCAGAATATCAATTGGGTTTAGAACCGACAAAAAACTGTGTCATCTCATTCGCTGGCATTGGTTTCGCATAATAATACCCTTGACCCAACTCGCATTTGACGTTGGAAAGAAAATCATGTTGCACGTGCCCCTCCACCCCTTCTGCCACGATTTTCAATCCTAGAGTGTGTCCTAGAACCAATATCGTCTGCGCAATGGCTACGTCGTTCGCATTATCCGGTATTCCCATAACAAAAGACCTGTCTAGTTTCAGTTGTGTCAGCGGCATACGCTTGAGATAGTTTAATGATGAGAACCCTGTTCCGAAGTCGTCAATAGA
>JAUIIB010000054.1 GCA_030431985.1 Gammaproteobacteria bacterium
TCCGTCTTAATATTCTTCGCCGCTAATTCAGCTATCGCTTGTAGTTCTTTGTTCTTCATCGTCTGTTTATCCTTTCCCATATCCGGGGTTAATGATAAACAGTTACACAGAATTTGTTACAGTCTCTAATCCCCTCGTATTCGCGCATACCACTGGAGACATACTCCAAACCACAAACACAATTAATAATCACATTTGAATTTGTTAGAGATTTTAGAGGAATGGGACAGCTACCTCAATAACAACGCACCCTACTTTCAAAAGCGTTCATTATCAGCGAGCTAACCAGTAACCTTATTAATTACCGAAGGTTTACCTGAACCAGAATTCTGAACTGAACGTCAATTTCATTCTCAAAGCCGGTGTCCGGCTCGACTTGACCAGAAATATATACCTTGAACAGTTAAAATTATGTCGTCCGCCTCCCTTAAACCGTTAGAACAATTTTTGTCATACGACTCAGTCCGTTTACTTTATCCACATCCAAAAGCCCATCGTGATCATCATCAAATTTTCGGTCAAAGACACAAATCCGAGTGGCACATTGCTGTTGCCGCCAATACAAGCGCATTTCAATTCGCGTTTATCGATATACACAGCTTTAAATACCGAGATTGCGCCCACGGTCCCAATAAACAACGCTACGGGAGATGATATCCAGGCGAGCGTACCTGAGATCATCAGAATACCAGCCAACGCTTCGCCATACGGATAAAAATAACCATAACGTACCCACTTCCTAGCCAACAGATCGTAATTGAGAAACATAGTCGAAAAACTTTCGACATCTTGCAATTTTTGTACTGCAAGTAAACACATAGCAATTGAAATAAACCATTCAACTGCGCGAATAGTCATTATATTTTGGTAAACGACCCAGCTTATGGCGAACGCCATCAAAAGTGAGACAGCGAATATGGCGATAACCGGTTTAAAGCTGGTTTCGTCATTGCCTTTTAATTCTTCACCAAAATACTCACGTAGCGCATCGTATCCTCCAATTCGTCTATCATCAATCCAGATTTGAGGCGTTGTTTCGACACCATATTCCTTCTTAAAAGCGTCGACTTCTTCACGCGTTTCAAGATAATGGTCTTCAACATCAAAACCCTCTCGCTCTAGTAAGTCTTTCGACTTGAGGCCATAGGGACAGAGATGATTTTTCATTACCATGCGATATAATCTCGCCTGTTCTTTTTGAGTTGAAGTCATAGTAATTTTTTTCTTCTAAAAACCAAACAAGATAATGTACTTATGCCACATATAACTGATCTGTTTGTTTATCTAATGCACCATTTTATTGGAGAACTGACTAAGCACAGTGAATTTGATATCCCAGTATATGAATAGTGAATTATATACGTTACTACAACAATGACCGATTGCACACAGCTAACAGTGGAATGTCTCCGACTAAATACGAATTGTCTCAAATCGAAGTGTCCGATTCGACTTAACTAGAGAAACTGTGTATAAGCTTATGAAAACAAACAAAAAATCTGCCATCACAGTATGCGAGAAGCGGATTAAAAAATTGGAAACCGATAAGGCGATACTGGCCGAAAAATCCGGTCAATCATTGCGTCCGCTACGTTCATTTGAGAGCGCACCTCGAACCGCTCTGGATTTTATTTCGAATCCGCAGAAACTCTGGGCTTCCGGGCAATTAAACAACCGTTTGGCGGTGCTAAAACTCGCATTCCCCTCAGGTTTTCAATACCACCGGAATTCAGGACTTCGAACCGCAGAAACACCCTTACCTTTCAAGGTGTTAGAGGGTTTCTCAGGAAGCCAAATTGAACTGGCGGAGAAGGCGGGATTCGAACCCGCGGTACGGTATAAACCGCACACACGCTTTCCAGGCGTGCACCTTCAACCACTCGGTCACTTCTCCGTAAATAATTTTCTTATGTATACGTTTGGCAGGCTACAAAACGGGTGCAAAGGATAAACCAGAACCAGTTCTTAAGCAACTAAGTCTGGTGAGCAGATAATAGTTTAGTTTATTCGTTTGAATATTTTATCCCGATAGCTGTATTGACAGCAGTCGCGTTGAGTTGCACCGCCCAGCGGGCATTTAATTCAATAAAACGACCATGACCCGCGCTAATGGTAATATCTTTCAACAATTCGCATTCGCGCTCTGCCTTGATAGCTTCCGATATACCTTCGCAAGCGATTTGATAGAGCTGCTGAGCCGTATCAAATTCGTCTGATGGTATCGGTTTCTCGCCAACGGAAGATTTAACACGTCCACCGCTCAAACTTCTATGATAAGAAATTTGACGGAATGCCGCCGTTTCTTCGACTTCGATTCTGTAAATTGTTTTGCGTGAGCTTTGGAGCTGCTCTTGTTTGGTAAACAGAGAGCTGGTAATTGCCGTGTAACCCTGCTTGCTAAGAATATCGGCTATAGCATCTTTAGGTGTCTCCATAGATATACCAGAAACTTCAACCGTACTTAGGGTTTGATCAAGTTTTCTGGAATCACACCCATCTGACGCCACTGCCTCAAATGCAATCAATAACGCAGGGAGTAACACAAATTTATTGATTGTCATATTGTGCTGATTTGTCAAACTCATCAATTGGTATCCATAAAACGCACCACCGAATCAGATTTTCGGTAATGTAACACCATTCTGACGTTGATACTTCCCACCACGGTCTTTGTATGATGTTTCACAGGCCTCATCTGACTCGAAAAATATCACCTGCGCCACGCCCTCATTGGCATAAATTTTCGCTGGAAGTGGCGTTGTGTTGGAAAATTCCAGTGTAACATAACCTTCCCATTCCGGCTCAAATGGTGTGACATTAACGATGATGCCACAACGCGCATAGGTTGATTTACCCAAACAGATCGTAAGTACATTGCGGGGTATACGAAAGTATTCAACGGTCCGTGCCAGGGCGAACGAGTTAGGCGGGATAATACAAACATCACTTTTCACGTCAACAAAAGAATTGGAGTCAAAATTCTTTGGATCAACAATCGACGTGTTGATATTAGTAAACAGCTTGAATTCATCCGAGCAACGGATATCGTAACCATAGCTAGACGTGCCATAAGAAACGATGCGACACTGGTCTTTTTGCCGGATTTGATCGGGCTCGAAAGGTTCAATCATACCGTACTCTAGTGCCATACGCCGAATCCATTTGTCTGATTTTATTGACATGATAGCTACTGCCTTAACATTAAATAAATACTGGATTAATTATCTTCCATAATAATTTTGGCAAATACTTCTGAATGGTCTTCAGCTGATCGTGCTATTTTTGCGGCGACTTTGCGTGCAATGTTACGATAAGTTCTAGCTATTTCACCTTCAGGGTCGGCTACCACACTGGGAACACCTACATCAGTCTGCTCACGAATCTTGATATCAAGCGGCAATGCACCAAGAAAGTCGGTATCATAATCCTGACACATCTTCTCGCCACCACCAGTACCGAAAATCGGCTCGGCATGACCACAATTCGAACAGGTATGTGTGCTCATATTTTCGATAATACCGAAGATAGGTATACCGACTTTCTCAAACATTTTCAATCCCTTACGGGCATCTAATAACGCAATATCCTGTGGTGTCGTCACAATGAGAGCCCCGGTAACGGGTATTTTTTGCGCCAAGGTCAATTGTATATCACCGGTACCGGGTGGCATATCGACAACCAAATAATCGACATCCTTCCAATTGGTATCATTCAATAACTGCTGTAGTGCCTGAGTGACCATAGGACCACGCCACACCATCGGCGTTTCCACATCAATTAACAATCCAATCGACATGGCCTGAATACCATGCGCAATGACAGGTTCCATTGATTTTCCGTCAAGTGACTCGGGTTGCTGGGTAATGCCCAGCATTTGAGGTTGGGATGGCCCGTATATATCCGCATCGAGTATACCGACATTAGCACCCTCTGCAGCAAGCGCCAGTGCTAGATTGACAGCAGTTGCCGATTTGCCGACACCACCTTTGCCGGAAGCAACGGCGATAATGTTTTTAACCCCGGAAATCAGCTTGACATTGCCCTGTACACCATGCGGTACAATTTGGCTGGTTACGGTTACATTGATGTTATCAACATCTGGTTCGTCCTGTAGTGCTGATACAACGCATTGCTGAATCTCCTCCTTTACGCCGTTGGCCGGATAAGCCAGCTTGATTTCCAATGATACATTACTGCCGTCAATTTGAACGTTTTGTACTGCACCTGCGGACACAAAATCTTTTCCCGTTACCGGATCAATAACATTTTTTAGAATGGCTTGTATCTGTTGTTCTGAAATACTCACTCAACACTCCCATAGTTGTAACCATCGACTGGACGCAACCATTAATTCGTTTAAACTGACATATTAACAAATATCAGGTCTCGCACACAATTTGTTAGAATAGCCGCTTACTCAATTTGACAATCTAACGCTTGATAAAACACAACAGCGCATGAACAAACGAAAAATTCTGGTCACATCGGCACTGCCTTACGCGAATGGCAGCATCCATCTGGGCCATCTTGTAGAGTATATACAGACAGACATCTGGGTTCGCTTTCAGAAAATGCGTGGACATGAAGTCCATTATGTTTGCGCCGATGATACGCACGGCACACCCATTATGCTGCGAGCCGAAAAAGAAGGCATTACACCCGAAGCTCTGATCGCGCGCGTACATGACGAACACTACAATGACTTTACCGGGTTTCATATTCATTTTGACAATTATTACAGCACGCATTCAGATGAAACCCAGGAATATTCTGAGACCATTTATCATCGATTAAATGCAGCAGGATTGATCAGAAAACAAAGTATCGAGCAGTTTTATGATCCACAAAAAGACATGTTTTTACCGGATCGCTTCGTCAAAGGAGAATGTCCCAAATGTGAAGCACAGGACCAATACGGTGATTCCTGTGAAGTCTGCGGCGCCGCTTATGCGCCTACTGATCTGAAAAATCCATATTCGGCTGTTTCAGGTGCAACACCGATTAAAAAATCATCGGAGCATTATTTTTTCAGTTTATCGGATAAACGTTGTGTGGATTTTTTGCGTAGTTGGACTCGCACGGGAAAGCATTTACAACCTGAAGCAGCAAACAAAATGCGCGAATGGCTTGGTAATGACGAGGAAAACAAGCTGTCGGATTGGGATATTTCGCGGGACGCGCCCTACTTTGGTTTTGAAATACCAGATGCTCCGGGTAAATATTTCTATGTTTGGCTGGATGCACCAGTGGGCTACATGGGGAGTTTTAAACACTTGTGCGTACGCGACAATCTCGACTTTGATGCGTTTTGGCGTAAAGAAACCGATACAGAGCTATATCATTTCATCGGTAAAGATATTTTATATTTCCATGCATTATTCTGGCCTGCTATGCTCGAGTATGCCGGCTTCCGCACACCAACCCAGATATTTGCGCATGGCTTTTTAACCGTTAATGGTGAAAAAATGAGCAAATCACGCGGTACATTCATTACCGCAGACAGTTATTTAAAACAGGGATTAAATCCAGAATGGCTACGTTATTACTACGCAGCCAAGCTGAATGGCACAATGGAAGATATCGATTTAAATCTGGAAGATTTTGTCGTGCGTGTCAATTCAGATCTCATCGGTAAATTTGTCAATATTGCTAGCCGATGCGCCGGGTTTATTACTAAACGATTTGACGGCAAACTGGTCGATAAACCCGGGTATTCTGCTATGCAAAAACTGGTTGATGAGCGATTTGCAAACTGGCACCCCAGCAGTATTGAAAACGCGTTTGATGCTCGGGATTTTTCATTAGCGGTACGTCAAATTATGAAATTTGCCGATGAAGCCAATGAAATGATCCATGAAATGGCACCTTGGGAAATTGCTAAAGATACTGAAAGAAATGCTGAGTTGCAACGCATCTGTAGTCTGGGTATTCAGTTGTTTTATTTACTTGCACACTATTTGAAACCTATTCTGCCGGAAACAATACGTCAAGTCGAAAAATTCTTAAATTGCAACACATTTACCTGGCCGCAACTGGACGAAAATGAACCGATTTCACAGTTACTGCTGCCACCCGGACATACCATAAATACCTATCAGCACCTAATGACCCGTATCGATAGTAAACAAATCGATGCACTGGTTGCCGCCAACACACAAAGCTTTTCTATGAAACAAGCTGAGACACCAAAAAAAATTACCGAGAGTAATAATCAGTCACCTATTGCACCAATTGTGGAAACCATTACAATCGATGATTTCAGCAAAATTGATTTGCGCGTAGCAAAAATCATTAATGCTGAACATGTTGAAGGTGCTGACAAATTGTTAAAGCTGACTCTGGATATCGGTAATGAACAGCGCGCTGTTTTTGCCGGAATAAAGTCCGCTTATAACCCCAAACAATTAATAGGCCGCCTAACGGTTATGGTTGCGAATCTTGCACCACGTAAAATGAAATTCGGTTTATCTGAAGGTATTGTTCTCGCGGCCGGGAATGGTGGTCAGGAGTTATTTATTCTTGCTCCAGATACTGGCGCTATGCCGGGTATGCGAATCAAATAACATTTGAATCATGCCATGAATTCCATAACAGAACTCATTAAAGGCTTGGAATTGAAATTGCTGCATGCGGATATGCAAAACGATCCTGAACTTATCGATGAATTGATTGACACATCGTTTGAAGAAATTAACAGCTCAGGACAAATCAACACCAGACAGCAAGTCGCCCAGTGGCTTATCCATAAAGACAGCAATCAAAATTGGATACTAAAGGACTTTCGTGTCAAATTATTAACAGATCATACAGTCATCGCCATTTACCGGGCTGTTAACTCTAATCAGACATCCAATCAACAGGGCGGATCAATTAGAAGTTCCGTCTGGCGGAATCAAGATAATCAATGGAAAATGATTTTTCATCAGGCAACCAAACAGATTTAGGAGAATAATGTGGGGGAAGGCTTAACAGCTGAACAACAGCTCGAAGAGATCAGGAATAATCTAACTACAATTCAACAAAAAATTACCGACACCTGCATCAAAACGGGGCGTGAGCCTTCGTCTGTCCGCCTGCTGCCAGTCACTAAAACGGTACCTGCAGAGCGCCTCCGAATTGCTTATAGTGCGGGCTGCCTTGAGATGGGAGAGAATAAAGTACAAGAAGCACGCGAAAAATCACAGATACTGGAAGATCTCGATATTAAATGGTGTGTGATCGGCCATTTACAAACTAACAAAGTCAAATACATCACACGATTCGCCCACGAATTTCAGGCGCTAGATAGTTTAAAAATCGCTGCGGAACTCGATAAACGCCTTCAGGCTGCAGGCCGTGGTATGGATGTGTACGTGCAAGTCAACAGTTCCGGCGAAACCAGTAAGTTCGGATTATCACCGGATGAAGTTGAAAATTTCGTTAAACAACTGCCAAATTACTCATCTTTACAAATTAAGGGGCTGATGACATTAGCCGTTTTTTCTCCCGATTTGGAGCGTGTTCGTGCCTGTTTTATCAGAATGCGTGAACTGCAGGAAAAACTACGCCAAAATGCTCCAGATGGATTGTTGTTTAACGAACTATCAATGGGAATGTCCGGCGACTTTGAGCTCGCGATTGAAGAAGGTGCAACCGTCGTTCGCGTGGGGCAGGCAATTTTCGGAAAACGACCGCTTCCCGACAGCCATTACTGGCCGGGTTTTGGATAGGATTAATGATGATTACAAAAATATTGCTGCCGCAACCTGACGATCTTCTTCAACCAAGATATTGTAAGTACGACATGCTGCTTGTGTATCCATCACCTCAAAACCGATACCGGACTGGGTAATTTTTGCAATCAGCGCATAATCCGGAAAGGTTTGTTGCGTACCGGTACCAAGAATAATAATTTCTGGATCATGTTGCAGCACATCATCAAAGTGATTAATGCTCAATTCGGTAATGGATACTACAGGCCATGAATCGATTATCCGGTCTGGCAAAACAATCAGATTACTTTCATATCGTACTTTGTTAACTGCGACATAACCTTCACCATAGCCGGAAAAAATATTTTGTTGATCAAAATTTGCAAGATGTAATTTCAAAAAATGCTCCTATTTTTAAACACTTCAATATTTAACCGAATACAATCTCTGCAAAAAATCATACCCTTCAAAATTATAACGCGGTTAACGCAAATGTCTAATCTCTAATCTGTTAAACCAAATTACTCACTATCACGAGTATTGTTTCAAAAGCATCTATGACAGATTAATCTTCGGCTTCTTCTTTTAGTAAATCTTCAAGTTGATCCAACCGCGCCTCAATGGCTGACAACTGATAGAAATCTCCATTGTCATGGCGCAGAGCAATATTAAGTTGCTCAACTGCTTCACCATAACGACCTTGCAGATAATAAACTTCAGCTTGAGCACGATGTTTTAACATCAGTTTATCTTGAAGCGAATAAGCATACCCCCGTAATCGGTACAATTGAACATCTTTAGGGTGAGTTTGTAATTCACGCGTAATCAACGCCAGTGCTTTATCAATCTGGCCATTTTGTAGCAGCGCATTCGCAAAGCCATAAATGAGTGCCTTATGCTGTGGATAGACTCTTAAGGCGGAGCGATAAATTTTAAACGCCTCGTCATACTGCTTGTTGGCTAACTTTACCGCCGCTGTTAACGTTTCAATCATAGCGCCTGCCTGCAGACCTTTTTGCTTAACTTGAATGGTCTTCCCAAGCCGGTGATCCTTGAGCCACATCGTTGACTGCTTATCTGTCTGAATCAGTGAATACAAGTAGGCAAGTTGCTCATCGGCTTCGTGATTCTTTTTATCGCGCAACAATGCATAAATATAGCCGTAACGCTCGACCGCTTCATTAATATAGCGCCCTTCTCTCAAACGCGCTTCGAATTGTTCGGCCGCATCGCTGGGGTTTTCTGTGAATGCACGAAGTTTTGCACGAACAAGTAAGAAATCTGTACTGTCAGATACCTGTCGATATCCAATTTCACGTGTACGATTCTGAATATCTGCTATCCGTTCATAAGTCATTGGGTGTGTTCGCAGGTATGGCGGTGCCCCGTTATCATAAAATCGGCTGGCTCGCTGTAAGCGCTCAAAAAAATCAGGCATACCTTGAGGATCAAAGTCAGCATCAACCAGTATATCCAAACCCACCCGATCCGCTTCCCTCTCGTGCTTGCGCGTAAAATTGATCTGTGATTGAATTGCACCGGCTTGAGTTGTTGCAATTATCGCCTGTCCTACTTGGGGATTTGAACGCGAGGCCAGAATAGCCAAAGCAAGCGCCGCGATGGAGCCGACCATATTATATTTCTGGCTCGCAATCATGCGAGCAAGGTGTTTCTGCGTAACATGCGCTAACTCATGCGCCATCACGGCAGCAAGCTCCGACTCGGTTTGTGCGGCGATTATTAGACCACTATTAAAGCCCATAAAACCACCCGGTAACGCAAAAGCATTTATCGAAGCATCCTGCAACGCGAAAAATTCAAATGATTGCCCAGGAGTAGTTTCATCGGTATTTGTAATAAGCTGCTGCCCCAAACTATTAAGATAACCATTTATTTCGGGATCATCGAGATAGCTTGGATCGGCACGAATCTCACGCATAATTTGCAAACCAAGCCGATACTCCTCACGCGGTGTTATTGTTGTCTGGGAAACATCACCTAAGTCCGGCAATTCATGCGCAACAACCAGCTCCGAAAACAAAAATGGCAGCAACGTAGTAATAAGCAGTATTAACTTCATACCCGTATGATAATTGTTTCAAATCCAAGTTCAACAACTCATACAAACAATAATACGAATAATTTAGCACGCTGTTTTCGACAACGTCATCCGCTGTCTTTAAATCGCATAATATCCCTGCGATTACGTTTTGTTGGGCGGCCTTTGGTATAAAAAGGTTTAGGCTGAGCTTTTAAACGCTCAGCGATTAATTCACGCTGTTGTCGACTTTCTTCAGTTTCATGATATAAATTCTGTGCAATTGTAGCTGAACCGCGATGATTACTTAACGCCCGAACAACAATATCATATTTAAAATTTCCAATCCGAATTGTTAACAAATCCCCTACGGAAAGCGTTTTTGCCGGCTTGATTCGAGCGCCGTTTAGATGAACCCTGCCACGTTCAATAGCTTCGGCAGCAAGCGAACGGGTTTTAAAGAAACGTGCCGCGAACAGCCACTTATCAATGCGAAATTTCTCTGCTGCTTCTATTCTCTGCATTCAGTTCATTTATAATGATTTTGTCTCGATAACAATCTGATTTTTTAAAGTCTTATGTACTGGACACTGATCTGCAATTTCAAGCATACGTGCCCGCTGCTGATCGGTAAGCTGCCCCGTTAATTTAATCTCTCTAGTAATTTTATCAACAAGTGCCGTCTGCTCTTCACAGGTCACACAATCTTCTGCATGTACCCGGCTATGACGCAGCTCAACTTCTATTGTCTGTACATCCAGCTTTTTATGATTTGCATACAGTCGTAATGTCATTGAAGTACAACTTCCCAAAGCAGCCAATAATAATTCATAGGGATTAGGACCTTTATCTGTACCACCCATATTAACGGGTTCATCACTGGTTAGACGGTGGTGAGCTGTATAAATTTCCCGGGCAAACTTCTTATCGCTTTCTTTAACAAATACTATGCCTTCTTTCAATTTTTCTTCCTGCTGCTTCAAATCGTCATGCTCTGCGTTACTTGGTAATCCATCCACATACCGGGCTACCCAGGCTGATAAAACAGTTGCAACATAATGCGCATCCTCGGGTTGAGACAGCAAATGATCGGCATGATCAAGCGAAACAAAGCTTTTAGGATGTTTTGCGGCGGTATAAATACGTGCCGCCTCATCAATCGACACAATCTGATCCAAAGGCGAATGGAAAATTAGTAATGCTTTTCCCAATTTCTGGATATGTTCTAATGAATTGTAATTTTCCAGGTCGTCAATAAACTGACGCTTAATTGTAAAACTACGACCGCCTAACTGTACGTTGGCAATATTATTCTTCTGTATTTCCTGACGTACATCGACAAACAAATTTTTTACATGTGAAGCCGTTGCAGGCGCACCGATAGTTACTATGGCTTTAACATTCGTTAATTGTTGGGCAGCTGCCAACACCGCTGCACCCCCAAGACTGTGCCCAATCAAAATGGTTGGTGCTGAATATTGCTTTTCCAGATATGAAGCAGCTGCAAGTAAATCTTCTACATTTGAAGAAAAATTGGTATTAGAAAAATCACCCGAACTGTTTCCCAATCCAGTAAAGTCAAACCTCAAAACTGCAATACCCTGCTCAGCAAGCGCACGTGAAATGTGAACTGCGGCCATACTATTTTTGGAACAAGTAAAACAATGCGCAAATATTGCAACATATTTTATCTTTATGTCGGGCAGTTCCAGCAAACCATATAATGAATCACCAGAATTATTCTCGAAAATCATCTTTTTACTGGCCATAATATTTATTCGCCTAGATAACTGTTTCGATTGATTTTTGATATTGGAAGTTGCCTCACGCTTTAGAAATAAGTAAAAAACTATTACTAAAGTGCATCGTCATAAAAAAAGCACGGTGAATTTACCGTGCTTTTTATTATAAACACATTAAAAATACTAAAATTCTCTATGCTGCAGAACCTTCCTGCTGCTGTTTCTTCCGGCTACGTATCAGAAAAAACACACCCAGACCCGCGATTAAGACAAATGGCAATACATCTGTTTTCCAGTTAACTGGCAATCCTTCTCCTACCGAAAATGGAAAAACAGATACCCATTCCTGATCTTCATTTGTCACGGTAACAATGCCTGCAAACTTACCTTTTTCTGGGAAAGTGTGATCGACCATAATCGTAGCATTAGGATAAACTTCTGGCGGCATGTGAAAAACCGTAATCTGATCTAAATCGTCAGTATCCATTCCTTCTATATCCTGAGGTGTACCAATCGTAGCACTTCTGACAATACGTACTTCAGTGTTGAATGGACGGAGCTCTTCATTAACATAATCCAAGGCCACAACAGTTTTACCAATTTCTGGAATATCTTCACAAAATTCTTTTTCCTGTGACATTGGTTGGTAACCTGTAAAATGGATGCTATACGGACCCACCGTCAAAACACACAAATCATCTTCCAGCGATAAGCCACCATGTGCAAAGAGTTGTCCCGAGAAAGCAAATCCAAGCGCTACCATTATTATTGTTAAGAATTTTTTTATCATTTTGATATTCCTCATTATTTATACGTTCCTTTGCAAAGGCTTTATTATAAGTCTTTATTCCTGTTTGATAAAGATCACTAAAGATCCACTAATTTTTACGCGAGGCGACCCATTTTTTGAATCGTTTCGAGCGGAAGAGTTTATAACCGATCAACGTCATCAACAAGAGACCCACTACAGGGCCGATCAAAGCACGAAATACATCCGCA
>JAUIIB010000055.1 GCA_030431985.1 Gammaproteobacteria bacterium
CAGATTAAAAACATTACTATCTGTCATGCGGTGTTTTCCTTTTTTATTGGTTGATCTGCCGAGATCTTTACCAACAGGTTACACCGCTTTCTTCTACTCTGTCATACACCAGATTTGATCATAGCTCGGTTGTTCAACCAAAATCCCTAAGGAATATTTCAGCTACATCTAAAGATTGCATAGCTATTTACGATTAACTGTTTATTTAGCAAAAGGCTAAACTGCCGAGGAAATCTCTGTCGATTTAACAGAAATTCTGGCAAATTGGGAATACTTGATGAATACTTTGAACGTACTTAATAAGAATGAGCTTAACACAAATTTACGTAAAACATTACAACAAACCGAACTGATCCCGCCCCTACCTGAAACGGCGCATCATATTTTGATGCTTCGCAATAAACCAGACGCTAATTTAGAAGAATTAGTGAAACTGATTGAAGGTGACCCTGTTATGTCTGCTTTTGTTATGAAATATGCGCGCATGGCTATTTTCGGTTATGGTGAACGAATTACCTCAGTAACACATGCTGTTTCATTGGTTCTTGGTTTTACAACAGCGCTCAATGTGGCTCTAGGTGTTGCCTCGTCGGGATCATTAAAAGTGCCTAATTATGGACCTTTAGGACGTATTCGTATTTGGAGTTCTGCATTGGAATGCGCTCAGTTATGTCGACTGTTGAGCCAGTGTATGAAAGATAGGCAATCGGTACACCCGGGTTTGGTTTATTTGGGTGGGTTGTTGCATAATTTTGGCTATTTATTGTTTGCCCATTTTTGTCCAAAAGAATTTGCACATCTTAATGAGATGATTTCATCTGAGCCTGATCAGGATATAAGGGCGTTGGAAATAAAACATTTCGGCATTACACACGATCTCCTTGGGTTGTATTTACTAAAGGCGTGGCAATTGCCGGAGGAAGTGATTATGATGGCGGCAAAGCATCATTTTCCAGAGTCTTCGGGTAAGCATGTGAATTATGTCAGGCTTGTGGTTATTGCAAATCGCCTGTTACACAAAGATGGCGTGCCCGACAACGGTGAACATATTGAAACGTCTGCACTGTTGGACGATATAGGGATTAGTGAATCTGATGCTGATCACGCACTTGAAAAAGTGTTAGCGTGCCAAGGTGAACTGGAGGAGTTAGCACGTGGACTTATGACTTGATGGTTTGCAAGTTGGAAGTTAGTCGGACGTATCGGTGGATTTTGGGAACTTCATAGTTGCTACACTGCAATGAAAATTCCACAATAGAAAGTTATCTAACGTTTCTCTAATTCATTGGCAATACGCTGTTTTGCTTCCAGCGACAGTTCAAGATCATAGCCAATGGCGAAACGGTGGGAGGCCTCTCGTAGGAATCTAAGCTGGTGCATAAATACTCTACAATTACGGCAAATTAAAGTATGTATCTTAAGTGCAAGTCTCGACCAAATGGGTAGTTTTTCATCCATGGCGCGAGAAGCGAGCTCACTGGCCTGTTTGCAGTTCAACATATTTTTCCGTGATTAATCAATCCAATTTATTTTCAAACATTTAATCAGAGACAGCCGTGCACGATGCATCAGTACCCACTGATTAGTCGAGTTAATTGAGTAACGCTTACAGATATCTTGATTATTCATGCCGTCAATTTCTTTTGCAAGAAAAACCGCAGCCTGACGAGGTTTGAGCCTGGATAAACATTGCTGAAACACTTTCCAGAATTCTTGCTGTTGAAAAGCTGACTCTGGATTTTCGAATACGTTTAGTTTTTCACGCCAATGGTGATCCTTGGCAAAAAAACTATCTAAGAAATTATCGTCTTCATCTGTCAAATCTTTAAATGTTACGTTTCGTTCTTGTCGTCTGAAATGATCTACAAGTTTGTGCTTAAGAATGCCGATCAGCCATGTTCTTAGCGATGATTTATTTGAGAATGAATTTTTTGCCGCTATTGCGGCCAGCAGTGTTTCTTGTACGAGGTCTTCTGCGATATGCTGATTTTTGACTCTTAACAGCGCATAGCTATATAGATAATTGCCATGTTCATCCAACCATGTGTGGGGGTCCAGTTTGTCAGAGCCGATATTCATAGTCTAAGTTCGAGTAATGAATGAGTGCGATACTTGCAGATTGGACAGCATGATGGATTAATAACCGTGGTGATTATTTGATTGTTGTAAAAGCGAGTAAATCAGAAACCAGTTTATGAAAAATTGCTTCAAGATTGGATGAGTCATTTGCAGATGATGCTTCTTGTCCGGATTGATTGTTTGCCGTACACATTTCATCGGTAATACCCCTGCAAAAATCACAGTATTTATTCCAGGCCTCGTTATATTCACGTAATTGGTTTTGTGGAATAAAAAGCCTCAAGACCTCGAAGTTATATTGCATTTCCGGCAGACGAGAACAAAGGTATTGATTAATATTTTCGGGCCAGCGAATATGTTTTGGGTACATGCTAATTAATTCTGTCTCAATCGTTTGACGAAAGTTTTCAATCGCATCTTCACGACGCTTACGGTTGACAATTTCAACGGCTACTGCCACTAATCCTACTATAGCTAGTAATAAAAAGGGCCAAAGCGGCACAACTTCAAAATATTTAGAAATTTGCTCAATATAATTTTCCAAGGTGACCTCTTTTGAGAGATTTAAAAAAGCAGTTAATACGACAAATAAACTGTATAAAGCCAAATATGTTTGTTTTTAATTTTGTCAAAAATACTTTAGTTAGGTAAAAATGAAATTATGTATTAGTGAAGCGAGATTCTATTCCGAGAAAATCTGTTTAATCTTGCCATAGCCAAGGCAATGGATCAATATGATGACGTTATGGTACTTTATTTAATATGTTTATTAGGATCCGGGATTTGACCGATAAAATATGATGTGGAAGTCATCCGTTAACTCAGTCTTTACAGTAAAGTTGTACCCTGCAAGGCTAGTTGCTGTTTTTTTGATATGTATATGCTGTTCTAATCAAAGTGGGGCAACGGTATCTGCAGCTGTAGTCTCTGCGCATGTTTTGGCAACTACTGCAGGTTATGCGATTTTGGAACAAGGTGGCAATGCTTTTGATGCTGCAGTTGCCGTTAGTGCGGCATTGGCAGTGGTCGAGCCGTATGCTTCAGGTCTAGGCGGAGGCGGATTCTGGTTGTTGTATGATGCGCAATCAAATCGGGAAATAATGATCGATGGTCGTGAAATTTCGCCGATTGAATCATCAAAATCAATGTATTTGGATGATGCAGGAAAACCGATTTCAGGAATGTCCTTGAATGGCCCTATTGCTGCAGGCATACCGGGTACACCGGCAGTGTTGGCTTACTTATCTCAAAAGTATGGTCGGTTGAATTTGGAGAGAAGTTTGGCGCCTGCGATTCAGTTAGCGCGAAATGGTTTTAATGTTGATCAGCGTTTTGCCCGAACATTGCACTATCACAGTGAGAAACTTGCAAAGTATACAAATACAGCCAAAATTTTTCTGCCCGATGGCATCCCCCCCGTAAGTGGACAACTGTTGCGCCAACCCCAATTAGCAAATACTTTGAGTGCGATTGCACAATCGGGCCATCGAGGCTTTTATGAGGGATCTATGGCACACGAGCTGGTACGTGCTGTTAGACGGTCAGGAGGGGTATGGCGTAAACAGGATTTGAAGAATTATCAGGTTATAGAGCGAACACCCGTTCAATTTAAATATCGTAATGCCACGATTACAACCGCCGCTTTGCCGTCAGCGGGTGGATTAACATTGATGCAGTCGCTGAATATGCTGGAATGCTTGCCTTTTGAAGAAAATAATTATATCAATCGGGTGCACTTAATTATTGAGGTGTTGCGGCTTTCTTATAAAATGCGAGTTGAGTTACTTGGTGATCCTGATTATACCGAGATACCTGTCAAACGCTTAATGAGTCGGGATTATGCCTGTCAACAGGCGGCATTTATTAACCTCGATCAAGCGGGAAAAAGCGTGCCTGAACATCCTGTGATGAGAGAGGGCGGTGAAACGACGCACTTTTCCATTATCGATGAAGCCGGAAACCGAGTTTCGGCTACGATGAGTATTAATACTTTTTTTGGTTCAGGATTTGTGGCTGGCGATACTGGTGTTTTACTTAATAACGAAATGGATGATTTTGCAATGGGTGAACATATTCCAAATGTTTTTGGATTATATGGGTCGTCCGCAAATACGATTGCCCCTGGTAAACGACCATTATCAAGTATGTCGCCAACATTTGTGGAAAATGATGATGGAATATTGATTTTCGGTACACCTGGAGGTTCGCGCATCATTAGTATGGTTCTCCAGGTTATTCTCGGCTATGTCAATTATGGTCAAAATAACCTACAAACACTTGTGGCAAAGCCACGTTTTCATCATCAGTATTTACCCGACTTTATTCAAATTGAGCCAGACAGTTTTGATTCGGAGTGGGTAGAATCCTTGCAGTCCAAGGGACATGAAGTACGAACGATGCAACGAAAATGGGGCAACATGCAGTTGATTTTTCATGACAAAGAAAGTCGGCAATCGCATGTTGCGCAGGATCCGAGAGGGCAAATGGAAACACGATACTGATTGTTCTGCGGGTACAGCTTCATTTTGGGGACGATATAAATTCAATTGTCGCTTGAACGTCCATAATTGTGAGTTGCCATGTTAAAATAGCGTTGATCTGCTAATATTAATTATATTATTTTCAGAGTAAGACATATCATATACGACATATTCAGTATTTTAATCACTAATATCTCTTTCTATGGCAAAAACGTCAAAAGCTAACAACACGGATCAGCCAGAAAATTTTGAAGCCGCATCCTCTGAACTGGAAAAAATTGTTGCAGCCATGGAAACAGGACAGATGTCGCTAGAGGCTTCACTGGAGGCCTACAAAAGAGGGGTAGAATTGCTGCGATATTGTCAAAATCAGCTGCAAGATGCACAACAACAAGTACGAATCCTTGATGGTGATCTATTGAAAGACTATACAGTACCTGAAACTCATGACCGCTGATTTTCAAAGCTGGGCGGGACATTGCCAGGTTTCTATTGAGACATTATTGGGTTCACGTTTACCCGCGTCAGATGTCGTACCGGTTCGTTTACATCAGGCAATGCGATATGCGGTCCTTGGTGGAGGAAAGCGAGTGCGTCCATTACTGGCTTTTGCTGCTGGTGAATTGGGCCAGGCCGATAGCGAGCGTGTGGTGGTAGTGGCTGCGGCAGTTGAACTCATTCACGCTTATTCATTAGTACATGATGATATGCCTTGTATGGATAATGATGTATTGCGGCGTGGTAAACCTACATGCCATGTTGAATTTGATGAGGCAACCGCATTATTAACCGGAGACAGTCTTCAAACACTCGCATTTGAACTACTTTCCGAAAAAAATCTGGCGGATGATGCAGCAACACAACTGGGTATGATAAAGCAGCTTGCCGGCGCGTCGGGTTCGAGGGGTATGGCAGGTGGGCAAGCGTTTGATTTGGACAATGTTGGAAAAATGTTGGCGTTGCCTGAGCTCGAGTTTATGCATATTCACAAAACTGGTGCCTTGATTCGTGCTGCCGTGATGATGGGTGCACAATGCAGCAACTATCTAAGTGAGGCACAGCTGGAAAAACTGGATCATTTTGCAAAATGTGTTGGTCTGGCATTTCAAGTCGTTGATGATCTTCTGGATGCAGAAGCTACAACGGCGACATTAGGCAAGACAGCAGGTAAGGATGCCGAGAATAACAAACCCACTTATGTCAGTATCATGGGTATTCGAGAAGCGCGTGAACGGGCAGAAAAATTACAACAAGATGCAGATCAAATATTAAGTGAATTTGGTGATTCTGCATTACGGTTACGACAAGTAACCGATTTCATAATTAAACGTAAATTCTAGTTTTTTATCGTTATTAAGTTTTTAGGTTTTGAATGTATCCATTATTAGATCGTATCAACTCACCAGCACAGCTACGTGAATTAGAACTTAAAGAATTATTTGAGTTTGCTACGGAATTGCGCAATTTCCTGATTGAATCCGTTTCAAAAACCGGTGGTCATTTATCTTCAAATCTAGGTACTGTTGAATTAACGATTGCACTGCATTATGTATTTAACACGCCTCACGATCAATTGGTTTGGGACGTGGGACACCAGACCTATGTGCACAAAATTCTTACTGGTCGGCGAGAAGGTATGAAGAAGCTGCGCATGCAAGGTGGGATTTCAGGGTTCCCACGGAGAATCGAAAGTGAATATGATGCATTTGGCACGGCGCATTCCAGTACCTCAATTAGCGCCGCATTGGGGATGGCGGTTGCGGCCCAACTGGAGAAAAGCGAGCATCGTGCGATAGCCATTATTGGTGATGGTGCCATGAGTGCTGGCATGGCGTTTGAGGCATTAAACAATGCAGGGGTTATGGATGCCAACTTGCTGGTTATATTGAATGATAACGATATGTCAATATCCAGGCCAGTAGGCGCGCTTAACAATTACTTTGCAAAATTGATGTCGGGGCGCTTTTATGCAACGGCGCGCCGTGCAGGAGAGAAAATGCTTGGGGTTGTGCCTCCCATGTTGGAGCTTGCCAAACGTGCCGAAGAGCATATGAAAGGTATGGTGACGCCGGAAGGCACACTTTTCGAAGAATTCGGTTTTAATTATATTGGCCCTATTGATGGACACGATCTCAGGGTGTTAGTGTCAACCCTGAAAAATATCAAGAATCTCAAAGGACCGCAATTTCTGCATGTTGTTACCCGAAAGGGTGCGGGGTATCAGGTTGCTGAGGAAGATCCTATTCTTTACCACGGTGTTAGCAAATTTGACCCTGAAGAAGGTATCGTTCCTAAGTCTTCGAGTAAGCCGGCCTACACCAAGGTTTTTGGAGATTGGTTGTGTGACATGGCCGAGAAAGATACCCGGCTCATTGGTATAACACCGGCGATGCGTGAAGGATCGGGTCTGGTAAAGTTTTCTCAAAAATTTCCTGATCGTTATTTTGATGTGGGGATTGCCGAGCAGCATGCGGTCACATTTGCGGCTGGAGCTGCATGCAATAACCTGAAACCTGTCGTGGCGATTTATTCAACCTTTTTACAGCGTGCATACGATCAGCTAATCCATGACGTTTCCATTCAGAACCTGCCTGTTCTTTTTGCAATTGATCGTGCCGGGCTGGTGGGTGCAGATGGGCCAACACACGCCGGGAGTTTTGATTTGTCATATTTGCGTTGTATTCCGAATATGACTGTTATGGTTCCGTCGGATGAGAACGAGTGTCGTCAGATGTTGTTTACCGCTTTTAATCTTGATACGCCAACAGCGGTTAGATATCCGCGTGGTACTGGTCCAGGTGCAGAAATTCAAACTAAGATGACCGAGTTACCTGTTGGTCGTGGTGTGATAAGACGTCACGGAGAAAAAATAGCATTCCTGGCATTCGGCAGTATGCTCGCGCCCTGCTTGACTGCCGCAGAAGAATTAAATGCGACTGTCGCTGATATGCGCTTTGTAAAACCTTTGGACGATGAACTGGTTGCAACTTTGGCTGCTGATCATGATCTATTAGTTACTGTAGAGGAAAATACAATTATGGGTGGCGCAGGAAGTGCCGTTATGGAATCGCTCAGCGACCAAAAAATCAATACAAGAATTTTGCGACTTGGCTTGCCCGATACATATCTGGATCATGGTGATCATGCACAGATGTTAGCTGATTGCGGATTAGATAAAGCCAGCATTATTCAATCAGTACAGTCGTATTTGTCCTGACAGCCTAGAGCCAAATAATTAAAAACTGATAATTCTTTTATAAGGATGGGATCGGATATGAATAAAGAAATAGATTTGCCCATCGCTGATGTACAAAGTACACACGATACGCGACGCATCGCCATTGACAGGGTTGGTATTAAAGCGATTCGCCATCCGGTTGTTGTTGCAGATAAAGACGACGGCGTACAGCATACCGTTGCCATGTTCAACATGTATGTGAATTTACCGCATAAATTCAAAGGTACGCACATGTCTCGTTTTGTGGAAATACTGAATAGTCATGAACGGGAGATATCGGTTGAGTCATTCAAGACTATTTTGCAGGAGATGGTGGAGAAACTAGGCAGCGATTCCGGGCATATAGAAATGACATTTCCATATTTTGTCGATAAAGCCGCTCCAGTTTCCGGCGTAAAAAGCTTATTGGATTATGAAGTTACCTTTATTGGTGAAATCAAAAAGGGTGAGTATGTATTCACGATTAAGGTCGTTGTTCCAATAACCAGTCTGTGTCCATGTTCAAAGAAAATATCAGACTATGGAGCGCACAATCAGCGTTCACATGTCACAATTTCGGCGCGGACAAACAGTTTCGTATGGATTGAGGACTTGATCAGAATTGCGGAAAATAATGCTTCATGTGAATTATACGGATTACTGAAGCGCCCTGACGAAAAGTATGTGACTGAAAAAGCATATGATAACCCAAAGTTTGTTGAAGATATTGTCAGGGATGTTGCGAATACGCTGAATAAAGATAAGCGTATTGATGCCTACATCGTTGAATCAGAAAATTTCGAGTCGATTCATAACCACTCAGCCTATGCGTTGATTGAGTATGACAAAACTACTGCGCATGTATAGGCCTTCTATTCAGGTTTTTCATCAAGCTGATGTCTTGCGAAATCTTTTAGGCGGAAACCTAGAATCCAGAGCACACTAAAGTAGCTGCCTGCTCCAATCGCTATAATTGCACCCAGACGACCTGCACGTGAGGTTGCATCGATGGCCAGCCAAGACGAATCCGTGCCCGCTGTAAACCACAGTATCAATCCCATACTCAATAGGGCTGCCAAAACTTTTAGCAAAAAAATGGGCCAGCCGGGCTGTGGTTGATAAATATTTTGACTACGTAATTTATAATACAACAGGCTGGCGTTTAAACAGGCACCCAATCCGATGGCGAGCGCCAACCCGGCATGCTTAAGCGGGATAATAAAGGCAAGATTCATCAATTGAGTGGCGATTAAAGTAATAACAGCAATTTTTACCGGGGTTTTGATATTTTGACGTGCGTAAAACCCTGGCGCCAGTACTTTGACCAAAATGAGACCGATTAGGCCAAAGCTGTAAGCAATCAATGCATCGCTTGTCATGAATACATCATGCTCAGAAAATGCACCGTAATGGAATAGCGTGGTAATCAGTGGCGTGGACAATAGCGCTAATGCAAGTGCAGCGGGTAACGTTAGCAGTACCGTTAAACGCAATCCCCAATCCAAGAGTTGAGAATAAGTGTCGTTGTTGTCGCTGTTATAGTGTTTTGCCAAAGAAGGCAGCAAGACCGTGCCCAAAGCAACACCTAAGAGACCGGCTGGAAATTCCATCAGGCGATCAGCATAATAAAGCCACGATACACTTCCGGTAACGAGCAGTGAGGCGAATATTGTATTAATCAACATGCTGAGCTGGCCGACAGAAACACCGAATACAGCGGGTCCCATCAATTTGATGACACGCCAGGCTCCCGTATCTTTTGCTCTAAAACGTATGCGCGGCATGAGCTTCAGGCGAACCAGATAGGGGATTTGGAAGCACAATTGTAATATGCCGCCTATAAACACCGCCCAGGCCAAAGCACGTATTGGTGGATGGACATAAGGAACAAGCCATAATGCACAAGCAATAAAAGAGATATTGAGCAATGCTGGCGTCAGTGCAGGTACATAGAATTTTCCGTAGGTATTCAAAATGCCGCCAGCTAGAGATACGAGCGAGACAAAGAGGATATAGGGAAAAGTAATTTGTAACAGCTCAACTGTTAAACTGAATTTTTCTAAGTCGTCGGCAAAACCGGGCGCGCTGGCATAAATAATCAATGGTGCGGCGATAATACCCACAAGCGTGACAATAAACAGTACCAGACTGAGTAATGTTGCAATATGACTAATCAGGTCGTGTGTTTCTTCGATAGAGCGTTTGTTTTTATATTCTGCAAGTATCGGAACAAACGCCTGAGAAAATGCGCCTTCAGCAAATAGACGTCTTAAAAGATTGGGAATGCGGAATGCCACGAAAAAGGCGTCTGTTTCCATTCCTGCGCCAAAAATACGCGCAATAATAACATCGCGCAGAAAACCGAGAATACGGGAAATAAAAGTCATGCTGCTGACTGCAGCCAATGCGCGAAGTAGATTCAAAGTTGTTTAATGAGTGATAAGGAATTGAAGAAATTTTTGTGTTGATTGTAAGTTATTTGTCGTGTTGTTTCAGACAAAAAGTACTTGTTTCAGGGTTTATTCCATATATGATTGACCAATGAATCAGTTAGACTTCATCTGAAAGCGCGAGCAGTTTCCCGGATTCAATCATTTTGTTGTCCAAGGAGTCACTTTATGGAGTATGCAGAACCAATGCTTGATATTGTTTTTAGTTCCTGGGTCGCACTGGCCATTCTTTCAATTTTTCTAATTAAGAGTGCGGTTGTTTTTGTACCTCAGAATACCGCTTATATTGTCGAACGGTTTGGTAAATACAACAAAACGATGGAAGCCGGCCTTAACATCTTAATACCTTTTTTTGACCGGGTTGCTTATCGGCGTACTTTAAAAGAACAGGCAACCGACGTGCCCAGTCAGAGCGCAATTACAAAAGACAATATTTCACTGGTTGTTGACGGTGTATTGTATCTGAAAGTACTCGATCCATACAAAGCTTCTTATGGTGTCGATGACTATATTTACGCGGTTACTCAGCTTGCGCAAACGACGATGCGTAGTCAAATCGGTCAGATGGATTTAGACAAGACATTTGAAGAACGGGAAAGTTTAAATACCAATATTGTGACTTCTATCAACGATGCCGCGGGGCCATGGGGCGTGCAGGTACTACGATATGAAATCAAGGATATTGAGCCGCCACGCTCTGTTCTTGATGCGATGGAACGTCAAATGAAAGCAGAACGTGAGAAACGGGCTGCGATTCTCGAGTCAGAAGGTGAGCGCCAATCATCTATAAATATCGCCGAAGGCGAGAAGCGGGCTCAAGTGCTCAATGCTGAGGCGGAAAAGGCCGAACAAATTCTTAAGGCGGAAGGTGAGGCGCAGGCAATTTTAGCTGTCGCGGAAGCCAAAGCCAAGGCTTTGAAAGTTGTCGGTGATGTTGCCAATACCGTAGAAGGTCAACGTGCAATACAGCTTGAATTAGCCAGCGAAGCGATCGAAGCAAAGAAGGCAATTGCGAAGGAATCTTCCGTTGTGTTGCTGCCGGACAATCAGACGCAAGCTGCTGGTATTGTTACCGAGGCAATGACGATTATTCATGCGTTGAATAAAAACAAATCGTCGGCCAGCGAATCGTAGGCGAATTGAAGATGATGCTGATCGAATATTTAAATGAGCACCAGAGTGAATTCTGGATTGTCAGTGGTTTTATTATACTAATTCTGGAAATAACCCTGCTTGGTCTTGCTACGGGTATACTGCTTTTTGTGGGCCTGGGCGCCATGGTAACGGGACTCTTAATGCAAATTGGGATTCTGCCTGAAACATGGTTGGCCGGGTTATCTGGATTAGGCATCAGCTCCGGAATTACCGCGATTGTGTTATGGCGGCCCTTAAAACATTTGCAAGGGGGAAGAACGCCAGATAAAGATCGCAGTAGCGATTTAATCGGTTTTGAATTCGTTCTCACTCAAAATATTGATAAACAGACACCCGGAAAGACGCGGTATTCTGGAGTAGACTGGCGCGTTGAAATTTCTCCAGAAACGGATACACAATTTATCGCAGCAGGTCAGCGCGTAATGGTGACCTCGGTAGATGTGGGCGTTTTTCGTGTTAGAGCGAGCAAATCCAGTGAAACCGAGACATAATTGAAATTTTGTCGCTTCCAAATGGAGGAAAATGAAAATCAATAGCTGTCACATTTGAGACTGTAACAAATTCTGTGTAACTGTTTATCATTAACCCCGGATATGGGAAAGGATAAACAGACGATGAAGAACAAAGAACTACAAGCGATAGCTGAATTAGCGGCGAAGAATATTAAGACGG
>JAUIIB010000013.1 GCA_030431985.1 Gammaproteobacteria bacterium
CTGGAAACAGGCGCTGAATAGATTTACAATCGAATTCGAAGACCGTTTGAAGGACTACACTTAACTCAGACAGTTACACAGAAAACTTTACACCCTCGATTCGAGATATGCTTTCAACACAAGTGCGTGATTCTGGGTCTGCGATTTAGCTGCATACAGCAAAACAGCATCACCCTGTTTCATATATCCGATCAACTCATTAACCACATGCGGATGCGAATCAAGTTCAGCATAATACCTAGCCTCGAATCCGGACCAATTCTGAGCGTCCTGGTGAACCCAGCGGCGCAATTCATTGGAGGGAGCAATTGCTTTCATCCAGATGTCGACTCGGGCTTTTTCTCTTGTAAGCCCTCTGGGCCAAAGCCGGTCCACCAATATCCGTAAACCGTCATTTGAGTCGGGCGGATCATAAACGCGCTTGAGATTAACCTGTATTTTCATGGCTCGATAATAAAAACAGCGTAGCGTATTCATCGAAATTTTGCGCCGCGGCACTTCTATTCTGATAAAACAACAGCAATTACGGATAGTAACAACTGGCAATACCGGTCTATTCTATGTGCTGGAATCTATGTAAAGACGCAATCATTGCTCCAAGTCGATAACGACTTCACGCTTCATCCAGTCCCTACCGATCAGTAATTTATACTTCATTTTGCTACGATCCCGTAAATTGACGTCTACCGTTTTATTTATCTTATTCCATCCAAGGCGTAAAGGCACGTTGTAACGGTATTCTACGCCCTGAGAATTGCGCACTTGACTTACAGAACTGATCCGCCTGGACATGGCCCACTTCTCACCTTTCTCATTTACAATTGTGAAGTTAACCTGTTTTCCCACATTGTCTTCCATTGTTTCAGCCGCATCTTCTACCTGAATATCAATCGCATGTATCGAAGTACTTTTAGCACCGGTATCAATACGAGCGGCAAACTTCGCTTGACTTTCAATCCAAAAAAATTCTTCAGGACTGATGACTTTTTTATGTGCGTCTATACTTTCCAATGCCAACGAAGAAGTATTCGCGGAAACGGCAAAAGCAAAAAAGGTAAGCATGAAAAGCATTATAGGTATGGTCTTAAAATATAAGTTCATTTTTCTCCAGAGTAATTTAACATTGGTCAATCAAATACGGGTTGACCCCAAATACGATAAAAAATTGCTAAAATCTTCAAATTGTATACTGAAATTGCACATACGCAATAATACTAACTGCTAACTGCATTTTCTTCGGCACCCCCAAGAAAACTAAAGCAATAATTCCAGGACCACTATATTGAGGCGAAGTTATATCACCATCGTTTAAACAATCTATTATTTATCAAACAAATATGAATAAAAAACTTACCATTGCTCAATCAAAAAATATTGATCTTGGTCTTCTCCCGCAAATGGCCAATCGGCACGGACTTATTGCCGGCGCAACGGGAACCGGAAAAACTGTGACATTACAATCACTGGCGGAGCAATTTTCGCAGATTGGCGTGCCGGTTTTTTTGACAGATATTAAAGGAGATTTGTCTGGACTATCTCAGGCGGGTGGCAATAATCAAAAAGTAGAAGCGCGCATTAAAGAGCTGGACATTACTGATTTTTCGTATCAAAGTAATCCGACCATTTTCTGGGATGTATTCGGAAAAAACGGACACTCTGTTCGCGTCACTATTTCCGACATGGGGCCTTTGCTGTTATCACGTTTACTTGAATTAAACGATACTCAAACCGGCATTTTAACCATCGTTTTCATGATTGCCGATGATCGAGGCTGGTTATTATTGGATATAAAAGATTTGCGATCAATGCTGATCTTTGTTTCCGAAAATGCACGCGAGTTTAGTACACAGTACGGCAAAATTTCCTCATCCAGTATCAGTGCCATACAAAGAAAGTTAATCCAATTAGTCCATGAAGGCGGAGACCTGTTGTTCGGCGAGCCCATGCTGAATTTGGAAGATCTGATGGCAACTGATGAACACGGCAGAGGCGCAATTAACATTCTGACCGCAGATGTTCTTTACAGAACCCCTCGACTCTATACAACGCTGCTACTCTGGCTGCTTTCAGAATTATTTGAAAATTTACCCGAAGCAGGTGATCTCAAGCAACCTAAACTTGTGCTCATTTTTGATGAAGCACACCTTTTGTTCAACAATGCACCCGATGTCTTATTGGAAAAGATTGAGCAAGTTGTGCGTTTAATCAGGTCTAAAGCCGTTGGCGTCTATTTTGTCAGTCAAAACCCAATCGACATTCCAGACGTCATCCTTGGACAACTGGGCAACCGGATTCAACACGCACTTCGCGCCTTCACTCCCAGGGATCAGAAGGCTGTCAAATCAGCCGCCAACACATTCCGCGCAAACGCCGAAATCAATGTAGAAACCGCGATTAGCGAATTGAGTGTGGGTGAAGCGCTGGTTTCTTTTCTCGATGAGGAAGGGCGGCCTGCACCTGTAGAAATCTCCAAAATTATCCCGCCTAAAAGCCGTATTGGTCCGGCAACTCAGTCCGAACGCCAACAAATAATAAGTAATTCCGCAATTCACGGCTATTATGAAACTGCGATTGACCGCGAATCTGCGTTTGAAATCCTCGAGCAGAAAAACAACCGTACATCTCGTGAAGAGGAAGACAATACAATAGTCTCATCCGATAAAACACGAGGAAGAAAACGTGCCGGGCGTCAGCATCAAAATGCCGCGACAACGCTTATTAGATCGGCAACCAGTTCTATCGGTAGAGAACTGGGACGACAGATTATGCGTGGCATCCTTGGATCAATCTTCGGTAGAAGGCGCTAGGGATAATATCTTAACAAACACACTATTTCCCAGATACGTCTTGCGACGTGCGCTGGTCCATGCTTACTGAATAAAGCAAGATCATCAAAATAGATAATGAGTGTCTTCAGACCGAACATCGCAATACGTGAATTACAACATTTTATATGAAAACCGATTCCATTCCGCTTTATACAGAACCCTATACCGCTCCCAAATGGCTGCCAGGCGGTAACGCTCAGACGATTTACCCTTTTTTTCTTCCCCAAAAACCATTGTTTATATACCGGCGGGTACGCTGGGAACTCGACGACGGCGATTTTGTTGATATCGATTGGCTTGACGGCAATGCTGACGCACCCTTGGTCGTTATTTTTCATGGCCTTGAGGGCGGATCAAGCAGTCATTACATCATCAGTATAAAAAATGTTTTACAGCAATACGGCTGGCATAGTGTAGTCATTCATTTTCGCGGTTGTTCGGGTTCGCCGAATCGGCTGCCTCGCGCCTATCATGCCGGCGATTCGGCGGAAATTGACTGGATGATTCAACGTATTGTGACAGAGTCTCGGCAAAACAACACCAGTGACCAGCCTGTGTACGCTATCGGTGTGTCGCTAGGCGGCAACGCGTTGCTAAAATGGCTGGGTGAACGAGGTGAAACAGCTCAAAACTGGCTCAACGGTGTTGCTGCAATATCAGTGCCACTGGATCTAGCCGCTGCAGGAAAAGCGCTTGATTCGGGATTTAATCTGGCATATACCCACCATTTTCTACATACACTCAAATCCAAATCGTTCAAAAAATTGAAACAATTCCCAGGGCTGTACGATGCTCGAGCGCTGGCGAAATGCCGCTCGATTTACGATTTTGATAACATCGTTACCGCGCCTTTGCACGGCTTCAAAAATACTGAGGACTACTGGCAGCAATCGAGCAGCAAGCAGTGGTTACCGCATATTCGAGTACCAACGTTGCTGATTAATGCCTTAAATGATCCATTTATGCCATCATCGGTGTTACCTGGAGTTGACGAGGTATCGGCAGCAGTAACATGCGAATTTACAAAAGAAGGGGGGCATGCGGGCTTTATCCAATCACCCTTTCCAGGCAAGCTGGATTGGTTACCAAGAAGAATGCTGAGCTTTTTTGCAACCCGTGAATTTAACTCACTTTAAATACTCACATACCTCTTGGACTAAAACGGAGCAAATTACCATTCTTTACGACAAAAACCGTGCTACGAATGCGTTTGAAACACTTCTTTCAATCGGAATACGCACACGATGACCGCTTCCGGGTGCTGCAAAAACAGATTTACCCTTACTGTCGAGCATTTGCTTAAGTTCGACAACCTGATTACCGGACGGATGGATAATTTCAAGACGGTCACCGACCTGAAACCGGTTCTTAACCAGCACCTCGGCCATGTGGCTGGTTTCATCAAAGCCGGTAATATCACCGACATACTGACTACGGCTCGATTCCGAATGGCCGCGCAAGTAATTTTGCGTTTCATGAGTCTGATGACGCTGGTAAAAACCACTGGTATAACCACGGTTGGCCAGCCCTTCTAGCTCACCGAGCAATGCCGGATCAAATGCTTTACCGGAAATAGCGTCGTCAATGGCTCTGCGGTAAATCTGCGCAGTTCGGGCAACGTAATACAACGATTTAGTCCGGCCTTCAATTTTGAATGAATCGACACCTAGAGCTACGAGCCGCTCGATATGCTCTATTGCACGTAAATCCTTTGAATTCATAATATAGGTACCGTGTTCGTCCTCCATAATCGGCATAAGCTGGCCAGGACGTTCTTTTTCCTCGATCAGATACACTTGATCCGCGGCCGGATGACGCTTAAAACCGGGTTCCTGATCCAATTGGTTTTCTGCCTGTTGTTGTGCCGCGTTAAAATCAAAATCAATCGCCTCTGCTGTTTTAATATCACCGTTATCACCGGTTTCACCTGAGGTTACTTTATAATCCCAACGGCAGGAGTTGGTACAGGTACCTTGGTTCGGATCGCGGTGGTTGAAATAACCCGATAACAGACATCGTCCGGAATAAGCAATACACAAAGCACCGTGCACGAATACTTCAATCTCCATATCGGGACACAATTCACGGATCTGCGCAATTTCATCAAGCGATAATTCCCGCGATAGAATGACACGTGTCAATCCGATTTTCTGCCAGAACTTTACACCCATATAATTGACGGTGTTTGCCTGAACGGATAAATGAATCGGGATGTCGGGCCATTTTTCACGCACCATCATAATAAGTCCGGGATCGGCCATAATAAGAGCATCGGGCTTCATGGCAATAACAGGCTCCATATCCGCTAAGTAAGTTTTCACTTTTGCGTTATGCGGCATAATATTGCTGGCGACAAAAAATTTCTTTTTCAGTGCTTGGGCTTCAGTAATACCAGTTTGCAATTGTTCCAGTGCAAACTCATTGTTGCGTGCACGCAACGAGTAGCGCGGTTGTCCGGCATATACCGCGTCTGCACCATAGGCATAGGCTGTACGCATTTTTTCTAATGAGCCAGCGGGAAGTAGAAGTTCAGGTGTCGTCAACATGATGTAAAATGAGTTTGGGTTAGTAAAAAACAGCACGATGGTTACGCTGTATTGTACAACGCATCCTTGATCATATTATTGTATCATTTATGTCCCGAGCACCTATCAAACCCGGATTTATCCACTTACGCCTGCATAGCGAATTTTCCATTCTGGATAGTACTATCCGGATCCCAGGCGCCATCGCAAAGGCAGTAGACAATCAAATGCCCGCACTGGCACTGACCGACTTGGCCAATGTGTTTGGTGCAGTAAAATTTTATCAAACTGCCCGTCGCAAAGGGATTAAACCGATCATTGGCTGCGACGTCTGGATTACCAATGAAACTGAGCGCAGCAAGCCCTCGCGCGCTATTCTACTTTGCCAGTCGTTCGCTGGCTATTTGTTGCTTTCACGCTTATTGACCCGTGCCTACCTTGAAAATCAAACACAGGGACGCGCTGAAATCAGCATGTCGTGGCTGAAAAATGAAAAACACGGCACAGATGGATTAATTGCACTATCTGGTGCACGCTTTGGGACAATCGGCCAGGCTATTTTACACAATGATTTAAAACAGGCTCAATCGCATGCGCTGGAATGGGCAACACTTTTTCCGAACCGCTTTTACATCGAAATCCAGCGTGACGGTCATGAACAAGAAGATTACCTGCTGCAGCATTCACTTATTCTCGCCAGCACCCTGAATCTACCTGTAGTCGCCACACAATCCGTGCAATTTCTCGATGCAGACGAATTTGACGCGCACGAAGCGCGGGTGTGTATTGCTGAGGGCTACATTCTTGCTGACCGCCGCCGTCCGAAAAAATTTACTCAGCAGCAGTATCTCAAAACCCAGCAAGAAATGGCGGCATTATTCACCGATATTCCATCGGCCCTGGCTAATAGTGTTGAAATTGCTCAACGCTGTAACCTTGAACTGGAACTGGGTGTCAACAAACTACCACTATACCCAACACCCAACAACGAAAGTTTGGAAGCGTATCTGCGAGACCAAGCCGCAATTGGTCTCGAGAAACGTATGCAAACGCTTTATTTTGATGAAACAGAACGCAGCAATAAGCTACAGGAATATCAGGAGCGTCTGGATTTTGAAGTAAATACGATTATTTCAATGGGATTTTCAGGCTACTTTCTTATTGTTGCAGATTTTATCAACTGGGCAAAACGTAATAACGTGCCCGTCGGGCCAGGAAGAGGCTCAGGTGCGGGATCGCTGGTTGCTTTTTCACTCGGCATCACCGATCTTGACCCGTTACGCTACGATCTGCTGTTCGAACGTTTTCTTAATCCTGAGCGCGTTTCCATGCCGGATTTTGATATTGATTTCTGCCAGGACAGACGTGAAAAGGTGATTGAATACGTCAAACAACGCTATGGAACCCAGAGTGTATCGCAAATTATTACCTTTGGTACATTGGCCGCCAAAGCGGTGATTCGCGACATCGGTCGCGTACTCGATATGCCTTATAATTTTGTCGACCAGCTGGCCAAACTGGTACCGTTTGAAATCGGCATGACACTCAAAAAGGCTCGTGATTTAGAGCCTCAACTCAACCAACGTGCCGACGAAGAAGAAGACGTTCGTTATCTTCTGGAGCTGGCCGAACGCCTGGAAGGACTGACGCGAAACAGTGGTATGCATGCCGGAGGTGTACTGATTGCACCGGGCGAAATTAGCGATTACTGCCCCATCTATTGCACTGAGTCGGGCGATGCAGTAGTCAGCCAATTCGATAAAGACGATGTTGAAAAAATCGGCCTGGTTAAATTTGATTTTCTTGGATTGCGTACTTTAACGACCCTGGACCGTGCAGTCAGCTACATTAATACCAGACGCCCGGACAGCGAACCGTTTTCACTCACAGCGCTTCCACTCGACGATGCAGCAACGTATGCATTGCTAAGACAAGGTAATGCCATTGGCATTTTTCAGTTTGAATCACGTGGCATGAAGGATCTTCTGCAAAAGGCAAAACCCGATTGTTTTGAAGATATCATCGCATTGGTCGCACTTTATCGTCCCGGTCCGATGGACCTGATCCCTGACTTTATTGACCGAAAGCATGGGGTAAAGACCATTGAATATCTTGATCCGCGCCTTGAACCGATCCTGAGTCCAACTTATGGCATCATGATTTATCAAGAGCAGGTTATGCAAATTGCACAAGTCATCGGGGGCTACAGTCTGGGCAGCGCAGATCTGCTACGTCGCGCGATGGGTAAGAAGAAAGTCGAAGAAATGGCGCAGCAAAGAGACATTTTTGAAGCAGGCGCAATACAAAATGGGCTGGATAAAGAAAAAGCCGTCGAGCTCTTTCGTCTGATGGAAAAGTTTGCCGGTTACGGCTTTAATAAATCACATGCAGCAGCTTATGCATTAATTGCCTATCAAACCGCTTATCTAAAAACACACTATCCAGCCGAATTTATGGCCGCCTGTTTGTCTGCTGATATGGACGATACCGATAAAGTGTTCGGTTTCATCGGTGACAGCCTGGTTAACGGGCTGACGATATTACCCCCCGACATCAATCATTCTGAGTATCGCTTTGTACCCACAGAAGAAAAAACCGTCCGTTACGGTCTCGGCGCGATCAAAGGAACTGGTGAATCAGCGATTAACGCGATCATCGCTTCCCGCAACAAAAGTGGCACCTTTACCGATTTATTTGATTTCTGTAACCGCGTTGACCGACGTATTATCAACCGGCGTGTCATCGAATCATTGATACGTGTCGGCGCATTTGACCGTTTACACCCCAACCGCGCCGAATTACTGGCCTCTGTAGGCATAGCTCTGGAAAATGCGGAGCAATCGAACCGCGCTGCGAATCAGACAACCCTGTTTGACGATCATGACGATCCAATCCTACGCCCGGAACTGATTCCTACCACGGCGTGGACGGAACGCATGAAACTCAGTCAGGAAAAGCAAAGTTTTGGTTTCTATTTTAGCGGGCATTTATTCGACACATATACCGATGAAATAAAACCGTTTGTCCGCACCACGCTCGACCGCCTGATGCCGCAGCGTGAAACACAAATCATTGCCGGGATTATTGATGCCATTCGCATCCAAATGACTCGGCGAGGTCGAATGGCCGTCATCAGCCTTGGCGACGGCAAAGCTACAATTGAATTGATCGTATTTGACGAATTGTTCACTGAACACCGTAACTGGCTGAAAGCCGATGAGTTATTGATTGCGGAAGTCAAAATCGGCATTCGCGGACAGTATAGTGATCAGGAAAACAGTGATGAGCTTCGTATAACAGGCGAGAAACTTTATGACCTAGCTGGAATACGCACCCATTTCGCCAAACAAATCAAATTACGCTGTACAGCAGATACCTTGCCTACGACCCAACTATTAAAAACACTGCTAACGCCCTACTCCAATCAATCCCGTCCCCAACTGAACGGTCACGCTGCTACGGCTCAATCATTCTGTCCAATTTCGCTGATCTATTACAATGGACACGCAACATGTGAGATTAAACTCGGCGAAAGTTGGCGGGTCAATTTAGATGACCAGTTGCTGCAAACCTTAAACAGTCACTTCAAAGCCGAAAATGTCGAAATCGTATACTGATTCCAATACAAATATAAATCTTTAAATCAGATATCAGCCTTCAAGCAACGGACTCATTGGATATTCGAGTGCCTCTTTAATTGCCACCAATGCAAGTACCGCATCACGTCCATCAATAATACGATGATCATACGATAACGCCAGATAGTTCATCGGACGAACGACAATTTGACCGTTTTCCACAACCGGCCGATCTTTAGTTGCATGAATACCGAGAATCGCACTTTGCGGCGGATTAATAATCGGTGTAGATAACATGGAACCAAAAACACCACCATTTGTAATCGAAAAGGTACCGCCCGTCAGTTCCTCAATGGTCAACTTGCCATCGCGCGCCCGCTTCGCAAAGTCTGCAATCTGCATTTCGATTTGCGCAAAACTCATCTGGTCGGCATCGCGTAGAATCGGCACAACCAGACCACGCGGACTACTCACGGCAATACCGATATCGTAATAATCATGATAAATGATTTCATCACCTTCGACCGAGGCATTGATAATCGGATATTTTTTTAATGCCGCAACCACTGCTTTCACAAAAAAAGACATATATCCAAGTTTGATGCCGTGCTCTTTCTCAAATTCGGACCGGTAACGTGCCCTCAAATCGACAACCGCCTGCATATTTACTTCGTTAAATGTTGTCAGAATAGCTGCAGTCGACTGCGATTGGATTAATCGCTCTGCGATACGCATGCGCAATCTCGACATGGTTACCCGACGATCAATACGTTCCCTTGTCTTGTTTGAATAGTCAGTTTTAGCGTTTACTTCTGACTCAGGATCTACCTCACCTGTTTCGCCACCTTTATCGTTATACTGTTCGGTCTGTTCTTCGATGCCTGACTGTTTTATGTCACCATTTGCAGTTTTCTGATCAAGATAGGCTTGGACGTCCTCGCGGGTAATCCGTCCGCCACGACCGGTTCCTTTGATCGATTCGGTTTCTGATTGTTTCAGCCGGTTTTCTTCTATCAGTTTTCGTGCCGCCGGCATCAGCATAGGAATTGTGGGATCTATTTTGTGCCCGGTATCATCCTCTGTATCGGTATTATTGTTTTTGTCCGATCCCGGCTGATTTTTGGCTGACTGCGATGATTTTTTGTTTTTTTTGGATGATGCAGAACCGGATTGTGACTTGGAGTCTGCATCATCCACGCTAGTATCAATGGTCGCGATAACCTCACCACTGACCACTGTTGCACCGTCGTCTTTTATAATTTCCTTAAGTACACCAGATTTCGGCGCCGGCAATTCCAACACAACTTTATCTGTCTCGACATCAATCAGGTTCTCATCGCGCTCGATCCGTTCCCCTTGCTTTTTATGCCACGAAACCAGCGTCGCATCAGCCACCGACTCAGACAGTTCGGGAACTTTGACTTCAACTAACATAATGCCTCCCGTATTCTAAATTTTTTCCCGGAATGCCGCTTCAATTACTTCTTTCTGCTGCATTTTATGTTTTGCCAGATAACCGACAGACGGCGAAGCCGAAGACGGCCGCAATGCATACCCCAGTATCTGAGTAGACTTCATATTCCGCAGTAAATAATGCTGAATACGATGCCATGCGCCCTGATTGCCCGGCTCCTCTTGACACCAGATGACTTCATTCGCATTGTCGTAACGTTTGATTTCGGCCTTGAACTCTTCATGAGGAAAAGGATACAACTGCTCCAGCCGAATTATGGCCATATCGTTAATCTGCTGCTCCTGCCGATATGCTCTAAGTTCGTAGTAAATTTTGCCACTGCAGACAATCAAACGCTTGACCTTCCCTGCCTCCAGCGCTTCCACTTCAGAGATAACCGGATAAAACATACCGTCGGACAGTTCTTCCAGACTTGAAACCGATTCTTTATGCCGCAGCATACTTTTCGGACTCATGATAATCAGCGGTTTGCGTAACGGACGAATCATCTGCCGACGCAAAACATGAAACATTTGTGCAGGCGTTGACGGAATGCATACCTGTATATTGTAATCCGCACAAAGCTGCAAAAAACGTTCAAGCCGGGCCGACGAATGCTCCGGTCCTTGTCCTTCGTAGCCATGCGGCAATAGCATCACCAATCCGCACAAACGCCCCCACTTAGCTTCTCCTGCTGCAATAAACTGATCAATAACCACTTGCGCACCATTGGCAAAATCACCAAATTGTGCTTCCCATACGACAAGTTCGTGCGATTGGGTAGTGGCGTATCCATACTCAAAACCCAGCACCGCTTCTTCCGATAAAATGGAATTGATAACGGTAAAATCTGGTTGATCGGGTGTAATATGACGCAGCGAAAAATATAAATTTCGATCTTGCAGCGAAGTGTCCTGATTATGCAACACGGCATGGCGGTGAAAAAATGTGCCGCGTCCAGAATCCTGACCGGAAATCCTCACTGGAAACCCTTCATACAATAATGCCGCATAAGCAAGATTTTCTGCCATTCCCCAATCCAATGGCAACTTCCCTTGTCCCATCAAGCACCTGTCATCAATTATTTTCTCAACCCGCTTATGCAGAATAAAATTTTCTGGAATGTCTGTTAACCGCTCGGACAGTTGCTTTAGTGTTTCCAAAGCGATACCTGTTTTAATGGGTTGATTCCATTTGAATGGTTTTTTAAAAACCGCCCAGTTTACCGAATAAGGGGATTTATAATTGTAACGAATCTGTTTATTCGGATTAGTTCCGGCATCCATGGCTTCACGATAAGCCTGAACCATGGCGTCAGCTTCATCCAGACTGATTACACCTTCCTCTTGCAGTTTCTCAGCATAACGTTGCCGCGTACCAGGATGTTGACTAATGACCTGGTACATCTTAGGCTGGGTAACCATTGGATCATCCTGTTCATTATGGCCGAGGCGTCTGAAGCAGACCATATCAATGACGACATCCTTATGAAACTGCATACGAAAATCTAACGCAAGCTCGGTAATCATGGTTACCGCTTCCGGGTCGTCGCCATTGACATGAAAAACGGGGGCTTCGACCATTTTAGCCACATCAGAGCAATACAATGTCGAGCGACTCTCACGTGGATCCGAGGTGGTAAATCCAATCTGATTATTAATAATTATGTGAACGGTACCGCCCGTACCATAGCCATTTGTTTGCGACAGATTGAGCGTTTCCATGACAACACCCTGCCCAGAAAACGCCGCATCACCGTGAATCAACACGGGCAGAACTCTATCGCCCTGTTTATCATGCAAACGATGTTGCCTTGCGCGTACCGAACCCTCTACGACTGGGTTGACAATTTCCAGATGCGACGGATTGAACGCCAAAGCCAAATGCACTACACCCTCTGGTGTACCGACGGCAGAAGAAAAACCCTGATGGTATTTTACGTCACCGGATGGCAAATCTTGTACATGCCCTTCCTCAAACTCTTGAAATAAATCTTTCGGCATTTTGCCTAGCGTATTAACCAATACATTAAGTCTGGCACGGTGTGCCATGCCAATGACGATCTCATTGACACCTGAATTCCCAGCACAAGTAATTAAATGATCAAGCAGCGGAATAATGCTTTCGTTGCCTTCTCCCGAAAACCGCTTCTGACCAATGTAACGGGTATGCAGATATTTTTCCAATCCTTCAGCAGCACTCAACCGCTCCAGAATATGCTTTTTTTCTTCATGGCTGTAGTTTGGATTTGACCGTTGAGTTTCCAGCTTACTTTGCAGCCAGCGTTTCTGTTCCACCGAGGAGATGTACATATATTCAGCTCCCACAGATCCACAATAGGTTTCCTTCAGAATCTGCAGAATCTCACTAAGTGGGGCACGATCCGGGCCCGCTAGAGAACCCGTATTAAATACGGTGTCCATATCCGCATCTGTAAATCCAAAATTAGAGGGATCTAATTCCAGCCTCAGCGGCTTTGGCTCTGACTGCAAGGGATCCAACGCAGCCTGACTTAAGCCCAAATAACGGTACATATTAATTAACTGTAGAACCCTAACCTGCTTACGGCGATCTGTACCTTTTTTAATTGTCTCTGGCAAGACCATCATGCCGTCTGAAAGTGTACCCGTACTGCTTGCTTGACTCGTTTCTAGCGGTTTCTCAACGGTCGCACTTTTCATCAGTTGACCAGCGGACAGACCTTGCGCTTGATGAATACAGTCAAAATATTCTCGCCATGTCGGATCGACTGAAACAGGACTGTGCAGGTATTCTTCATAGATGGCCTCTACAAAAGGCGCATTAGAGCCGTAAAGCAGTGTATCCTGCAATTGTTTATTCATGATTCTTAATGCATTTATTTGTGAAAATTTTTAGGGATATCACGCATCGTCGTCCCGGTATATAACTGGCGAGGACGTCCTATTTTATATTCGGGATCCGAAATCATTTCATTCCACTGAGCTACCCAGCCAATTGTACGTGCCATTGCAAAAATAGCAGTAAACATAGTCGTCGGAATACCCAGAGCCCTTTGCACAATACCTGAATAATAATCAACATTGGGGTACAATTTTCTAGAAATAAAATAATCGTCCTCAAGTGCTATTCTTTCTAGCTCCAACGCCAGTTTAAACAAACGATCATTTTCCAGTCCAAGTACGTTTAATACTTCGTGACAGGTTTCACGCATCAGTTTTGCACGGGGATCAAAATTTTTATATACACGATGGCCAAAACCCATCAACCGATAATTTTCGCTTGGGTCTTTGGCACGTTTAATGTACTCATTGATCCGCGACACATCGCCAATTTCCTCCAGCATATTTAGGCAGGCTTCGTTTGCACCGCCGTGCGCCGGACCCCACAAGCAGGCAATTCCTGCAGCAACACATGCAAACGGATTGGCACCGCTTGATCCTGCCAGCCGCACAGTAGATGTCGAAGCATTTTGTTCATGATCAGCATGAAGAATCAATATACGATCCAAGGCTTTCACAATTTTTGGATCGGGCTTATAGTCTTCCGTCGGCATTGAAAACATCATATGCAGGAAATTTTCGGTATAACTGAGATCGTTCCGCGGATAAACATACGGCTGCCCGATGTTGTATTTATACGCCATAGCAGCAATAGTTGGCATCTTCGCAATCAGACGCACCGCTGACAATTCGCGATGACTCGCATCGGAAATATCCAATGCCTCGTGATAAAACGCCGACAAAGCGCCCACAACACCGACCATAACGGCCATTGGGTGCGCATCTCTACGAAAACCGCTAAACAGTTTAACCAGCTGTTCATGCAGCATTGTATGGTGTTTGATTACACGATCAAATTCGTTTTTTTCTTCTGCTTTTGGCAATTCTCCGTGCAACAACAAATAACAGATTTCGATGAAATCACACTGTTTGGCAAGTTGCTCAATCGAATAACCGCGATACAACAATACACCTTTCCCGCCGTCAATAAACGTGATTTCGGAACTATTGCTGGCCGTCGATAAAAAACCTGGATCATAGGTAAACATGCCACTTTTGGCATGTAATTTACGAATATCGATCACATCAGGCCCCATGGTTCCGGACATAACGGGAAGTTCTATGGATTCACCACCAGCGTCAAAACTTAAAGTTGCTGTTCTTTTTTGAGCCATACGACCTCTTTCTCCATGCATTACATCAATTTGACCATAGCGTATAGTGAGATACCATCATTACAGAGCAATGACATAGGTTATCGCTACAAACCGTAACGCGATCAATACCCAATTAATCAGCTTTCCTGCAATAATTTTAATACCGACAACTGATCAACGTCTACGGGCTTTTCTCTTGCACAAATCAGATCCCAGAGATCATTGTCTGCGAGTGTAAGCAGTTTATCAAACTGCAATTTTTCATCCGCACTCAGATGACGATACCGTTTATCCATAAAACGCTGAAGAATAATATCTAATTCCAGCATACCACGTCGACAACGCCATCGCGCACGCTCGAATTCTTTCATACCGTCCGTTTGACCATCATCTCTTTGATTTTACCGATTGCTTGAGTAGGATTCAGCCCTTTCGGACACACATCAACACAATTCATGATTGAATGGCAGCGGAACAAGCGGTACGGATCTTCGAGGTAATCAAGCCGCTCCGCCGTAGCCTGATCACGGCTATCCGCCAGAAATCGGTAGGCCTGAAGCAGACCTGCCGGACCGACAAACTTATCGGGATTCCACCAGAATGATGGACAGGACGTAGAACAGCACGCGCACAGTATACATTCATAAGCACCTTCCAGCGCCGCTCGTTCCTCTGGAGATTGCAAACGCTCCGTCTCAGGTGGCGGATTGTGATTAATTAAATAAGGTTTGATTGAATGATATTGATTATAGAATTGTGTCATATCTACAATGAGATCACGAATGACAGGCAATCCAGGTAGCGGACGTACTTCTATAGGCTCTTTCAATCCCTGTAATGGCGTGATACAAGCCAAACCGTTGCGACCATTGATATTCATGGCATCCGAACCACAAACACCTTCACTGCACGAACGTCTTAAACTCAGGCTATCATCAACAGCTTTGATACGCATAAGCGCATCCAGTAACATTTTATCCGTAGCTGCCAACTCAATATCATAGTCCTGCATAAACGGTTTTTCGTTATTATCAGGATTATAACGATAGATGGAAAATTTCATCTCGAACTCCTATCTCTTGACGTTTCCAATTGTATATACCTGCCTGGAAGCACTATGCCTGAAGCGCAGTGTAACAGATGGATAGTTATATGGTATAGCAGTTATATTCCAATATACCGATACCCGGCAACTAATTTCAAGATCATTTGCAGCGGCAGACTGCGGCATTCAGCCATATTTCTTTCGATTACGCCGCCTACGATTGTGTGCACGCCGCTCTTCCACTGCTGTAAGCGGTGCCGGTTTTTTATATGCATAGGGATTATGTCCGGTCCTAAATACGACTTGCAATGGTGTACCCGACAAATTAAAAGTGTCGCGAAAAAAACCTTCCAAATAACGCCGATAAGTTTCCGGCACATGTTCCAGCATACTACCGTGTACCACAACTAAAGGTGGATTTGATCCCCCCTGATGTGCATATCGTAATTTTGGCCTGGACATTCCGCCACGTGGCGGCGCATGTTTTTCAACTGCAGCATGCAGCGCTCGTGTCAACAACGGTGTAGACAGGTCAGCCATTGCCGCGGTATAAGCCTGATCAATGGATAATAACAATTTTTTTAAGCCAGAGCCCTTCAATGCAGAAATATAATGCAGCTTAGCAAAACCAAGAAACCCCAACTTACGGCTTAACTCACGCTTCGTTATTTCACGTTGATAGCCGTCCAAGCCATCCCATTTATTAATTGCTACGACCAGCGCACGACCCGACTGCAATATAAAATCAGCAATATGTGCATCCTGCTCTGCTATTTCAGTTTTAGCATCAAGAACCAGCACTACTACATTGGCATCCTCTATCGCCTGTAACGTTTTAATTGCTGAAAATTTTTCAACGGTTTCTTTAGTCCTACCACGGCGCCTCAAACCTGCCGTATCGATCAGTGTGTACTGACTGCCTTTGCTTTCGAAATCAATGTAAATACTGTCTCGAGTCGTACCGGGCTGGTCAAATGCAATGACTCGCTCCTCCCCTAATAACGTATTAACCAACGTAGATTTACCAACGTTGGGGCGCCCCACTATAGCAATTCTAGGATGATCGCTTTTTTCCTCAATTTCTTCAGACCCTGGGAAACCTTCTAGCGCCAGCGTCACCAACTCATTAACATGATCTCCATGCAAAGCTGAAATCGCGTAAGGTCTACCCAGACCTAGCTCGTAAAATTCTGCAGTAACAACTGCAGCATCCATCCCCTCTGTTTTGTTCACTATCAGCAGAACATTGCAGCCTTTTCTTCGTAACTGTTCGGCAATAATTTTGTCCTGTGCTGCGACGCCTTGACGTCCGTCTACAATGAACAACACCTTGTCTGCTTCGTCAATCGCTTGCAATGACTGTTGCGCCATTGCATACATAATTCCATCCTTAACAACCGGCTCCAGCCCTCCTGTATCCATAACCAGGTAGGGCATGTCTCCTATTCTGCCATGGCCATAATGCCGGTCACGCGTTAATCCTGGGATATCTGCCACGATAGCATCTCTGCTTCGGGTTAAGCGATTAAACAGTGTCGATTTGCCAACATTGGGGCGGCCAACCAAAACTAATGTAGGTTTCATTTTATTCCGTCGACATCAGAACGGTTATGATTGCAAAACTTGAATCATCTAAGCGTTAATTACTTAACCGACTGACTCGCTTTCTGCAATTGTTCCTCAATGTTGGCAGACGGGATCATCCCACCTACGACAGAGCCATCTGAAAAAATCAGCGTCGGCGTCCCGGTAACCCTGTTTTCCCGACCGGATTCCAGCAAGGCCTGAATCGGTGATTCACAGCTGCTATCCTTAGGAGCAATATCTTCAAGCATTAAATCGTTCCATGCCTTAATCTGATCCTGAGCACACCAGATCGATGTGGACAACTCAACCGATCCCCTTAAAACCGGATATAGAAGCGTATAAATTGTTACATTGGAAATACCAACCAGCTCTTTTTCCAATCGCTTGCAATAGGGACAGTTAGGGTCAGTGAAAATAGCGAGTTTGCGTTCACCGTTCCCTTTAACAATTTTAATGGCATGCTCCAGCGGCAGTGTGTCAAGCGGTATCCGCCGCGCGGCTTTAATTTCTTCCAGGCGTTTACTGGTTACACTGGTTTTGGTTTTAGTGTCAACGATATGCCCAAAGATAAAGTATTCTGCATTTTCATCGGTATAAAACAACTCGCCGCCAACCAGAACCTCGTAAAGCCCCAGATACGGTGTCTTTTGCAAACTTTCAATTTTTGCACCTGGGAAATGCGGTGCTATGGCCTTTCTGACTGCCTTTTCATCTGCTGCTACCACTCCTGTGATTAAACAAAGTGACAGTGTAAAAATAAATCGCTTCACCCACATAACCATTGTGCTCCTTGTAAAATACAGATTAATTCAATGCGTGCTGCATCAAACGGTTTTTGATGAGCGGCAGGCGATTGGTAACTTCCAGCCCCAAATTACGTATCCGGGCAAGCATCGGATCTGGATTGATAAATAATTTCTGCAAACCGTCGGTGACCATTTCCATCGCTAAAATATCCTCTTTCCGCGCGCATTCAAAACGACGCAACCACTCAAAGCCACCAACATCAACCTGCGGGTTACGATCGCTGAGTATATCGGCAAGTTTTCGAACATCCCGCAACCCAAGGTTTACACCTTGACCAGCGAGCGGGTGAATCCCATGCGCCGCATCGCCAACCAAGACTAGACGGGGTTTAACAAGATTACTGACATGAACAAAATTTAACGGAAATCCTGCCGGTGGCGTTATTAATCTCATCTCACCCAGGGCATGCGATGTTGCAACAGCAACACGTTGACACAGTTGTTCTTCTGGCAGCTCCCGCAATGCCGACGCATGATCCTCACCGGTAGACCAAACCATAGATACCCGGTTACCTGATAAAGGCAACAAAGCCAACACTCCATCACGCCTAAACCATTGATGCGCGATGTTGCGATGCGGCAGTTCACAGCTGAAATTAGCAACTAAGCCGACTTGTCGATACGGTTGGCTTGAAACTTCAATGTCCGCCTGCTGACGTACCCACGAATTGACGCCATCAGCACCAACAACCAGTTCAGTCTCAAGTTGACGTCCATCCTCGAGCAGTATTTCAACATGCGAATCTAGCCAGGTAATAGCAGTACAGCGAGCCGGGCAAATGATATTTATATTATTTTCCAGCGACTGCAATTTCGACCACACAGCCACTTGTAATTGACGATTCTCAACAATATAAGCCAATTCTGACATGCCAGCTTCATAGGCACTGAATTGGATTCGGGAGCTGTTGTCATCACCAAATACCGCCATATCGTAAACTGGCGTAAGACGGCAGGCATCCATCTGCTGCCAGATCATATTTTGGTGTAAAAAAGTAGTACTGCCCGGACTAATCGCATAAACCCGACTGTCCCAACTGTCGTCGCCTGGTAACGGATGAGGCTCACGAGATTCAATCAGTGCAATCGTCATTCCGCTGTCTTTCAACGCAGCTACGAGAGAGGCACCAACCAGTCCTCCGCCAATAACAACCATGTCAAATTTCATCAGTCAATTATACAGTTGCTTTCAATCTAAAAAAACACATTAAACCGCCCGTGCAGCTATCGTTAAACTACTCATCTTTTCTTAATTATGGCACACTTAGCTATTTAACCTAGCCTCTGGACATTTTAGTGTCTCCATATGAACTTTTTATTGGGTTACGTTACACGCGCGCAAAAAAACGTAACCATTTTATTTCATTTATCTCCCTGATTTCTTTATTGGGCATCACATTGGGCATGACTGCATTGATAACTGTCATGTCCGTTATGAACGGGTTTCAGAAAGAAGTACGCGCACGTATTCTCGGGGTCGCTTCCCATGTACAAATTACCGGAATAAACAACAAGTTATCTGACTGGAGATCATTGGCTGAGGAAGTGTCCAAACACCCGTCAGTAACAGGCACTGCGCCTTTTATAAGCGCGCAGGGCATGGTATCGCATGACAAAGTTGTACACGGTGTGATCGTGCGAGGCATCTTACCCGAACGGGAAAGTACCGTTGCCAACTTCACCGATACAATGGTCAGCGGCGAATTGATCAATCTATCGCCTGGTGAATTTGGTATCGTCATTGGTATTGAACTGGCGCGCAGTTTAGGTGCTTTCAGTGGCGACAAGATTATTCTGATTTCGCCACAAGGGCAAGTCACACCTGCTGGAATATTACCACGGCTCAAACAATTTACTGTAGTTGGCGTTTTTGAAGCCGGGCACTTCGAATACGACTCAGGTCTCGCGCTAATTCACATGGCGGACGCTCAAAAATTGTATCGGATGGATAATAATGTTTCAGGTCTACGTTTAAAACTGAGCGATATGTTTCAAGCACCCCAGGTTGTTAATGATTTCGCTAGTTCGTTGACAGGCGCCTATTATATCAGCGATTGGACACAACAACACGCTAACTATTTTCGTGCTATCCAGATCGAGAAAAGAATGCTGTCGCTGATCTTGGCATTGATTATTGCTGTAGCGGCGTTCAATATCGTATCAACATTGGTTATGGCTGTTACTGACAAACAATCTGATATCGCCATTTTACGTACTCTGGGCGCCAGCCCACGCAGCATTATGAAAATTTTTATCGTGCAAGGCACGTTTATCGGTGTCGCCGGTACAATTCTGGGCGTTACGGGTGGCGTATTATTGGCTTATAACGTCGGCGAAGTCGTTGCATTTATTGAATGGCTGTTTAAAGTCGAGTTTTTATCAAACGAAATTTATTACATCAGTAAAATTCCGACTGACCCGCAAATTGCGGATATTGTTGCTGTAGCGTCGGTTTCGTTTATTCTTAGCCTGCTTGCCACCATTTATCCAAGTTATCGTGCGGCCAAGATCAATCCAGCGGAGGCGTTACGCTATGAATAACGCCAATGCTACTGCGATTCACAGTAACCCTGTCATCACCTGCCATAACCTGTTTAAACAGTTCGGCACGGAAAATCTAGCCATTGAAGTGTTAAAAGGTGTGAATTTAGAAGTATCTGAAGGTGAAACAATGGCCATTGTCGGCGCTTCCGGCTCTGGTAAGAGTACGTTATTGCATATCCTGGGTGGATTGGATAAACCAAGTAGCGGAGAAATTCACATTCAGAGACAAAACATTACAGCAATGAATGAAGCATTCCGCTGCAGACTACGCAACACATCACTTGGATTTATCTATCAGTTCCACCACTTACTACCTGAATTTACTGCATTGGAAAATGTGGCGATGCCCTTACTCATACGCCGCATGGCTGCAAATGAAGCGCAAGAAAAAGCTGCCAAAGTGCTACAACAAGTCGGATTGGGTCACCGTTTAACACATACACCAAGTGAGTTATCTGGCGGCGAACGCCAGCGCGCAGCGATTGCACGCGCGCTGGTTACACAACCTGCCTGCATCTTGGCAGATGAACCGACCGGAAATTTGGATCGCCATACCGCCGAAGCAGTGTTTGATTTAATGCTCGAATTGAACGAAACAATTAATGCCAGCCTCATTATTGTCACCCACGACCAGCATCTGGCCGCGCGGACAAAATGCATTAAACATCTCATTGACGGTGTTTTACATGATTCTGTATGAGCAATAATGTAGGGGGTATCGTCATGGATTATGTACAATTCTGCTTGCTATCCCATTAAACCACAGACGAGTAACATCAATATGCTTCAGCTTTAAGGTAGAATTGGTGATTTTGTAGTTTTTATCGTTCCTGTCTGCCAAAGCCGATCCAAAATCATTCAATCCAATGCATACGCTTCTTACATACATCATGGTCTTCCCACGGCGCAGCGCGTTTGTTTTATTTGCGCTTTTGGTTGCCGGCATAGCAGAAGGGCTCAGTCTCACGGCCTTGCTACCGCTGTTATCAATTGCTGTAGGTGAGTCATCTGATGATTCAAGTATCAACAAATTTATGGAAGACTTGTTTTATAAGCTCGGTATCGAGCCGTCGTTAGACATGATTTTGATTATTATCGTCGGCGGCATGTTCACAAAGGGGGTAATATTGTTACTTGCCAACCGTCAAGTTGGGTACACGGTTGCACATGTCGCAACGGCACTTCGCCTTAATCTTATTGAAGCATTACTTGCCAGTCGCTGGCAATATTACCTACGTCAACATGTCGGCTCACTGGCTAATTCAGTCGCCACAGAAGCCTATCGTGCAGCCAATGGTTTCGAACACAGTGTCATTGTATTGGCTTTGGCTATTCAAGTAATTGTTTATGCAGTCGTTGCGGTGTTTATTTCATGGCAGGCAACACTCGCATCATTATTGATCGGACTGTTTTTACTTGTTGTTTTACATCGTCTGGTGCGCGCAACCCGCCGCGCAGGCGCAAATCAGACACAGTTATTACGCTATCTCCTTGCTTACTTGTCAGATGTTCTAAACTCTGTCAAATCACTCAAAGCTATGGCAAGAGACAATGTTGCTGATGCAATTCTTCACGAACAGACTCAGCAATTGGAAAAAGCGACTCGACATGAAGTAATGAGCCGGGCAGCATTGATGGCCTTGCAAGAACCGATCCTAGCTGCCATAACAGCGGCCGGACTTTATTTGGCGCTAGTCACTTGGAAGCTGTCACTGCCTGAAGTCATGGTAATGGTTTTTTTATTAACGCGCATACTTGGCCTGCTCAATAAAACTCAACGCAAATACCAGCAGTTGGCCGCCCAGGAAAGTGCCTATTGGGCATTACGCAAGGCGGCCGAAGAAGCTGCTGCTTCAGCAGAACGTAATACGGGCACCGACGAACCCAGTTTACGTCATTGTATTGCCTTACGGCAGGTAGCATTTAGTTATGGTGAGAAGACTATCTTTAAGGATTTGAATTTAGAAATTCCAGTTAAGACATTTACTGCTGTAACCGGACCATCCGGTGTTGGAAAAAGCACTTTGATTGATCTATTGTGCGGATTAGCTGAACCAGATTCGGGAAAAGTATTGATTGACGGCAAATCGTTGCATGATATCGATCTCAGAAAATGGCGACATATGATCGGCTACGTTTCCCAGGATACGATTCTATTACACGATACAATTCTAAATAATATCGTGGTTGGCGAACCAACGTTAACTATCGAAGATGCTGAACGTGCCCTATATCAGGCAGGCGCTTGGGAATTTATCAGTACATTGCCTGATGGTATACAAACTGTCGTCGGCGAGCGCGGCGGAATGCTCTCCGGCGGACAGCGTCAGCGTATTGCAATTGCGCGGGCACTTGCTCATGGTCCTACTTTCCTGATCATGGACGAACCCACCAGCGCATTAGATCCTGAAAGTGAGAAAACTATTTGTGAAACGCTGCAACAGTTATCGAAGCAACTGACAATCATTGCAGTCTCGCATCAGCCTGCGGTTATCGATGCTGCAGACCGAGTATTTATGCTTTCGCATGGATCGGCAAAAACGTTATCGAAAGGTGTATAACGATTAATCGTTTTTTGCATTTGCATAAACAAGTTGCGAAAAACCAAGATAATCATAACAAAAGCAATCAGATGACTTTCATTCTTACGCCTGGGTTATATACAACACCATGTATCTGGTTCTAAACAAACCAAGCCGGTAATTTTTAACTGAAAAGTCTATCGACAAATATCAAAAATGAGTTATCGCTGGATCTGCACGATTGGCATCATGAATGCCGTGAAAGAATATCGGTGAATCCTCGATCAATATTAATTTTGGTCGCATTAGCCAGATGATTGTAGAAAACAGCCATCCCTGACATCGCAATAATTTCCATAATCTCCTCTTCGTCGAATCCATGCGCCTTCAGAACCTGAAAATCTTGTTCGCTGGAAGCATGCGAATCTTTCGCAAGTTTGACGGCAAAATCAATCGCCGCTTTGTCCTTGGCACCGTCTGATTCATCAATCGTCTTATTTTCAATAAGGCTTTTTATCTGGGCTTTTGATACGCCAATGTTCAAACAAAACGCATGATGTGCAGCCTCACAATAATGGCAAGCCTTCAAAGCAGAAATTGCCACAAAAATCATTTCTTTTAATCGCCTTTCTACCTTGCCGCTCGTTAAAATATGATTCATAACCGGCCAAATCCCATTCAGTGATTCTGGTGAAGATGCCCATACACGAAAAAAATGGGGTGTAAATGGTGCGTTCAACGCTTTTTTGATCTGATTAAATGTTGCCTCAATTTCAGGTGTTACTGTCGCATCATCGATTAGCTGACTGACTGTTCTCATTGAATTCTCCGAACCATGGTTTAAAGGAATACAGATGATAATTCAATCTGCAATTCACACACAAATTGACTTATATTGATTGCATTAGAAGCCGTTTTTAACGGATACTTTGCAACTGCTGATAACCACAAAGTGAACATAGCGCTGTCGTTTTAGATGAGGAATGACAACGATGCATTGTAGGTAACGCACCACAGCATCGCAAAAAATACAACTGTCAATCATTCTAAAATCGCAATACTTAGTTTCGCAGGATTATGATGAATCAACTAGCAGAACATCTTGCAATAACGGTAAATATAAATACACGTAATCAGATAATTTCTTTAGGACGGGTCAAACTGTAAAATTGACAATATTTATTCGATATATTCTGCCATTGACAGTCTATAGAAATTTTAGCTACGGCACATGTCGTCATCAGCTTACCGTCACTTCCAGGCTTGGCCTTTCTGCATAGCACCTGCAGCAACAAATCTAATCCGGGATTATGGCCGATCAATAACACCGATTTATTCTGCTCTGGTATTGCGCGGATAACCTTCAATAATATATCCAGGTTCGCTGCATAAATCCGGTTGTCAAAACCAATTTCTTGCGCTTGTATATCAAGTCCACGGGAAAAAATCAGTGCCGTTTGATACGCACGCAACGCCGGTGAGCTGATAATGACTTTAGGCTTATCCGCTTGTTTTGCCAACCATGCAGCCATCTTGGGCGCATCTGTTATACCACGTTTAGAAAGCGGACGCTCAAAGTCGCTGACGACTTCTTTTTTCCAATCAGATTTTGCATGGCGCAACAGGTACAGTGTATGTGTCACAATATCGATCTCAAAAATGATTAACCGGCTATCCGCAATGAATGCTCGTTTTAATTTCTTCCCAGAGTGCCTGATAGGCTTTTGCCGCCCGGCTACTTTTGGCGAAAACAAGAACCGGTTGCCGGTGAACGCCCATTTGCTCTACATCACTTGCATAGGGAATGTAGCTTTTTAATACGCGCACGTGCTCGGGTGGGTTTTCGATAATTTGTTTATGGAGCTTCTTCCGGTTATCCACCATGGAAAAAAATGTAACAAGCTTTGTACGGACAATATTTAGTTTCTTACAAAAATCAACTATCTGGTCTAAAGTCCGTAGAGACAATGTAGTCGGAATTGTCGGTATAACTACAACGTCAGCGGCCACCAATGTATTTTCAGACACCAGCGATATACTTGGCGGACAATCCAGAAAGATATAGTCGTAAGCATTAGCCAGCGGTTTGAGCAATTTACGTATGCGGGTATCGGACTTTTTGGTCACATCCAATTCCAGATCAAGGTTACGGTAAGAGAAATCGGCGGGTATCAGATCCAGGCTTGAATAATCGGTCCCCTTGATCACATCTTCGAGTGTTTTTTTACCGGTCAGCAAACCCTTGCTACCTTTTTTAACTTTGGGCTTGATACGAAAGTAGTAACTGGCCGCCCCCTGCGGATCAAGATCCCAAACCAGTGTTCTGGCGCCCTCATGTGCCGCGAGATAAGCCAGGTTAACTGCTGTCGCAGTCTTTCCGATACCACCCTTGACGTTATAACAAGCCACTATTTTCATGATGTTTTCCTTTTAGGGTGATGAACGCGTATTGCATCAGCAAAAGTAGATTCTTTATCAATTTCAGAGAATACTTTGAAACACTGTGCGAATTCACTCCGAACCGCTATTTTACGATCATTGAGCTTTTCCACGAGCACCCCCATTGCCATAATTGTTTTCGTATCCGCCAGTCCTTCCTGCAGCATCTGCTCCGCAAAACCTTTTAATTGTTGTATCTGCACGCACAAATCCTGAAAATCACCAAGATTATCCTGCAGGCGCTTTAGTATTTTTAGCAGCTTTTTAATGGATTGACCAGCATAGCAGTCCTCAAAGAATTCGATCAGATAACGAAATTTTTTACAGGTTTTACGCAGCTCATGCAAATCGTCATCGGGAGATTGTGGTGTTATGCTTTCACCTTCTTTAAGTATGCGCTTGTAAAGTCGCCAAATACGCAATCGCGCGACATCTCTGGCCGGTCTAACAGCACCAGCCCCTTCCTCTTGCAAGCACTCTATCTCCGGCACTTCACTTAAAATATCGCTGTTTACAACCACTCTTTGCCATTCACTGATTATTTTTTGATACCGCTTTGAATCGAGCATGCGGCACATGCGGTCATGCTCTATTTTCCAATGGCGTTCCAAAAAGACACGAAAAATTGCTAGATCACTCTGCAGTTCAAGCGGCAGTTCACGCACATGGCCATCAAACTTGAGTAGATATACATCCAAGTCTCTAGTTGGCGTTGTTATCTTACCAAGCCAGGAGAATTCTCGTTTAAAAAAAGCCAACACATTGTCTGGAAAAACATGCTTGACCTGCCCCAGAATTGAACGAATACGCCTTACAGCAACACGATAATCATGAAGAAATTCTGTATCAACAGCACTGCGCAACCCAGGCTCGTTAATCTGCATGATGTTAAACATATGAGATAACACGGTGATCACAGCTTCACGGGTATCCAATGCATACTCGAGCTTTCGAGGCACGTTGATTTTTTTTAGGTCCGACTCATGCCCGGTTACTGTGAGTAGACTCTCCAATAAATCACGCTTAGCTTGATGTAATTTTAAATGTTCAGAAATTAGATCTAAAACTCGTCCGAATACTTTTTGATACCCTCTTATCGATATTATATTCAGGCGATCATCAAGTCGCTTTTTATCGGTTTCGTCTTGTATTAAATAGCTTTCTACCTGAAGTACGGCCAGCGTTTTATTTTCCTGGTTCAGGATAAGTAATCGCTTACGTCTAATGGTTAGCTCCGCAACTGCGATTAACGCTCTTATTCCCAGAATATTATTGAGTAACTGATAATATACGCGTGACGTAATATCCTTTGAAAATTTTGGAACAGCATTGAGTGTTAGCTCACAAACATTACTGCCAGTTGACTTGTCATGGATAAAAAAAACACCTTTACGATTATTCTTACTTTTACCGACGGACTCTTCCCATCCGCAGATATAGTTTCTTTGATACAGCCGCCAGTCAAAGGAATCAAGATAATAACGCTTTAACAATGAATGATCGGTTTCATACAAAATAAACTCCTGCTGCAATAATTTAAAAACCGCATCACTCCCGTCATTTTGTCCGAGTAAAAATTGTGCGCGATGTAAAGGTTTCATATCATTGAACAGTCAGTCCGCTTAAAGCGTTTAATAAACAACGCTATTTCATAACATCTGAGCTGTTGATTTTACAACGCTAACTGACATTAGGTGATATCTGGTAGGTTTCAACAGGCTGCATATTGAATTCCGGTGGAATAAGCACATGTATTGGACTTGGATTAATACTGAATTGTACTGCTCCTTCCGCTTCAATGTCACGATAACGGAAGTAATCACCATCCACCTGCAGCGGATAAGATTGTTCATGCAATGTACACACAATATTCTGTCCTGAAAAATACTGCATTGGCAAGTTAGCAGGTTTACGTTGCAGAATTTTTATTGCCTTAATGAGTTCATGTTGATAGCGTGCTCCTGGTAGAAAACCGACAACCAATTCACGTTTCGAAGGATTTGCCGCGGGGACTAATTGCAGATTCCTGGCATATGCTGAGCTGTTGGCAACAATGATATAACCCGATTTACGGTCTACGACCAAATGCCCGTCAACGTTGACAGAAACAGTTGGATGGTGCAATGAACACAACGCTTTAATACCATGCCAGACATAAATTGAATCGTTCAATGGACTCCTGCGCTTACCGATATATTTGACAGTTAATGAATCCAGTCCCATCGAGGCCATGTGAAAGAAAGGTTTCTTACCCTTGATACCCTGGCCACTAATTAAACCGTAATATTGCTGCAAACAATTACCCGCTTCAATAGTCTGCACTAAATCATCTGTCAGTACACTCATGCCGTAAGCACGCGCAAAAAGCGACTCATTCCCACCAGGCACAGCATACAACGGCGTTCTCGTTTTACTAATCACGCTCAACAATTTTCTGACAGTGCCATCGCCTCCGACAATCACGACAAGATCGCTTTCGGCAATTATCTCCTTTATGCGCTTGTAGGCTTTAGTCTTTTTTTCCGATGGAAGAACCGTGACCTGTTTACCCTGGAAAGTGAGTTCTGTTGCCATACGCTCAGCGGTTTGTAGCGTATTCCTAGCACTGGAAATAGGATTGTAAAAAATAATAATTTTTTGTGGAGAAGGTATCTTAATCAGCATTGCTTATCATGATTATCAAATAAACCAAGCGCCCTAACCTCTGATATCCCAAGGAATGTCGTCATGAGTTATGTGCAATTCTGTTTGTCTTTTAGACAAGATTAACGGTCAGTACTCTAACGTCCGACCAAATCTGACGGCACCATGCCTGGTCAATAGACGGCATTCCACTTTTAATCCACTGCACCAAGTATTTTGCGGTATTAGGATAAGTGATACGCTTTGCTGTTGTCGTATGAAGCCAATTTTCAATTAAGTTTTGATCGACTTTTTCCATCACTTGACCGTACCCCAATTCAGCTAATGCGGCAGCATTAGAGGCCTGCTCCATCTGACCATGCACGGGTTTTACTAAAATTTTTTTACCCAGATACAACGATTCACTGGCCAACTCAAAGCCGGCGTGACAGATAATACCGGCGCAATCGTGCAAATCTTTCTGAAAGCCTTTCAATGACAACGGCTTACATTGAATATGCGCAAAACCCAGCGCTGGATCTGGATAAAATGAATACACGACAAATTCAAAATCTTTAAGCGATCCAAGTACTGCAATCAACTGCTGCTGATCCTCAAATGGCAAATAAACAACAATTTTGTTTTTCTGAATGGTTTTCGATACAGTTGGTGTGTCGATAATCGGTGGCAAAATTGGCTGGTCGAAATGGTGCCAGTGTAAACCGATACCGACATTAACCGGCGCAAAATTCTTCATCACCGATTCAGCAAAAGGATTGCTGCCTGCACGCGGGATGTTGTACTGAAATGCGTATTGGTGGCTAACACCTATCGTTTTCTTTTTCTGCCTGCGTGCCGACCAGGCCGTCACAGGCTCAAAATCACAAATAACAAGATCATAATCACTCAGGTCCAATCGTTTAATATCATTGATCAAACGAATGGGGCTTGATTTAAAAACTGTTTTAATTGGATTAATTTTGCCGTTTTTAATACTAAATGTCAGACCTTTGCACCACTGATGATCTTTAAAAATCTCCATATCAAAGAACTGGTCCTTTGGCCGACCTGTAAACTGATAATCAACGGCGATATCCGCCGCGTGCAGTTCCCTGGCCATAATCCGGCCACGTGTAATATGTCCGTTACCGGTACCTTGAATGCCGTAAAATATTTTCATAGTATGACTGTACTCAAACAATTAAAATTTGAACTTGAAACAATAATGAATTGCCAACAATTTCAGGCATAACCGCAAAATTGTTCACCCCATATCGATAAACAGTGAACATGAATGGTTGAATCTATCCAGAACGAACACCTTAGATTAAGATGCTGGGAATTCTAGAACGGCAATGTGACAATAAAATGACGTTAATCAGCTTGTAGTACAACAGCGCCTACACCAACAATACAACTTATAAATCATTGATGCGTGCAGTAGAATTCTTTAAACGCCAGACAATACAATGCTTGTGTTTACGCTTGACTCTAATCTCGATAAAAAACTGTCAATTTAATTTGCTTGCCGGAATCAGTCAGTCTGCATCTGACTGTGAATACGTTGAATAATTCATGTAATGCGTAGTATCGTCACGGTGTCCCGGCACCCACTGCCTGATTCTCTCCCGGTGTTGCGCATACCAGGACCTACCGATGCTAAGTGCTTTTTGCTGATAAATCGGGTTATTGACTGAATCCATGTGATCGGGCAGATCATAGTTTTTCAGAGGATGATTGATATACAAAACATAATTACCAATCACGGCTTCTGTTATTTTCGCATTGGCTATCATCTTTTCCCGGAGAATCACGGACGCAATGCCACGCGCCGACCACTGCAATCCGCCATATGCTCTTGCCTTAACACCGTTGAATGTAAAACTGCGCCAGCCCGAGCCGATGGAAAATACTTTAATACTTGTACCTTTCCAAATTTTTGCAGCATGTAAATAGGCACCAAGCCCGGGATTGTTCATACCCACACCACCGTCGATACGCCAACAATCGTCTTCCATTCTCACGGGAGGATAATAAGAAGGTGCTGCCGTACAAGCATCAGCGATTTCACAAAGCAAAAAATCGGGTTGAATTTGAGTAGTAAAAATCTCCAGTTGATCCAGATCCAAATTGAAACACGGGATAAATATCTGTTTGTCGAGTGATGACAACCTCAAATTGCCGAGCTGTTTTTGTAATGTTCGGGTTTTTGAAACACCGGTATATTTCGGTCGAATTTGCAATTTGCTCATCAACCGGTTCATCCAGTGCTCCACCATCATGTTTTCCAACAAATGTTCCTGCTGTATTAATTGAATGATTGCAGTTGCACTCATCTTACGGCCCAATATCAGACAGGCTAACATACCTCCTGAAGATGAACCGGCGATTAAATCAAACAAATCATAGGTAGAAACACCGGTATCTTCTTCCATAGAAGCCAGTACGCCCAGCTGTATTAACAAATGACTACCACCACCGTCCAGGCTTAATACATACTTGGGATGCAATAAAATCTCCGGCAAATAGAAATTAATAACTTTGGCTGCGCTATAGTGACTAAATTGTCAACATCTTCAAACCTGGAAACCTAGGCAGCTTTTTTAGCTGCAATCATGTTTTCGACATTTTTAAATCTCTCGAATCTTTCGGTCCAATTCACCAATTCAAGGGATCCATCTAAATGTTCAAACAAAGTGGTACAACTCTCTACCCAATCACCATCATTACAATATAGCACCGAGTTAATCTCCCGGATTTCGGCATGATGAATATGACCACACACAACGCCATCTACACCACGATCCTTAGCTAAGCGTGCCAATGCATGCTCAAAACTACTAATAAAACTGACTGCATTCTTGACTTTCAGTTTCAGATACGCCGCCAGCGACCAGTATGAAAACCCAAAAAATTTTCGCATACCGTTAACATAGCGGTTCAACCACAACAACATATCGTAAGCCGCGTTACCCAGCATGGCAATCATACGGCTGTGCTTAACGATGACATCGAACTCATCACCGTGCAATATCAACAGTTTCTTCCCATCTTGCGTGGTATGTACATAATCCAGATGTATTTCAAGATTGCCGAAAACATGGCCCGCACAATCCCTTAGCGCTTCGTCATGATTTCCTGGAACATAGATAACTTTAGTTCCGTGTTTTGCTTTTCCCAGAATTGATCGAATGACGTTAGTATGTTCCTGTGGCCAATACGCGCTTTTTTTGATACTCCAAAAATCTACGATGTCGCCAACTAAAAACAAATAATCTGTTTCAACTGAATGCAAAAAGTGAAGTAACGCCTCAGCCTGACAACCGCGGAACCCGAGATGAACATCAGAAATCCATACGCTTCTTACTTTGATGGGTGGTTTTTTCTTAGTCATAATCCCTTCTTAAATCAGTTGATCGTGGCAACAAAGCATAAAGCGTCTTCGTTAAATCCTTTTGAACCTTTTGTTAAGGATTAATGAATTTTTGATTAAACAGCGTATAGCCTGCTTAAATTGTTATCACAACGTTATGCAAACAGTAACGGTGGCGCTATAGAGATATGACAAAAAATAAAGCAGCCATATCTAGGGGAGCGATAAATGATACTGGCTGCTTTCGGTAAAAATGGATAAATCAAAAAAAGACAGCCGTTTTGAGGAAGGTGTTAACTGTGGAAAGAACTAACGGCTGTCGTATTAAAACATATGAGAAATACTACCAATACATTGTTACAACGGTGTTAAAAAAATAAAATTTAGCCAAGAAATATCATAAATTTCCCGGCACCAATTGCGGTGCAAAATTAAATACTGCTTTAGACCTGGGGTCGACTAAAACCTTGACCCAGTGCAATTCAGAATCGCCAAATACTTCCATACGTGTTAATTTGGGCACTTGATGATTATCGTTTGGACCGGTTGCATCAGCATTGGCATACCACGGTACAAAACGCGGACGATCAACCCGGTACACATGTGAATCACCATGGCTTAATACAACCGGCCCATCAAATGTCAGGCTGAGAGCAAACAGCTTTTCCAGAAATGGATTGAAACCAGCGCGATTGATGTCATCGAAAGGCAACTCGAAATTCGGATCGGCATGAATCGCAATAAAAATACCAGCCACACGCTCCTCTATTGCCATATCAAACGTTTTTTCCAGCCACGCAATTGAAGCAGCATTTCGTGTTGTAAATTCATGAATACGGTCTTTCCTTGGGTTATCAAAACTATCCGCTGGATCTATTCCTGACCATGGTCTTAAATTGTTATTGCTCCCTACAACATGAATGGCAGATACGGCGACACGACCCGTCATGAACATTGTATTTTCCACAAACGTTTCATAGCCTGATATTGCCGACTGCGTTAATACCTGGCGAGGCTTTTGACCTGTTGTCATACCGGGATTTGGAAAAAACAATTGACGCAGATACGCCAATCGCTCAAGAGGATTCCATCCGCCATTACTGGCACGATGACAATCGGTCCATTCGTTGTCTCCAGGCGTATAAATCAACACTGTGGTAATTTGTTGCAGCTGATTGAACCGTCGTTGCAAGCGTTCGTCAGTACATTCGGTACCACCACTTTTGATATCGCCCACATGAACAACAAATTTCACTTCATGGTCATTGTTTATATCTTCAATGATACGATCAAAAGCACCTTCTTTATCATCACCGTAAGGCCCGTCACCAATCACGGCAAATGCAACGGGATTAACATTACGATCAATGCCCGAACTGGCAGCCTTTTCTGCAAACACATTTGCCGCAAAACAAGATGCAACAAATGTCATACCAATACTAAACACAGCACTCACGCTAGTACGAGCCAGATTACTCAACATAAACAAAAATACTCCATGAGATTTTTAATTTTATAGAAAGCCGGGCACAGGCAGAGTAAATAAACGCTGTCATGGGTATCCCGGTTACTATTTCAGATTCATGCAATTAGCGTAATAAGTAACGGTTGCCGGCCAATCAGAGAAAATTCCAAGAATACCGACATCTTCAGCCAGAACGTGCAAAGCAGCGTACATATCGCCATCATTGTTAATCATCTGGTCAGGGTCGACAGGGCTCGGATTTTGCCCATTGAGCGTCTGGAAATACCATCCGCCACCGTTATTTAATGGACCATCCCGCTCGAATGTCCAGGTAATAACATCCAACCCAGCTTCTTTGGTGGCAACCGCATAACGGGAAGGCGCGATTGCACCATCCTCAATTTCCAACAACATCCACATTGGCGGCGCAATAATTTGCACACCTTCGGCAACTAATTGTTCCATCGAAGGCGACCAAGTTGCAGGATTACGATGATCAAAAGCGGGATCACTATAACGACCGTCGAGATATACAGCCTGACTACCAAAATCCGGTTCACTTTGTATCCAGTACAGTACATCATCGATATTGAATGATTGCGCCCAGACTTTAGAAGCAGGTACTTCAGCTTCCTTGTACTCATCAATCATTTTCTGGGCATAATCTTCCTGGGAAAACCCATCAAATGGCATCGGAATACTCGGCGCTTTCAGCTCCGGTGTCATTTTCACTCCCAATTTTTGGAACAACTCAATACTTTCCTTATGCGTTAACAGCGTGCCACGCGTCGTATACAAATCTGTTCTCCAGCCGGCCGTGCCTTTCATGTAGCCGTCAACATTGGTTGCACCTGAATCTGAAGCATCCATTTTCCCCTTCAAGGTTCTGAATTCAGCCAATGTAATATCACTGGTACAGCATCGTGCTGTTGCTGATGTAATCAGATTACCACTTTCGTCATACACAGCAGGTTGAAACGGAACCGAGCATTTTTCTGCTAAAGGTGTTTCTAAAATATTTGTTGTGGTATGCAGATCGCATTGCGAATGACGGCAAACCAATTCTTTATCCTGTGTAAAGGTCACATCACATTCGACAATGCCCGCACCCATCTTCGCAGCAGCTTCGTATGATTCCAGTGTATGCTCTGGGAACTGCATAGGAGCGCCGCGGTGACCGATTGAAAAATCGGTTCGTTTAAAAGGGCCTTTTTCACAACGTTCCAGCCGATTTTTTAACCGGCTTGGATCCATATCCCGGACTAAAAAAAACGGGCGCGGCCCTAACTGAACACTATGGCCGCGTCCATTATTATAATTTTTTCCTGATTCGCTACCTTTGTTGCTGGCCCAACTTGTTGTAGACAATGTCACTACAATTGCAGTAGCAACTGTGATGATCAGACATCTCATTATTCACTCTCCTTTAATTGTTTTAATTGACGCATTGCAACAGGCTCCCTACGTCGGTTGCCCAGGCAACCACCACCATGTTATGGAGTGAATATTTCTGTTTTATGCCTGTTTTATGAAATTTCAATGACGCTTAAATGAATCCTAATCCGTCTGATTCAGGTATGTAACACTTCGCAAATTTACGTACTGTGATACATCCAGTTAAAACTGATCCGGAAAAAAGCCGACATCGAGTCATTATCCACATCGCTATTTCTCTGCTCCATGCCTCACCTCATGGTAATTAGTCAACAACCCAACGATAATAATGATTGCACCCACGCCCATATAAAAATTTCGGGCTGTCAGTTCATCAGCAAAACCCAGAATAAACGGAACAACGACTAGTGTCGGCCCAACGATACGCTCAATCCAACCGTGCAGCGTAAAAGCCAGCACCTTAAAAGCGCCTAAAGAAAAATCCGAAGTCAATGTAACCATTAAATGAACACCGGCCAGAACATAAGCAAGCATGGTAGGTATTGGGCTGAAATCCAGAAACAACGGCGCTAAAATAAAAATACCAACAGTTAAAAAATCCAGATAACCATGATTACGTGCGGATATAACTTTCATTGTTTCGCTCCTTAACTTGCGATTGGTTAATAAACAACGCCATTGTAGAAAACACGCAGAACCCAGTCTGTTATCTAGCGAACATCGACTGAAATGAATCAATCATTATCGAAAAAGCTATCGGAAAAAGCGCTGTCATTAATACAGATCTGTTCACGTGTGTAATCAAGTAGGCCGCGGCTTCTGAAATTGTTCATAATTGTACTGACAACGGAACGGCTGGCTCCGACCAGATCTGCCAGTTCCTGTTGCGTTAGGAAAACTTCCAGAGAAAATCCATGTGTACAGCGTGCACCGAATAACTGTGCTAGTTCCCGCAATGTAGCAACTATCCGCTGTTCGACGGGCTGGGTTAGAATCATGCGTAATTTTTGCTCGGTCCGACGTTGCCGGTCATTTATCGATTCCAGAATCAGCCAGGACAGATCCGGTCGATTGAGGATTAGCTGTTTGAAATCCTTAAGCCCGATGCAATAGCAGATTACATCACCCAACGCCTGTGCACTTTCCTCAACTAGCCGATAATCCTCATCGTGTTGCAGGCGGCCAAAGATGTCCCCACGTGTGAGCAGTGTAAGCGTCAACTCGCTACCCTGTTGTGTTAGATAAGAAAGTTTGACAATACCTTGTCGTATCCAGAAAAAACCCGTACTGCAATCACCCTGCCGGTAAAGAAACTGTTTATCAGAAATTTCAATTTCCCGAATACCGGGATAAATCTTTTTCCATTCACCTAGATTCTGTTCAAAGATGGAATCTAGAGATTGGGTCAACTTGTCGCTGCGGCGGGAAAAAGACATAAGTAAACAATTATTTTGAAACAACGATACCTGTAAATTATAAACTGATATCTCGGGAGTATAATTTCAGTCCCTAATCAATTATTTTCTATAGATAGATAATTACTAGATAATGATGGCGTTCAAACAGAACGACGGTGATATACATATCAACCATGAAACATACTCATCATAAAATGTGTAAAAATATTGGAAATGTAAATTTTTCCTGGTCTTTTACTGTAATACCCGACTTGCGAGGCAACTTAAATTAATTTTCCAGACTAGTAGGTATGTACCACAGAGCATTCCATTGGACTTTCTTCACGGTTTTGTAACAATTGAATTTTAGTATTCTTTCAATTTGATATTGCCAGGTTCAGTGAACTTGTCAATATCAAACTGAAAGAGTACTTAGTATGATTGAATAACACAAGAAATCACTTAATCAACTATGCCACGCAGTCAAAAAAAGATATTCGTACTGGACACCTCGGTTATTTTGTACAACCATCAGGCGATATACAGCTTTGAGGACAATGACGTCGCCATTCCGATCACCGTGCTGGAAGAACTCGATCATTTCAAAAAAGGAAACGACACAAAAAATTTTGAAGCACGGGAATTTATACGGATTATGGATAGCTTATCGCTCCATCATTCATTACAGAAGTGGATCCCGATCGACCGGCCCAACCATGGACGCTTCAAAGTGGTCTTACAGGAGCATACCAACGGATTGGATGCCACACAAATTTTCGGAGAAAACTGCGCTGATCACCGTATCCTCAATACCGCCATCTCTTTAAGCCATGAATTTCCGCGGAAGAAGATTATTCTGGTCACCAAAGATATCAATCTACGGCTAAAGGCAAAATCATTAAATATCACAGCGGAAGATTTTAAAACTGGAAAAATAAAAGATCTTGAGTCACTTCATGTCGGCAGTGCAACTATAGAAGGCCTACCGAAATCAATCATTGATGAAATCTACACCAACGATTTCTGCTTGCCCGAAGACATAGACCTGCATACACCTATCCCCAATCACTACTATATTCTAAAAAATGAGCGTGCCTCGGTGCTGGTATTTTATAACCCGGAATCACAACGGATTGAGCGCGTTCATAAGAAATCTGCGTACGGAATTTCCCCTAGAAATGCAGAGCAAGTCTTTGCATTACATGCCATAACCCATCCCCAAATTAAACTGGTCACGCTACAAGGTGTAGCCGGCACAGGAAAAACACTACTGGCGCTTGCCGGCGCATTGGATCAGAAAAAAAATTTTAAACAAATCTATCTGGCACGCCCTATCGTTCCACTGAGCAATAAAGATATCGGCTACCTTCCTGGTGACATTGTTTCCAAACTCAATCCTTATATGGAGCCGTTGTGGGACAATCTGAAATTTATTAAAAACCAGTTCAGTGAAAGAGACAAGGAATTTAAACAAATTACGGATGCGGTCGAACAGGAAAAACTAACCATCTCGCCACTTGCATATATCCGTGGCAGAAGCATCTCAAACGTATGTTTTATTGTCGATGAGGCGCAAAACCTAACACCGCATGAAGTAAAAACGATTATTACCAGAGCCGGTGAAAATACCAAAATCATTTTTACCGGAGACATTTACCAAATCGACACGCCCTATCTCGACTCGCAAAGTAACGGCTTGTCCTATCTTATCGATAAAATCAAACATCACGAAATTTTTGCACACGTACGACTGGAAAAAGGTGAACGTTCCCACCTGGCTAACCTGGCAAATGAACTACTTTAAATTAACTGTAGACAATTGACAGTTCATGACGACACCCCTAACAGACTGTTAAAATAATGCCATAATATCAGTAGGTTCAATACAACGATAGACAATGGAAAATTTCATCAGGGAATTTAAACGCGCGCTTTCTCCGCAATATTGCCAGCAACTGATCGCTAAATTTGAGAAAGATTCGCAAAAACAACCCGGTCGTACTGGTGCTGGCGTTGATAAATCCAAAAAAGACAGCGTTGATCTTTATATCACTGCACAGCCCGAATGGCAGCAGGAGTGCCAGACAATTGAACAAGTCATTGTCAATGCAATTGTGCAATATGCGCGTTTATTTCCGTTTTTATTAACAGGAGCCGTTTCACCCGGCATCGTCGATCCTCAAACCCATAAAACCCGCCCAATACTGCACAACGAGCTGAATAAAATTGACGATTCTCAGCTGACCAGTCTAATTAAAGCAATGTATCAACTGGACGGGATCAATTTCCAACATTATACACAGGGTCGGGGCGGTTACCCTCACTGGCATTCGGAACATTATCCGCACCCTACAGATGGCAGCCAGCGCTCATTACGGCGGGTTCTATTATGGCTGATTTATCTCAATGATGTTAACGAGGGAGGTGAAACCGAATTTTTTTATCAACAGGCTAAAATACGACCGATACAGGGCAGTTTGATACTGGCACCGTGCATATTTACCCATACTCATTGCGGCCACATCCCGGTCTCGAATGACAAATATATACTGGCTTCCTGGTTAATGTATAAAACTGCTCCGCAGTTGTACGGTCAACCTTCTTCCACCCAAAAAGAGCAAATTAACTCAGATACGGATTAACTGTATGCAATCATGATTTTCCGATCAAATCTTTTAAACGCAAATTACAACAAACAGAATCTCATACAATATGGCTCACCCGTCGTCTAAAGAAATACCCGAACTACAGCGTATTGAGAAAATTATTGAATGGGGTGACAAAAAGTATTTGTCCAGCAGAATACTTTGCCACGTACCCTTTGAGAACGTTTTATTACCGATACATGCACTTTCACTCGGCAATCCGGAACCGGGGATTCCATGCATTACCTATGTCGCGGGTATTCATGGTTTGGAACGTATCGGTACACAGGTTGTCGTCGCTTTTATGGAAGGGTTGCTCGAACGACTAAAATGGAACCAGGCCACCCTCGATCTTTTGCAAAAGGTGCGTATTCATATCCTGCCACTTATTAATCCCGTCGGAATGCACAACAACACAAGGTCAAATGGTGAAAATGTTGATCTAATGCGTAACGCTCCGATTGACAGTCAAGAAAAAACAGTCTGGTTAGGCGGCGGACACCGGATTTCACCACTATTACCATGGTACCGTGGAAAAGCTGGTATACCTATGCAACCAGAAGCACAGGCGCTCTGTGATTTTATTACCCAGGAAGTTTTTCCCGCGCCATTTAGTATTGTTTTAGATTGTCACTCCGGATTTGGAGTTCGTAACCAAATTTGGTTTCCTTACGCGAAAAGCCGAATCGAAACGATCAAGCATCTCAAAGAGGTTTATTATCTGCGGAACCTTTTTGTGAACGCCTATCCACACCAGGAATATTCGTTCGAGCCTCAATCAAAACATTATCTTACCCATGGCGATCTTTGGGATTTTCTTTATTTGCAATCACTTGAACATAAAAATACTTTTCTGCCTTTAACCTTGGAGATGGGGTCATGGCGCTGGGTTCGCAAAAATCCATTACAAATAAGACAACTACAAGGCATATTTCATCCTGTAAAACCGCACCGACTCAGACGCGTGTTAAGAAGTCACCTCATTTTGTTGGATTTTTTGTTACATGCAACACTATCCTATCAAAACTGGATTGATAAAAGCCGGGAACCCGAAATGGAAAAACTGGCATTATCGCTTTGGTATTCCTGATGGGTCAGTCTCCGTTTGTTTTAATACGCGGCCTGTTACGGGATGCCAGACACTGGGGCAATTTTAAACAATTGTTACAACAGCGATTCCCAAATACTCCGGTATTGGCCCTGGATCTACCCGGGAATGGCGCACTGAATCAGCAGACGAGCAGCGATAACATTAGCGATATGACTGAGTCACTGCGCGAGCAAATTAGAAATCGACGCAATCTCAGGCTCATTGCCATTTCAATGGGTGGTATGATCGCTATTGACTGGATAACACGTTATCCGAATGAAGTTCAGTCCGCTGTGTTGATTAACTCCAGCTTGCGTAATCTTTCCCCGTTTTATCACCGACTGCATTGGAAAGCTTATTCGCGTTTAACAAAAATTATTTTGTTTGCAGTGCTCCACACAAAACCGGACTTCGAGGCCGACATTCTTGCGCTTACCTCAAATCATCACAGTCAAGACATTGCGCTTCTCAAACGTTGGCAGCAATGGCAACAGCAAAATCCTGTCTCGCACACCAACGCGATCAATCAATGCTTAGCAGCCGCTAAATTCTCAAATACGTTCCAACTGCATAGACCGGTACTCGTAGTCTCCAGTAAAATGGACCGTCTGGTTGATTGCCGTTGTAGCGCTAAGCTGGCTAAGGTACTGGACGTCCCTCATTTTCAACATCAAACTGCGGGACACGATCTGCCGCTGGATGCACCTGAATGGCTGGTAAAGCAGATTGAGCAACAGCTTCCTTCTACACGGTAAAACAGGAACAACAGCGACACTAAAACAATCCATTTGTTGATATTACTGCTTATATCAGCATCGTACGTAGTCATTCTCCTGTCACATTTGCACTTTATCGTATCTGCCATCTATCGTTTGGCTGGAGAACGAATCAATGATTGATGTCGATGCATTGTTACAGGACTATTTACAACACACGGATAGGCATCACGGCAAGCCGTTGATAAAGAAAGCCTCTTCGATTCTAAAAAAACTGGTCCATCAAGACGAGATCAATCAGTTTATTGAAACGCACCAACATCTGGAGGGTTTGGAATTTAATGATGCCGTTTTGGCGCACTTTAATTTTGCCTTTCAGGTTTCCAACAAAGACCGCGCACGCATCCCAGATCAGGGCCGGGTCCTTATTGTCGCCAATCATCCGCTAGGGTCTTTAGACGGACTCGCGCTGCTCAAACTGATTTCGGAAATCCGAACCGATATTAAAATCGTTGCAACTACATTGCTAAACTGTATCAATCCGCTCCGAAATCTTTTTCTTTCGGTAGATAATTTCAAACAATACAGTAATACACGTGACCAGCTCGACCAGATTGTCCACGCACTTGATACTGATCAAGCTGTAATCATGTTTCCTACGGGTGAGGTTTCCCGTATTCGCCCTAACGGAATCCGTGACGGGAAATGGAAATCCAGTTTCCTCGCATTAGCGAAAAAAACTCAGGCACCAATACTGCCTGTCTACATTGGCGGAAAAAATTCAACACTGTTTTATGGCTTGTCAAGCATTTATAAACCACTTGGCACTATTATGCTGGTTAATGAAATGTTCAATCAGAAAGATCATGAAATTTCATTTAGAATTGGCAACCCCATACCCTGGCAATCAATTGCAGCCACGGAACTGCCTAAAAAAACCATCGCCAAATTAATGCGCAAACAGATTTATTTGTTAGGTCAGAAAAAGAAAAAAGAACTGTTTAAGCCCATAGAAAACATTGTACATCCAGCGAAGACCAAGCTTATTCACAAGGAACTCAAGGCGTCTCAATTAATTGGCAAGACACAGGATGGAAAACACATTTATTTATTCGATTACATACCTAATTCTAGCGTCATGCGCGAAATCGGTCGTTTACGCGAGCTATCCTTCAGACAAGTTCAGGAAGGCACGGGCAATGCATTCGATATTGACAGTTACGACCGATATTACCGCCATCTAATACTCTGGGATGAAGACGAGCTGGAAATTATCGGCTCTTATCGTATTGGCGAATCCGAAGAAATTCTGCGCGAATATGGACAGAAAGGCCTGTACACAAATAGCCTGTTTACATTTAATGAAACATTCGCACCCTACCTTGAACATGCAATAGAACTGGGCCGCAGTTTTATTCAACCCCGGTATCAGGGTAAACGCAGCCTCGATTACCTATGGTATGGCATAGGCGCCTACCTGCATCAACATCCCAATATACAGTATTTATTCGGGCCTGTTTCAATGAGTAATTCATGGCCGTCAGAGGCGCAAAAAATCATTGCCAGCTTTTATACAACGCTTTTCGGCAGCGAAAAAACACTGGCTGAAGCGAAACTCCCCTTACACTATGACTCAATTCAGGATTTTGCGCCATATCAGCACACTACGAATGAAGCCGAATACAAACAGGCATATACACTGTTGAAAGAAAAAATGAACCTATTGGGCGTCAAAGTACCGGTACTTTACAAACAATATGTTGAGCTGTGCCGCCCCAGTGGCTGCACATTTCTGGATTTTAATATCGATCCAAAATTTTCAAACTGTGTCGATGCACTTATTCTGGTTCAAATTAACGCAATCAAAGAAAAAAAATATCAGCGCTACATCGAAAGCCATAGCCAGATTACGCAAAATTTAAACTCCGCGTAAATAATTATACTGACATCAGTTCTGGGATAGTTCTGGGCAATACCGCCTTTCCTCCGAGTTATATATCCCAGACTCTATCTGACTTAATCCAAACACTTGCATCAAATATGATGCCGAAATCTCCTCTAAAAATCGGCAAACTTCATAGATCTGTCATCAAAATGACACGAATGCGTTTTAATATCCCTGAGTATCCAATAGACAGATAGCAGGAGCCCGAATGCATAACAATAAAACCATATCTTTAATCACAGTCAACACATTTGCTGTAATCGTATTGGCTGTATACACATTGTCCCCTTTTACCGCACAAGCGGGCCCAATATTTAACCGCATTGCAACTTTCCCCGTGTATTTGAATACCGATATAGACCTGGAAACGGTTGCTGAAATCGTCGATGCTAGTAAAGACGGCAAAACACTGGTTTATACCGACAGTGAAACCGGCAAACTCGGTTTTGTCGATATTAAACGACCATCTAAACCAAAAGCGCTCGGCGCCATAGACGTTGGCGGTGAACCAACTTCGGTTGCTGTTGCTGGTAAATACGCTCTAGTTGCGGTCAATACATCACCGAGCTTTGTTGCACCCAGCGGCCACCTGCATGTGGTACACATCAAGTCGCAGGCAATTGTCGCAACACACGCTCTGGCCGGACAACCGGATTCGATAGCAGTCAGTCCCGACGAACGTTATGCCGCCGTCGTGATCGAAAACGAACGCGATGAGGATTTAGGCAATGGCGAACCGCCACAGGCACCAGCAGGCCTGTTGCAGATTGTCGATCTCACCGGAACACCTGCTGATTGGTCGATTCGCGATGTCAATCTAGATGGCATTGCTGATTTATTTACCGGTGACGCGGAACCCGAATATGTCGATATTAACGAAAACAATATTGCGGTCGTCACGATGCAGGAAAATAACTACATCGTACTGATTGATCTGGCAACCGGCGCCATCATCAACCACTTTTCCGCAGGTAGTGTCGATCTTAATCAGATCGACACACAGGAAGAAGATCCAGCTTTAATTAGTCTAACAGATACACAGACAAATATTGCACGTGAACCTGATGGTGTTATCTGGATTTCCGACAGTGTTTTTGCTACAGCCGATGAAGGTGATTTATTTGGTGGTAGCCGTGGATTTACCTTGTTCGATACGGACGGCAATATTTTGTATACGTCAGGTAATACATTAGATCACGTTACCGTCCGCCTGGGCCATTATCCCGATGGACGTTCCGGCAATAAAGGTAACGAACCGGAAAATGTTGAATTCGCCAAATTTCGTCATAGCCCATATTTATTTGTCGCATCCGAAAGATCTAGTGTGATTTTCGTTTATAAAGTTAAAAGGCATAACAAGCCCCGGTTGGTGCAAGTCTTGCCTGCAGGTATTGGACCTGAAGGGATTAAAGCTATCCCCAAACGAAATCTTTTTGTCGCTGCAAGCGAAAACGATGCGCGTGACGATAAATTCCGCAGCACTATTACAATTTATCAATTAACAAACAGAATATTCAATCGGACAAACGGTTACCCAACCGTGATTTCAAAAAACCGCTCCGATGGTACGCCTATCCCTTGGGGTGCCTTATCTGGTTTTGCAATGGATTCCAAGGATAAAAATACCCTGTACGCCGTACACGACAGCTTTTATCAGCAAAGCCGCATTTATGCCATGAACATAAAAAGAATGCCAGCGGTAATCACAGATGAAATTATTCTCAAAGATCAAAATGGTAATACTGTTAATCTGGATGCTGAAGGCATCGCGGTAAGCGCCAGTGGTGATAACAGCTTCTGGATAGCATCGGAAGGCACCGGGTCAATGGATGATCCCAGTCGGCCGGTAACGAGTCTTAATACATTGGTACATGCCGCAAAAGACGGTACGATTATTAAAATGGTCACGCTGCCTGATAGCGTGAATGACAAACAACGGCGTTTTGGTTTCGAAGGTGTTGCATCGGTTGTAGAAAACGGTCATGAAGTGCTCTATGTTGCATTCCAGCGCCCGTGGATTGATGACCCCAAACCAAACAATACCGATGACGGCGGTAAAGTCAGAATCGGACGTTATGACACTTCAGATCAAACCTGGTCTTTTGCATATTATCCCCTGGAAGTCCGCCAATCTCCGAATGGTGGATGGGTTGGATTGTCTGAAATCACAGCGCTAGGAAATGATCGCTTTGCAGTAATTGAACGCGATAATCAAGCGAATACCGATGCACGTATCAAACGCGTCTATGAATTTTCTATTGCAGAAGTGGTTTTCAAACCGGAAGGAGACAGTTTTGATACGTTAAATAAAACGCTTGTCCGTGATTTGATGCCTGACCTAGAAGCGACAGGCGGCATGGTGTTAGAAAAAATCGAAAGTCTTGCAATCAATAAGAGAGGTGATATGTTTTTTGCGAATGATAATGATGGTGTCGACGACTCCAACGGTGAAACCCAATTAATACGGATTAAAAAAGGGTTTAAAGCATCCCGTCATTCTCTTGGTTATGGCTACGAATACGACGACGAGGATGATGACTACTTTGACGACGAAGATGATGACGATGAAGATGACGACTAACAGTTTTTCTTAATACAACTGCAAGCGAGCTGTTAAATGATTAGAGCGTATCGGCGTGAGGCGCTTTTTTTCCTCAGGCACTATAATGATATTGATCACATCGTGCCTGTCATTTATAAATGGTCTCAATCGGGCCACCAATGCACCGTGGTTTTGATTGGTTTTACAAATATCAGAAAAGATTACCGCATACAGTTTATTTCAACACTCGCTTGCGTCAAAGTTTTAAGTATTCACGATCTACTAACGCCGGTGGATCAATTCCATTTCTGTTCCATCAGCTTAGTCCTATATGGTTATTCGGGTCAGTATGTGAATCGGTCTTTTTATCGACTGTTCACGTATATGTGGCCTAAAAAGAAACGCCTGCAGTTCTGGAATAAGATAGCAAAGTTATTATTAAAAACAGCGTTCGTAAAAAATATAAAGAGTGTGGTTGTTTTTGATTGGATCAGCCAAAAATCGACTCTACCCTTAGAATTCGTGCACTGTTTACTTTTATTATCCCGAAATGAAGGTCACACCAGCATTTCTTTACCGCATGGCGATAGCCCGCACATCAACGAACTGATCCGCAATCACGAATTCAGTATTCAGCCGCAAGCAAAATATGCATTCAGTGATATGTTTGACTTCATTGTGTGTCCGAATGAATTATGTGCAAAACGCTACCGTCCTTTTATCAGCAGCACTAAAATAAAAGTGCTGGGATCACCCAGGTATAACGACGAATGGCTGGCTCGATTACGGCGGCTATTGCCTACAACCGCTATCCAGAAAAATCAGCAGTTACTGAACATTGTATTCTTTTTGCGCAAAAACGAATTCTCGTTATTCTGGGACGAAATAAAGCGGGTTATGAAGATGCTGATCCAATTTGAAAATGTACAGCTCATTATTAAGCCTCATACACGCGATTATCAACAGAAACCACTTAGAAGCATCCTCAGACAAATTCAGTCACCGAGAATAGAAGTTGCACAGGAACATGCACACTCTGTCAATTTAATCGAAATGGCGCATATTGTTATTGATGTGGCCACATCCGCTGCTTTTGAAGCCGTCAAGCATGGAACTCCTGTACTCTCAGCAGATTATTTACATGCAGGCCGTTCCACTATCGCACACTATATCCCTGAAACAACAATGCACTGTCGTGATGACATTTATCATGCTATTCAACGCTTCATAAAAGATCCACAACACGATTTCTACAATACCCAACATCGTGCAAACTTTATTCGGCACATGCTGGATGTTCCAGACAAATATGTTTTAGAACGATATGTCAGCTTGTTAGCTGGGGAAACCCAGGCACCTAAACGACTGGTTGCGTAAATATCTACATGTTGCTTCTCAATGTAATACAAGTCAGCCAGTAATCGTTGAACTTCAGATATTGGCCTTCGGCCCGGTCGATTATACAATTCAGCTGATGCTGTCCTCGATAGCATGCACTAAATGCGTTTTTAGTTTCGTTTAATTGTATTTCAATATCTAGAAAATCAATAAATTCCCCGACAAGCGGATAAAGAAGTTTATAGCAGCTTTCTTTAGCGCTAAAAATCAATGTCGCATCGATATCTTTGTAATGCACTTGTTCATTGGGCAAAAGTATCTTAGGGTTCAAGGTGCGGTCCAGCCTCTCTACACTTTCCAGATCAATACCTATAGCTCTGTAATTCGCGTGTGTCGTTACAGCAACAGCAGCATATGTTTGGGTATGTGTAATACTGCCAACTATGTTGCAAGGCCATTTGGGTTGCCCGCCGTTTCCGGGGAGCAAATCAAATTGATCAATTCCAAAATCGGCTAGTGCATGATGCGCTAGCCAACGTCCCGTGGAAAATTCGTTTTGCCTTTTCTTGACGGCACTATTCACGACCTTTCGTTCTATATGCGAAATATCGCCGTAGTGGTTTCCTACGGCAGCCCCCAGGCATATCAATTCAGTGAAGCTAAACTGCAAATGAAACTTGTTCAGCTCTCCAAAACTCGACACGAAAAAGCGACTATTACTTACAGTTAGAATAAACCACAACACTCCATAGTTATTATGGATTATTCATTTCTAAACTTTTATCGATAATACCGACAAAATCATTCAAGTTGTCATATAGCCAGTTACCATGATTACCTTTCACGATATGAACCGAGCCCCCTTCAGTTGCCCGATCAAGCCATGGCCGATTAATATCCACACGAGTCACAAATGGACTTTCTGCCGTCCGAATCAGTGTGATATTACCGCGGTAGCCTTTAGATGGTGCGTAAGAACATAGTGCCTGGTTAATACGATATTCCAACACCTCGTGTTTAGCCAGCACGCGTAGCGCATGCCAATTTGATTTAAACAGCGTCCCACCCGTAATCAAATAGCGCAATCGCTCCATTGACAAATATGAAGCAAATCGCCGTGGACTCAGGCCTTTGGATTCACGCAAAGCTGGTGGAATCCACATCACAAGCGCACCTACTTCATGACCCATTTCCTGCAAGCGCACCGCCATTTCATAAGCAAGATAAGCGCCCTCGCAACCACCACCCAAATTATAAGGACCTTGCGGACAAGCATTTAAAATTTCCTGTATGTAATGCTCGGCAAATTCTTCAATACGAGTAAAAGGTTTTAACCCTTTTTCCATACGCTCGGTCAATAAAGCATACAGATCCAGCTGGTAGAACGGCTGATCTTCACCGAGGTGCCGTGGTATCTCAGCGTACTTAGGATGGCTGCCTGCCGCAAAAAATGGGGGCTTATTGCCACTTGTTCTGTGTGGAACAAAACCCGATGGCGAAGCTTTTTTATCACTATCAGAAAGTGTATTGGCAACATACTCAATCGTACGCCCCTGCAAAAGTGCTGCAAGCGAAACGCGTTGTCCAATTTTTTCTTCTATCTTAGAAACCAAACGAACAGCCAGTAATGAATGACCGCCCACATCAAAGAAATCATCCCGTACACCAACTGGTGAGACGCCAAGTATTTCTTCCCAAATGTCGACAAGCATTTTCTCTTGTTCATTTCGAGGCGCCACATAGGTGCTACTGGTCCCTTCACGTTCACGGCTTGGGGCAGGCAGTTCTTTTCTGTCGATCTTTCCGTTGGGAGTTAATGGTATTGCATCCATGAATATACATGTACTCGGCATCATATAATCCGGCAAGTGATTCTTCAATTTTGCCATAATCTGATTGGAATCTTTAGATGCCTCATCTGCAACAACATAAGCCACAAGCCGTTTATCGCCTGGTACGTCCTCACGGGCGATTACGACAGACTGTTTGATGCCATCCAATTTCTCAATTAGCGATTCTATTTCACCCAGTTCAATTCTAAACCCGCGTAATTTGATTTGATGATCAGTTCTACCCAGACACACTAACGTGCCATCCTCCTTGTAGCGCGCCAAATCACCCGTTCTAAATATCTTGGAACCGGTCTCGCCTGCAACTGGATTATCAATAAATTTTTCTCTGGTCAGCTCGGGCCTATTCAGATAACCGTTTGCAAGTCCCATACCCCCAATACACAGCTCACCGATTAATCCCGGTGGAACAGTATTGTTGTATTGATCCAGCAAGAAAATTTTTGTGTTATCGATTGGCCGGCCGATTGGTACTGCACCATCTACCGATTCGACTTTATGTACCGTAGACCACACTGTTGTTTCAGTTGGTCCGTACATATTCCACAAACTTTTTACCAGTGGTAATAACTGTTCCGCAAGCGACTGAGGAAATGCCTCCCCACCGCATAAGGCAACAAGGTTATTAGCACCTTTCCATCCGGTGTCTATTAATAATTGCCAGGTCGTCGGTGTTGCCTGCATCATTGTCGCACCGGAGTTTTTCAGCTGATCTGCAAGCGCTTCTCCATTAACGGCTACCGAGCGCGGACAAATAATGACACGAGCACCCGCTGTAAGCGGTAAATAAAGCTCCAGTCCGGCAATGTCAAACGACAAAGTGGTTACTGCAAAGAATCGATCGTCTGCCTTAATCCCCGGCTTTTTCCGCATTGAACTCAGCAAATTAGTGATAGCTTGGTGTGAAATCTGTACACCTTTTGGCAATCCGGTCGAACCGGATGTAAAAATGACATAAGCCAGATCAGTGGTATCGACATGAACGGTTTCACTCATGTCTGTACTTTCGTGACCGATCGCCTCAGCATCGCTATCAAAATTAATCAATGATGCTTTTTCTGTTGGCAGATCTGTGCAAAGATCACCTTCTGTAATCAGAAGGTTGATATTAGCATCTTCCAGTATGAATGACTGCCGTTCCCGTGGAAACTTTGGATCAATAGGTACATACGCCGCACCCACTTTCATAATAGCCAGCATACCGACCAGCATTCTCGGCGAACGATCGACACACAATCCAACTAACGTTTTAGGTTGTACGCCTTTACGCCGCAAATAATTTGCCAGCTGATTTGATTGCTGAATTAATTGACGATACGTGACTTCCTCAGATTCAAAAACAACTGCGGTCGCGTCCGGTGCCGATTTACAGGTTTCTTCGACCAATCCATGCAATGTCAGATTTGGTCTAAGGTCAGCAGCTGTATCATTCCACGATACCAGCATTTGCTTACGTTCCTCTTCGCCACTCAATACAATTTCAGAGATACGCTGATCAGCGTTGTTTACCATAGCTCGCAGCAACATCTTGTAGTGTTCAATCATGCGGGCAATTGTGGACGTCTCGAATAGATCCGTATTGTGTTCCCAAATCATGGTAAGTCCGTCGTTCTCAGAACCCTGAGCTAATCCAATTTGTTGCGCAGAGTGAGGAATACCGATAACACCCAGATCAAATTTAGATGAACCATTACTGATTACAGGTTTTATCTTGACATCCAGGTTAGTCATCCCCGACTCTGGCATCGGTTCATCATGGAAGCTGAACATAACTTGAAACAAAGGATTCATGCTTAAATCGCGTTTAGGCTGAACAGCTTCTACAACCCGATCAAAAGGTACATCCTGGTATGAGGCATCTTCTAAAACAAGGTCGCGAACCTGATGCATTAGATCGCGTATTGTAGGATCTTTGTCAAGCGCTGTACGAATAACAACGTTGTTAAGAATCATACCGATAACACTTTCCGATTCGAATTTACGTCGATTGGCAAAAAATGTACCTACTGCGATGTCCGACTCACCTGTATATCGATGCAGCAATGCAATAAAACCGGTAAGCATGGTCATAAATAGCGTACTGCCTTCTTTCTTACTCAATGCACGTAGGTTATTACATACATCTAATGGTATTTCAGGCCTGAGCGATGTGCCACGGAAAGTCTGGCTGGGCGGACGCGAACCTTGTGTAGGCAACTCCAAAACTGGTGGGATTGTCTTGAATTTTTCCCGCCAGTAAGCTAACTGATAGTCCGAAATATCACCCTGCATCCATTCATGCTGCCATGTTGCAAACTCTGCTAATTGAATTGGCGGCTCATCAAGAGGCGAAGATTTGCCATCTGCATACGCGTTATATAGAGTGACCAGTTCTCGAATGAATAGATTGAATGCCCAGCCATCGTGTACAAGATGATGCTCCATATGCACGAGTACATTCCGTTCCTCGCTATAACGAAAAAGCGTCCACCTGACCAAATAAAGCTTTGCTAAGTCAAAGCGATATTGATATTCTTTTTGACTCCACTTCTCGGTTTCTTCGTTTTGCTCCTCAGGGCTTTTATCTGAAAGATCTATAATATTTAGTTTGTAATCTGGCGTCGGGTGTATTATCTGGACCGGCCTGCCTTCGACCATCGGAAATGTTGTTCTATAGCTTTCATGGCGCCGCAATATTTCGCCCAGGGACTGCTCAAGCGCTTTAATATCTAAATGACCGTTGAACGTTATTGTAGAAATAAAGTTGTAGGCAAGATTTCTGGGGTTTAATTGATGCAAAAACCAGACCCTTTCTTGCGCGAAAGTTAATGGTATATAACCATCGCGAGACACTTTTCTAAACGGCAGGTCGTTAAACTGTTTGGCGTTTGATTGGGTAATAGCTTGAGCAAGATCAGAAATTGTCGGCCCTTCAAAAATCAAGCGCAAAGGAATATCAACACTAAAATCATCTCGAATTCGCGTGGCAACCTGTGCAACCTTGAGTGAATCGCCACCTAGATCAAAAAAGTTGTCATTGACACCAACATCGTCAATACGTAACACCTTAGACCATATTTTAACCAGCTTTGATTCTGCTTCATTTACTGGGGCCACATACTCAGTAGCGAGTTCCGGACGACCTGATTCTGGCACAGGGAATGCCTTTCTATCAATTTTTCCATTAGGGGTTAATGGAAAAGCATCCATCGTTACATAAAAACCCGGCACCATATAATCGGGCAACGTTGCCGCTAACGCCTCCCGTAATACTTTACTTGTAGATTGCTCTGAAGATTGAAAGATAATATAAGCAACCAGGCGCTTATCGCCAGGCGTGTCTTCTCTTGCCAACACAACTGACTGCTTGACCATTGGCAGTTGATTCAAGGCAGATTCTATCTCACCTAACTCAATACGAAACCCCCTGACTTTAACCTGATAATCCACTCTGCCCAGATGCTCCAGCGAACCGTCTGGCAGATATCTTGCCATATCACCAGTACGATAAAGACGCGCATCACTATCAGGTTGTAACGGATGAGCGATAAAACGCTCCTTGGTCAAATCGCTACGATTGTAGTATCCCCGGGCCAACCCGGTTCCTCCGATATAGAGCTCCCCTGGCGTTCCTGTCGCAACTGGTTGCAACTGATCATCCAGAATTTGGATTTCAGTATTGGCAATTGGATGTCCAATCGATATAGGATTACTGGTGTCTTCTATTCGACAGACCGTAGACCAGATTGTTGTTTCTGTAGGTCCGTATAGATTCCAGAGCTCAGCGCATCGCGGCAACAATTTTTCAGCCAGCTCACCAGGTAAAGCTTCACCACCGCAATAAATACGCAATCCAGAACTTCCCTCCCATTCTGAATCCAATAACAATCGCCACGTAGCAGGTGTAGCCTGCATCACTGTTATATCAAGCTCTTTGATCATGCGACCGAGCATGCTACCGTCAACCGCTGCAGTGCGGCTTGCAATGACAACCTGCGCACCAACAGTCAATGGCAGGTAGAGTTCCAAACCGGCGATATCGAATGATAATGTTGTAACCGCTAGGAGCCTGTCATTCTCACTCATTCCCGGCTCTTCACGCATACTGCGCAGGAAATTAACAACTGCACGATGCGGAATTTCAACACCTTTTGGACGTCCTGTAGATCCGGAAGTGTAAATGATATACGCAAGATCATCCGGTTTTGCCATCTGCGGCAGAGACGCTTCCGACTCTTGGTTTATCGTTTTCCAGTCGGAATCCAAACACAGCGTTTTTCCTGTATAGTTTCGTAACGAATCTGCCAGCGCACTTTTTGTTACTACCAGTCGGGCACCAGAATCATCGAGCATATAACTAATCCTATCAGAAGGATATGCCGGATCGAGTGGAATATAAGTTGCACCTGCTTTTAATATACCGAGCAAACCCACCACCATGTCTAACGACCGATCTATGTAGATACCGACCAATTCTCCGGGTCCCACACCCATTTTATGCAGCCGATTCGCCAGCTTGTTTGAATTGGTTTCTAAATCCTGATAGGTAAGATGCTGCTCCTCATGAATAACCGAAACCTTATTTCTGTACTTGGGCACTATATTGGCGATCAATTCAGAAATTGTTGTTGCAGAATTAAAAACTAAATCTACGGAGTTTGCTGTGTTTCCCAGCTCAGAATTAGAAATATCTTTATTCATAATTTATATTTAAATCTTTAATAGTGTTATTTTGAAGAGATTTTAACTTTCGGTAATAAGTATTTCCACTTTATTGATAAAACGTTTTCTTTTTTATAGATAATTTATTTAACCCGTGGGTATTTTAATGCTGACCAATACTTTTTATTGAAACGCAGGATCTAAGATCTTGTTGCACCTCTGACACAGAAGAATTCTGCATAAACAAACGCCCCCAAACTTCAAGCATCATTAATTTGAGTTTTAAAGGCTGATCCGCTGTATCGAACAAATAAGCTGCTTCGTTTTTGGAAAGTTTAAATTGACTGTTTATAAAATCACTTTCAAAAAAACGGTTGTGTACACCCATACGCCCGAAGGCATTCACGTTAAATCCACGTTTTTTTCTTCGACTTAGTAATTTAGGCAAATACCGGTCTGCAACCTGCCTAATTACCCATTTATCACGTAATAATGGATGATCTTTTTCCCATGTAACAGGGGAAAAGCGAATCTTGTGGCGTAGCGGTAGATTAACAGCCGTCTCAACGAATGTTTCATCAAGGAATGGGAAACGTGCCTCTATACCGGCACTCATACCCATCGTGTCATTTCTATGCAATAACGTGACAAGATGATTACGCAGTAAATCCAATGTACGAATATTCTGGTCAACGGGCTTCTTTAATATCGTTGTGTAGACTTCCCTAGCATTACGTTGGTCAATCGAATTAGCAAACTGTCCCAGCATGTCAGGCACAAGCTGTGAAAAATTACTCTCTGTGTTGAATACATTATGACCGATAACGGGCATGCGTTCGATTAAATCACGTATTTTCCCAATCTGTCTATGAAAGAAGCGCCAAAAAGGTTCGAGTGCAATATATTCATAACCGAGGAAGCATTCGTCTGAGCCCTCACCTGACAGCACTGCTTTTACGCCATTTTCCTGAACGAGTTTTGAAACCATCATAAATGGCACACTATGAGGATGACCCGAGAACGGCTGTTCATAATGAAACAGCACTTCCGGTGTCAGTCGGATAAAATCGTCATCATTTGTTTGAACAGACAACAGATCAAGATTCAGATGTTTTGCCAAGTTAACTGCTGCGTCATATTCACTGAGTGGACCGACAACATCGGCATGAAAGATAGCCAGATTGTTATGATATTTACTGGCTATAGCCATAATCAGCGAAGAATCAACACCGCCGCTGCACAATGCACCTACAGGTGCATCGGCAAATAACATCTGTTTGACAGCATATTGCATTTGCTCATCGACAAGATCGATTATTTGTTTGTTACTAAGTCCCTCAAGCTCCTCAATCTTATCTCGATTAACACTATCGAGCACATCGGCAAACTTACTGTACTCCGGTGGTGCGCCAGCAGTAATAGTGACAACCGAACCCGCCGGAACAATATCGATATTTTCGTAAAACCCTTTGTCACGAATTGGCGCCCCTGCATTCATAAGATATCGGATCATTTGAAAACTGTTTGGTTTTAATTCCACCCATGGTTTCATCGCCTTGATTTCCGATGCAAAAACGATTTTGTTATCGTCACAATACAGATGAAGCGGCTTGATACCAAAACGATCTCGCGCTAATACAATCCGCTTGCGCTTCACATCATAAAAAGCAAACGCAAACATTCCCTGCAACCGTGGAAGAGCCGCCTCAATACCATCTCTTATTAATAATTTTAAAAGAACTTCTGTATCACTCGTTGTGGCAAACTCAACACCGAGTCCTTTAAGATAGTGACGCAGCTCAAGAAAATTATATATCTCACCATTATAGATAAGACAAAAATTCTGTTCGGCGTCCCACATAGGTTGATTACTACGCTGCTGAAGATCAACAAGTGATAGGCGGGTATGCACAAAACCAACACCGGGCCCAGAGTAAATACCATGACCATCTGGCCCACGGTGAGATATCAGTTTTGATGATTCGACAAGTTTGTCTTCAGGTGGTTCAGTTATGCCATCGGCAAACACAATTCCAAATATCCCGCACATTCTAATCCATATATCAAAAAATATTGTTACACCTAGCATAAAGCCGATTTCAACAAAAACCGACACTTAATTTTGTTACTGATACGGTTTATATGCATTACTGATAGATTATTGGCATATTTACAATACTTTAACCACATTTATGAACATATCCAACCGTCAGGTCGACGTAATATAACCCTTACACCAAGTCGGGTTGTACTGTACATTGGTCGAACCGAATAATCGAGCCTCAGATACTATTCGGACATTACTTAATTGTTAAACGTCCGCATAGGATGGGGACGAGTAAGACAAGAAAAATAACTTCTATAATAGTTTTAGCAAAATCAGTTTCTAGCGTTCACTGCCCTCCAGCACAATCAAACTCTTCCAAAGACTGCCAGTTGCTTTCTAAAGCGCTAACGACAAATCAAGAAAAGCCGTTAATTTTACTGCAAATTCATTAAAAGCTATTGCTCTCATTTATTTTAAGATGCTGGTATATACAAGATAAATGAGTACAAGAGTCAAATCTATTGATCACCTAAATAGGTAATAAAAAATGCTTATGGCTAAAATTAAATGGTTTTGTACATTATTCATTATTGTTTTTCCAAATGTTGTACTTGCACAATTCAACATTCAATTACTCGATCAAGATAACAACCCCGTAAGTCAGGCAGTAATCAGTATTCCAACTGAAAGCAAATCAAACTCCGCTTCACAAATTGCAGTTATGGATCAGGTTAATAGAGCATTCGTGCCCCACATATTAGTCATCCACCAAGGACAACACGTGTCTTTCCCAAATAGCGATGACATCCGCCACCATGTTTATAGCTTTTCTGAACCAAAACCATTTGAAATAAAGTTATATAAAGGCACGCCTACTCAACCGAAAACATTCGATAAACCCGGTATAGTGATTCTGGGTTGTAATATTCATGATCACATGGTCGGCTACGTCTATGTAGCAGAGAATGAAATAGCCACCATCACCGATAAAAATGGAATCGCAGTTTTCGACGGAGAAGCCCCCAGCACAGTAAACATCTGGCATTCACGTTTATCCAAAAGTGAAAACAAAATCATTTCCAAACCACTTGAGAATCAGACGAATAGCGGCGTATGGCAATTAACAGCGCATTTACAACCGCCACTCATTAAAAAACAGAGAAAATTTAAAGCAAGGTTCAAATAAATTGGGCTTACGTACTTTAAATTACAACATATTCAAGCTGGTTGGCGGATTGTTAGGCTTAACAACAACGGCCATTCTTATAATCGTTTGGATATCGACAACAAATCATGTACGAACACAAGTCAAACATGATTTAGGTATCGGTCAGAATATTTTTACCCAGGTCTTGGACAGCAGGGAAAACCAGTTATATAGCTCAGCAGAGGTACTCACTGCCGATTATGGTTTTATCCAATCTGTTGCCTCCCGGGATAAAGCCACAATATCCAGTGTATTACATAACCATGGCCAGCGAATATCTGCTGACTTAATGGCACTTTTCGGATTAAACGGCACGCTTATTTCAAGCACATCTAGCGAACTTGACAACTACACCTTTACGCTGGATGAAGCGCTAGTAAATGCAGCAATCAGTGAAGGTGGCGCAGTATCAATTCTGCAGATTGATAAACAACTCTATCAGGTTATTTTACTCACGATTAATGCGCCGGCCCCTATTGCTATTGCTGCAGTTAGTTTTGAAATCAATAAAGCGCTGATTGATGAATTGACTGCAATTACAAAATTATATACCACAATTGAATCACGCCAGACCAGCGGCGAAAATTTAGCGATCAGTTCGTTACCTCCACACCAGATGAAACATGCGTTTCAAAGCATTGATCCAGAGCTTGATTTCTTGAGATTTCCATTTCTACAAAAAAACAAATACCTATCTAAACGTTTTTTGTTATACGAGAGAGCAGATAATAATGTATGGATTATTCTCACTGAAGATTTGGATGAATTGTTTAGCGAATTTAATTTGCTACAACTCGAGATAACGATCATTACATTAGTGTCAATTGGTATTGCGTTACTTTTGGGAGCAGTATTTGCAAAAAAACTGACTCTTCCTTTGACAGACCTCGCTTCAATGGCTCAAAGGATTTCCCATGGGGATTACCATGAAAGCATTAATATTCAATGTGATACACAGGAGATCAGCAAATTATCGAGTTCATTTAGCGTTATGCAGAATAACATTCGTGACCGGGAAGAAAAAATTCAGTTTCAGGCCCGTCATGATTTATTGACCAATTTATTTAACCGGTTTCAGATTACCGAAATCATTAATGAAAAAATTAAAGCAGGACAGCCATTCCAAGTATTTGGAATGAATATACTTGGTTTTCGTGGGATTAACGATACATTTGGCTACCATATCGGTGACGGCTGTTTGAAATTACTTGCTCAGAGGCTACTGAAGATAGGTGGACACACGGCACGATTAAGCGGCGGAGAATTATTATGGCTACCCGAACAGTCTATAAATGAAGTAGAGCTCACCAACCTTCGCGAGCAATTGGAACAGCCGCTGGAAATCGAAAAAACCGTTATAAACATACGGTTCTCAATTGGCCTCGTAAATTATCCTGATGATACTGAAGATGTACAAACACTTTTTCGCCGGGTAAGCATAACCGTCGATCACGCCCGGCAAAATGAAGAATTATTCCAAGCCTATCGTCAAGACCTGGAAGAAAATTATTTGTACCGGCTTGAGGTCCTGCGCGAATTAAAACAATCGCTGAGCTTATCTGAATCGGAACTTACGGTTTTTTATCAACCCAAACTACATCTTCACTCGGGAAAAATCACGAAAGCCGAGGCGCTAATGCGCTGGAATAGTAAACGACTCGGATTTGTTTCACCAGAATTATTTATTTCCATTGCCGAGCAAGCGGGATTTATCCGACAGTTGACTTATTGGCTGATTGAACATGTCATCAACGATTTACTTTATTGGCGACAAAACGGCACCAACTTACAAGTTGCAATTAACCTTTCAGTTCAAGATGTCTCTAATCATGATTTGTTACCCATGATTATGCAGCGCCTGGAACAATCCGGATTAGACAAAAATGCGCTCGCCTTTGAAATTACAGAAAGCGACTTAATGGCTGAGCCAGAGAAAGCCGTGACCCAACTGCAGGCCTTTAAAACAAATGGATTCAACCTGGCAATAGACGATTTCGGTACGGGCTATTCTTCATTAGCTTACTTAAAAAATATGCCGGTATCCGAATTGAAAATTGATAAAAGCTTTATTCTCAAGCTTGATCAACAAAAAGACGATCAAAACATCGTCCAAACCATCATCGGTCTGGCACAAACCTTTAATCTGGAAATTGTAGCTGAAGGCGTCGAAAACGAAAAAGCATTACAACTACTAAATTCTTGGCGGTGTGACTGGATTCAAGGCTATTTTATCAGCAAACCAATGCCGAAGGATAACGTCCCAAACTGGCTCATTGAGCATCAAAATACCAATTGGACTATTACAGAAACTGAGGAAATAATATGATAACTAAACCGAGAATCTTATTATGGCCTGGCGTATTGAAAGTAATAATAATGCTGTGTCTATGGGCAGCCAACTTGGTGATTGCCGGGCAAGGTAAGTTGTTAGAAACCGCGGGACTGACTCAAATAGAAGGTAGTGGAGGCGGCGGCATCGTGCCGTGGGCAACAATCTCCGGGTACGACAGCCGTGATGAAACATCGTTGTCCGCTTTTAATTCACTGGTCTTTCTCGATGATTATCGCTTACATTCATTTGGCGCAAGCGTAGGATTATTCGACCGTTTAGAAGTCAGTTTTGCAAGACAAAATCTCAATTTGTCTGCTTCAGGCGATCAAATCCAGCAAAATATTTACGGCGCAAAAATTCGCTTATACGGTGATCTCATATACACGCTTCTGCCTCAAATTAGTATTGGCATGCAACACAAGAGATTAGAGGATGGCGCAATTGCATCATCCGTTGGCGCAAAAAATAATAACAGTGGCACTGATTTTTACATTGCCGCCACTAAAGTCCATCTCGGTGCAGTTGGTGGCTACAATTTAGTCTGGAATTTGGTCGGCCGTGCGACTAAAGCCAACCAACTTGGCCTGCTTGGCTTTGGCGGAGGGAAAAACAACGACTATCAAATGGTATTTGAAAGCTCAGTCGGTGTTTTATTATCCCGACATTTTGCGGTTGGCTATGAATTCAGACAAAAACCCAATAATCTAGTGGGTGTCAAAGAGGATGACTGGCATGATTTCTTCATAACCTATATTCCTAACAAACGCTTTAATATAACTTTGGCGTGGACGCAACTCGGAGATATTGCTGGCGCCAAAAATCAAAATGGTTTTTATCTATCTGCAACGGGATATTTATGGTAACGATTTTAAAAAAATTTTTTCTCTTAATTACACTATTGTTGTCGGCATGTATGCACGTATTTCATTCGGAATCCGTGTATGAAAGTCTGGGTGGCCGTCACAAAATAGCAGAAATTGTTGATAAGTTTATCGTGGAAATCGAAAGTGACCCAGTAATTTTTGAATATTTCAAGGATTCGGATGTTGAAAGATTCCGCTCAAAATTGACTGAGCATATTTGCTTTCATACTGGCGGCCCTTGTGAATACACAGGTGACACTATGGAAAGGGTGCATGATGGAATGAATATGACCGAGGCTGATTTCAATCGTGGCGTCGACTTACTTATTAACGCCATGTATTCAGCCAACATACCCCATCGAATACAAAATAAAGTACTGGCGATTTTCGTACCTATGCGGCAACAAATGATTTACCGCCCCTAACAACCACAATCAACAAATCAGCTCAGTGTGAAAATCTCAATCATCGGAACCGGGCATGTTGGTTCCACCATTGCATATATCACAGTCCTCAAGGGATTATGTAGCCATCTTGTTTTGGCAGGACGTAATACCGCCAGAATAGAAGGACATGTTCTGGATTTACAGCATGCATTATCCTTTTGTGAACGACCGATAACTATTGAAAGTAGCACCATTGAACAAGTAAAAGACAGCGATCTTCTTGTGATTACGGTATCTGACACTGGCAGGAAAAAAATTGCCAATAGGATGGATTTAGGCCCGGAAAATGTCAGATTATTTAAAAAAATTATCCCCGTGTTGACCCAAAACAACCCTTCAGCAATCATCATTATTATTTCCAATCCCGTCGATATCCTAACTTATTTAACAGCCCAGATTGCGGGTATACCATTTACAAGAGTTATGGGAATCGGTACGCTCGTTGACTCGGCCCGTTTCAGAGTGCTGCTTTCAAATGAAGAAAAAATTCACCCGGATGATTTACGCACATACATTCTAGGCGAACATGGACCAAATCAGTTTCCGGTTTTCAGCAATGCATTTGCTGGCAGCGAACGGATCGCCGATAATCCAGTTCATCGCAACATTTTTGAAGAAGTAAACAAAGCTGGTCTAGACGTATATCATCTGAAAGGTTACACCAATTACGCAATCGCAACTGCAGCTTGTGAGGTACTTAAAGCAATCGTCTTTAATGATCACCGGACAATGCCTTTAAGTACATATTTTAGAGCGTGGCAGGGAATCGAAGATAATTGCTTCAGTATTCCTGTTGTAGTCGGACGCGCCGGTATTCTAAGGTATCTTAATCCCAAGTTTAATCAAATTGAAAAAAACGCCTTGAAAGAAACAGCCGCGCTAATGAAACAAAACATAAACAAACTGATTTACAACAAGTAATACAATCTACTGCCGATGAATTCGCCATCATAATCGGTAATCCCGAGCAGGAGCCGACTCTGATGCTCGGGATCGTAAGTTTCGAATGGATGACAATGCTATTGGGGCTGCTTTACTTTCCTCAGATAGGGCTTCACTGTTTCCCATCCGTCAGGATAAGTTTTTTCTGCCTCTTCATTACTAACTGCAGGAACAATAATAACATCTTCGCCTTGACGCCAATTGACGGGCGTCGCAACTTTGTGTTTTGCGGTCAGTTGCATTGAATCGATAACACGCAGAATTTCGTTAAAGTTACGGCCTGTTGTCATTGGATATGTCAACATCAGCTTGATGTTTTTGTCGGGACCGATCACAAAAACCGAACGAACTGTTGCATTTGTCATCGCGGTACGACCTTCAGCAGAGCCTGCCTCATCGGCCGCAAACATATTGTAAAGTTTGGCAATGTGAAGATCCGTATCTGCAATAACCGGATATTCAACCTTAGAGCCACCCACTTCCTCAACATCATCCAACCATTTATGATGATCGCTAAGTGGATCAATACTCAGTCCGATAATCTTAGTGTTGCGTTTATCAAATTCGGACTGAATACTCGCCATATATCCCAATTCGGTTGTACAAACAGGTGTAAAATCTTTCGGGTGGGAAAATAGCACTGCCCAGCCACCCCCAATCCACTCATGAAAATCAATTCTACCACGTGTAGTCTCAGCCTGAAAATTTGGTGCCTGATCATTAATACGTAACGCCATTTTTATCTCCTTTGTCCATTAATATAAAAACCGTAAAAAGAGCAATGATACGATAGTCTTTGTCATATCACCTAGAGCGTTTGCTAACAACCATCGTTGGACAAATCATCAAATGTATTGCCAAAAAAAAAACAGCGCTGCAAAAAGCGCTGTTCAGACACCAATTTGTTCTAACGATTGAATTAGGAAATAGCAGTATTCAATCTTTCAAGCTGTCGTGTTAATATTTTTTCCAATATGAGGCGGCAGATTCTGCGTTGGTGCTACATCGGGCAGCGCCTCAATAAGTACCTTTGCATTGTCCGCACCTATATCAAGTGCTTTCTTAAAAACAGCAGTACCGGACGCTTGCTGGATGTAAGCGTCACTCATCGTTGTCGCCGTATTAGCAATATCGGTAATATCCATACAGACCTCTCTATTTAGGTATATTTATGAATCATTTATCCTTTAACGGCAATTCAAGTAAACCATTTAGAAACAACGGACTCATTAGATATACGTATACTTGCTTCAAACAGCTTAATTTTTTAGAGTAATCTTCTAAAAAAAGGTGGTAAAAAGTTTCTCACACTGTCCCGCCAATTATGGCCGACTGTGATGGGTACTTGTAAATGATAATCCACATTATCAAGACCCTTTCCTTCAAGATAGACGAAATACTGTCCTTCCTCATCCAACTTGAATGAGTGCGTAATTACTCCTGACGAATAAGCTTGCGCAGGAATAGATAATACTTCAATTTCTTCAGTACTTTTGTCATCAATCCAAACCAGTTTAAAAAGACGCAAAGAAAACGGCACATCGCGAGAGGCACGTGGATAAAGAAGGTCAATCGCAATGTTGAACATACCAGGCTTCGGGATTTTACCGCATTGAACCGGCATATGAGCGGTTCTATGATCAGCCCCGGAAACTTTTTCATTATTGCCTGGAAGATAATAGCTTGAATAGCCAATTATGAGTGTTTCTGTTTCGACAGTACAAGTATTGCCACGAAATCCTTTCGGGTAGCTTTCTGTAGTATCGCCTTGTGAATTAACCCTTAAAAATGCGCCAAAAACCATAAAGGCCACAAAAGCTCCGACACCAATAATAAATTGAAATTTACGTGATAATAGATTCACACTTTTTGGCATACCCACCTTTTGATTGAATCTTCGTGATAGATAATGTGCATTGTATATGAAGGCAGGCTCACAGAGTCGTTTTATTCAGTTTTTGTTCAGCTAAATCCCCCTAGAATAGGAACACAAAAAACAGACAGTTTTGAGGTATTAGATGAAAACAAAAACAAAATATATTCTGCAACCCCATATGCTTGGAGTATATTTTCTTGTTTTGGCTACCGGCATATCAGTGTCCGTTGAAGCTGGCAGAGGTCATCATCGGCACCATGGGCATCATTACGGGCACCATCATCATTATGATGGATACGCACCAGTATATGCACCACCTCCTGTCTACGGTTATCCACCCAATGTTGCAATGGATATTAATACAAGATCAGGGCATTTCTTCTTGAGTTATTGATGCATCTACTAATAAATTACTACCGATAAACAACAACTGAAAACGAATATTTTGCTTCACTTACACTTATTTTAGTTCTCCCACTAGTCTCTCCTCAATTGTAGAGATTTAAGACGCCGTCTTTCGACGGCGTTTTTTTTGCAAGCCAGTGCTAATACAGCAATCAACTCTGAAATAATGTCCAAATACAACAACATAAAAAGCTGTTATATCTAGATTTCCAATAGATCAAACATATCCTAAAATTTGTAGCCGCGATGCAGAGCCACAATACCTGCTGACAAATTAAAGTACTCCACACGTTCATAACCCGCTTCTTCCATCATCTCCTTGAGCGTTTCCTGAGATGGATGTACACGAATTGATTCGGCCAGATAACGATAGCTTTCGGCATCGTCCGTAATTATTTTACCCATAGCAGGAAGTAACTTAAATGAATAAGTGTCATATATCGATTGCAACGGCTTCCACACTTTGGAAAACTCCAATACGATAACCGTACCGCCGGGTTTGATGACACGGAGCATTTCTTTAAGTGCGATATCTTTATGCGTCATATTTCGTAACCCAAATGCAACGCTGACACAATTGAAATAGTTATCAGGAAACGGTAAAACTTCAGCATCACACTGCGCAACCGGTGGGGAATTTCCTTCATCTATCAATCGATCCCTTCCAATGGTCAACATAGAATTATTGATATCGGTTAACCATACCTCTCCGGTTTTACCAACCCGCTTTAAAAAAAGTGTGCTCAAATCACCCGTACCACCGGCGATATCCAAAACCCTGTCACCTGATTTAACACCACTGACATCGATTGCAAATCGCTTCCATAAGCGATGCAACCCAACAGACATCAGATCGTTCATCAGATTGTAGCGTTCGGCCACTGAGTGGAAAACGTCAGCGACCCTACCCGCTTTCTCATTCTCAGATATGGTGTTAAATCCGAAATGTGTGGTTTTAGTCATAATTTAAAACAATACTCATATATGAATTGGGTATAAAAAATACTTAAATGGAATTTAGTCGTGCTGACATGTTTGATGAACTGAGGCGTTCGACTCACGACTCGCATTAACTTCTTCTAAACGCTGTAAATATTTCTGCCACATTTTATCCTGATTAAGTCCGTATTTATAGAGCAAATCCCATGAATACAAACCTGTATTATGTCCGTCACTAAAATACAATTGAATGGCATAATGACCTACAGGCTCAATTTTCAGTATATTGACCATCTTTTTCCCCGTCTGCAAAACTGCTTGATCCGGACTATGCCCGCTGACCTCGGCAGAAGGAGAGTGAACACGCAAAAATTCACAGGTATACTGAAACGCTTTGCCGTCAGAGAATGTAATATCAAGTATTCTGGATTGTTTATGAAATTTTATTTCTGTAGGAACAGGCGTATCTTTAGTTAAACCGGCCATAGTTAATAAATCGTTCAAGTTTTATAAAAAAATTTTAGCGTATGCTAGGTATAAGATCATACTGGGGTTTGCAGATTTGTAAATGAAAATCACTGAAATTAACTGAGCGTATATTGTATATTAAATGGCTGCCAGAATAATGATTGTCGAAGATGAGCCCGCCATTCAGAAATTGATTGCGATTAATCTAGAACAGGCAGGCTATGTGCCTATTTATGCAGACAATGCAGAACAGGCGATACAATCTATTCAGGCAGAATTGCCAGATTTAGTGCTCTTGGACTGGATGCTACCAGGTATGCCCGGCGTAGATCTGGCACGTTTATTACGCAGCAATAAACGCACCCAGTTAATTCCTATTATTATGCTGACAGCACGTACAGACGAAAGTGATAAAATCATGGGGCTAGAAATAGGCGCCGATGACTATGTAACCAAGCCATTCTCACCAAAAGAACTCATCGCGCGCATTAAAGCGGTGCTGCGCAGACGCGCTCCTGACAGGCTGGACGAACAAATTGAAATTGATGGTCTATCCTTTGATCCGTCAAGACATCGCATTACTGTCAACGACAAGGAAGTGATATTGGGGCCAACCGAGTACCGTCTATTGTATTTTCTAGTCACACACATGAATCGCGTCTATTCGCGCACTCAATTACTTGATCGGGTATGGGGTGACCATGTATTTGTGGAAGAGAGAACCGTTGATGTCCATATTCGGCGATTACGTAAAACTCTGGAAAAGTTAGATAAAGACTATCTGATCAAAACAGTCAGAGGTTCGGGTTACTGCTTCTCAGCTGACCCTGATATGGACCGGAACAGTTGAAGGTTATTTCATAGGATTATTCTGTGTTTGGTTTTTGGCAACGATTAGGCTCTGTTTTTTTGATTGCGATTGTCGCATTTCTAATCGGGATATTTAACGAGGCGTTAACAGGGTGGATTACTTTTAGCATTGGAATGCTATGGTTAGTCCTTCACCATACATGGCACCTGACTGCATTCGAGCAATGGCTGCTCATATCTGATCACACTCCATCCAGTATTCCGGCTGGTAGAGGTATCTGGGATAATATATTTGCGCATCTTGCACGATTCGTACGTATGCAAAACCAGAGTCAGCAACTGATTAATTTTGAATTGAAGCAATTACAAAGCGTCACTGCTGCAATGCCCGATGGTATCGTGATTCTGGATGAAAACAATCATATTGAATGGTGCGACCCGGTTGCGGAAAAACATTTGGGCGTTAATTTGACACTTGACGTTGATCAACAAATTACCAACATGGTGCGCCAACAATCGTTTGTTGATTATCTTGCTACTGGCAAATTCAACAAACCATTGGTTCTAAGGCAAATGCGACATCACCGATTAACGCTGTTAATACAGATTGTACCTTATGGCAATCAGCAAAAATTATTAATTAGCCGCGACATCACAAGTTATGAAAGAATCGAAATAATGCGCAGGGATTTTATTGCAAATGTTTCGCACGAACTTCGCACACCATTGACGGTGATCAATGGCTATCTTGAAATGTTGTCAGGCGAACCGGATATAGATAATTCAATGCATCAATATGCGTTGCATGCAATGACTGAACAAACTATCCGCATGCAACGTTTGGTAGAAGATTTATTAACACTTTCGCGACTCGAAAGTACTCGAGATAAATTAAATGAGAGACCCGTAAAGATTATAGACTTACTGCATGAAATCTATAACGAAGCCCAATCACTTAGCAGCGGGAAACACAAAATTGAGCTTGATATTAAGAATGAAGGTCAGATCCTGGCGAGTCGAGAAGAACTACGCAGTGCATTCAGCAACTTAATCAGTAATGCAATCCGCTATACGCCAGAAAATGGTGAAATTACAATATGCTGGGAGATTAAGGAAGGAAAAGGCATGTTCAGCGTATGTGACACCGGAGTTGGCATTGAACAAGAGCATATATCGCGTTTAACCGAGCGCTTTTACCGCGTTGACAGTAGCCGATCTAGAGAAACAGGTGGTACCGGACTTGGACTGGCTATCGTCAAACATATCCTGAACCGTCACCAGGCAAGACTCAAAATAAAAAGTGAAGTCGGCAAAGGCAGCGAATTTTGTATTCAATTCCCTGAAAAAAGACTGATCTTGAATTCATACAACTAAAAACAACAAACTTAGAATTTTTCTGATAAATATCTTGTAAAATTGCACATGTATCGATTTCTGGTTTCTGTCTGTTCTGTTGTCTCTTGTTGCTCAATTATAGAATAAACGACACTGATGCAATCCCTACAATACAATTTACTACTCTAGCCTGAATCTTGATTGATATGTCTAAAATGAGGTGGTTTTGAAAAAAAGCTTTCTGTTTCTGTTATGCTGTCTATTAGTAGCATGCAACACTCATCAACTGTCACAACCCGACTCAATCCCTAATCGCTATGTAACACATGCACCAGATCAGGAGCAGCTATATCTTCAACATATCCAACCCATTCTTGATAAAAGGTGCATCGTTTGCCATGGCTGCTATGATGCACCGTGCCAGACAAACCTGACATCCCCTGAAGGAATCAATCGTGGCGCAAGCAAACAGGTTATTTATAACGGAACGCGATTTATTGCAGATCCTTTAACACGTTTATTTGAGGACGCGCACAATGTGCAACAATGGCGGGAAAAAGGTTTTTATCCAATCTTGAATGAGAGTCGAGATGAAGAACCGCTGCAAAGCAGCCTAATTTATCGAATGCTAGAACTGAAAGCGCAAAACTCATTTAACGACATTACCACACACAACAAAAAAATCCCTGATGACATTTTTAATTTTTCGCTTGATACAAAAAATACCTGTCCGGATATTGACCAATTTGAACATTACGCTGCCTCACACCCCAATTGGGGTATGCCCTATGGCCTGCCGAATATCGACCCATCCGAATTTAGGTTATTAAAATACTGGTTACAAATTGGCGCACCTTTAGCTGCATTACCCAAACTTCCCCCTGCATACCAAGAAAAGATTCGTACCTGGGAAACATTTCTCAATGGCGATACAAAGAAACAACGTCTAGTCGCCCGCTACATTTATGAGCACCTTTTTCTGGGACATTTGTATTTCGATGAACTGGAAAACAAAAACAAAGCTATTCAGGCATATTTTAAAATAGTTCGTTCCCGTACGCCGCCTGGTCAACCTATCAATTTAATCAGTACTCGCAGACCATATGACGACCCAAAAGTTGACAGAGTTTATTATCGGTTACAACGTGTAGAACAAAGCATTATCGCCAAAACACATTTACCATACGCGCTCAATAACGACCGCCTAAAGCGTTATAAAACCCTGTTCCTGGAAACACCCTATCGGGTAGATAAACTGCCTGAATACAAAGCCGAGCTTGCTGCCAATCCCTTTAAAACATTTTTGGCAATACCTGCTAACATCCGGTTTCGATTTATGCTGGAGCATGCGAAATTTACGATAAACGGCTTTATTAAAGGCTCGGTCTGTCGTGGACAAGTTGCACTTAACGTGATCAATGACCATTTTTGGGTATTTTTTGTTAACCCAGATCAAGAAGCACTAGCCGATAGAGACCGATTTATAAATAATCATAGCGACCAATTAAACATACCTGCAGAACGTCAAAGCAACGCCAGCATCATCAGTCATTGGACCAAATATTCAAAGCTGCAGGCAGCATATTTAAAAGAAAAAGCTTCACTGCTCAATGAAATCCTGGAACAGCATGCAGGTTTAAACCTCGACTGGATCTGGAACGGTGACGGACATAACCAAAATGCCGCACTCACCGTGTTCAGACACTTCGATAGCGCGACAGTAGTAGAAGGTTTAGCCGGACAAACCCCGAAGACCGCGTGGGTAATTGACTATCCGATTCTGGAACGCATACATTACTTACTTGTTGCCGGTTTTGACGTTTACGGCAATATTGGCCATCAACTCTCCACCCGCCTCTATATGGATTTTTTGCGAATGGAGAGTGAGTTCAACTTTCTCGCATTACTCCCCAGTAACGTACGTACCACTTTGCGAGAATACTGGTACCGAGGTGCCAGCAAAACCGTCAAGCAGTATGTCTATGGATACGCCTACGTCAAAAAAGAACCTAACATTCTTTATCCTGACACACAGTCAGCTCAGCAATTTTTATATACCCAATTGAAGCAGAAACTATCTGGTGCATTATCCAGTCGATACGACCTGCAAAAAAATTCGGTTCCGGTGCATCACCGGCAGCTATTACAGAAGATTAATACGCTTCAAGGCAAAGCTGCCAATATAATGCCTGAAATGGGGTTACTCTTTGTCGTTGATAAAAACAAAAATGATCAAGTCTATACGCTACTTCGTAACAGCGCACACGCCCATATCTCCAGTTTGCTGAATGAGGAAGGCAACCGTTTACCAGAAGACGATTATCTAACTGTATTACCTGGATTTGTTGGTGCATACCCTGATGCACTATGGCTGGTTGAGTCGGAATCGCTCAATGACTTTGTAGAACAGATTCACAATTTAGAAAATGAAACTGGCTACAGCGAGCTCATGCATAAATTTGGCATCCGGCGTAGCCATCGACTTTTTTGGCAATTCAGCGACAAATTGCATAAAACCTTTCAATTACTCGATCCCGTCGAATACGGCGCACTGGATTATAATCGTCTTGAGAATCGATAAAAAACATAATACTCTGCCCTATCCAGAAAAATGGAAAAGAAAAAAGCAACGCTTTCTACCTGTCACAGAAATTGAGCCAACAGATTCGGAAAATAAACAAATTAGACTGGGTGCTTTTCCGGTTGTGGAACGTCATTTTTATCGACATTCTGTTCTGACGTTTTCTTTTTTGCCCAAGCAATGTCGTCCGCATCTGGGTCTAACCCATTATCACTATTGTGACCATTACGATCATACTCGTAAGCTAGCTCAGTATATAGCGCAAAGTGATCAGAACCGAAGCTACGCAACCTTTTGATGCGTTTGAGCGTAAAATGCTGGCTATGAAATAAATGATCCAAAGGCCAGCGCATAAACCAATAGTCCGCATGAAAGGTATTAAATATTCCCCGGCCCACTCTTGGGTCAAGCAACCCACTAATTTTTCTGAATAACCGTGTTGTTCTCGACCAAGCCACGTCATTCAAATCTCCAGTTACAATAACCGGCACGTCTGTGTCAGCAACACTTTTTGCCACAATAATCAATTCAGCATCTCGCTCGACAGACTCTTCATTTTCGGTTGGGCTAGGCGGCGCCGGATGCAGAAAGTGGATACGTACACTATGCCCAGAAGGCAGGATTATCAAAGCATGCATTGACGGTTTATCTGGTTCTACTAAGTAATCAACCTGACAATTTTTCATTGGCAATTTTGAATAAACATGCATCCCATAAAAATTATCCAACGGACACTTCATCGTATAAGGATAATTAGTTTCAATACTTTCCAGTTGAGTCTGCCACCATAAATCGGATTCCAGGGTCACTAATATATCAGGCTGGTATTCGTTAACCAGTTCTATGAATGCGTTTGCATTGCGGTTAGTCATCAACACATTGGCAGTAATAATTTTAATTTCTTGTTGAAGGCCGATTGAATTATTCGTCGCTTTGACTTCTACAGGAAAAAATTTCATATAGGGTGCAATCCACCAAGCTTGGTAAATCAAACAAAGCACCATAGCTGAAACCAGCATCCATGTTTCTATCAATTGAAAATCAAGCAACAGCAGTTCAAGAATTAATACAATTAAAATAATTAAAAAAAGCTGCAGCCTCGGAAAATCCCACCCTCGTATCCACCAAGCTTCATGACGACTAATAGGAATAACGGTTAAAACGGTCAAAATAACCGTTAAAGTAAAAAAAATAAGGAACATAGCTAATATTTTATTTTCTTATCTCATTCTTGGGCGGCATTTTTATCAAGAAGATTCTCAACCTCGCTGCGTGCAAGCTCTTCTGTTGCTTTTTTTTCAATGGTATTGTCAACACTAACGTCCACCGTTATATCTGAAATCATACGGGGTTGCTGGTCTGCCGAAAGTGATTGACTCTGTTTGGAATCTTCGTCGACTGCATGTACATTTGCTTCCTCAGCTTTCAGAATACGATAAGTCGGTTCCGGCATAACAATATTTTCCTGATCAAATGCCTGTTTAATTTGACGGATAGTTTCGCTTTTCACTTTTAAAAAGTCGTATTTTTCTTGATCCGTCCAACCATAGATTCGCAAAATAACGCTAAAATCACCCAGCGCTTCTATTGATACCATAGGTTTAGGATCATTCAAAACACCTTCTATTGAATTTAACACTTCTAAGGCAAGTGTTTTCACAGCTAACAAATCATGTTGAGGATCTATACCGACATCAAATTCAAAACGCCGCTCAGCATTACGCGTGTAATTAATAATGACTGCTTTAAATACGCTTGAGTTGGGAATGCGGATATGGTTTCCATCTAAAGAAAGCAAAATTGTCGCGCGAGTAGTCAAACGTACAACATTGCCTTCAATTCCATTCACGCTAACAAGGTCATTAACCTCAAATGGGTTACGCAAGCTTAACAAAATACTGGCAATATAATTTTCTACGGTATCTTTGACCGCAAAACCAACTGCTAATCCCATAATACCAGCAGCGCCGAGTATTGACCCCAGCAAGGCGGTTAAATCCAATAAAGACAATGCAAAAATCAACCCGAACAAGATGAATATAAGCTGCGTAATTTGCCCCAACAAATTCGCTAAAAAATAGTTGGGCGCTATTTTACGATAAAGACTTTGGCGTCGTGATAACCATCGGCCGATAATCCAAAATAACGCAAATGCAGTAATTGCCATCAATACAATGGGTAAACTTGTTAGCACCGATTTTAAAGTTTTAACAAGCTTTATCCACGTATTCTCCAGGCGATCTTCCAGATCATGATTGATAACAAGTTGATTCTCTACTTCTACAACTCCAACGACCTGCTCGGCAAGCTGGAGTGCTTTATTTTCCGCTGAAGTTGTATTAACCTGTCCCTCTAAGGTCACAATACCGTTACTAACATGAACTTTTATTCTTGCTAAATAAGCAATTTCTGAAAAAATTTTCTGTAAACGCGTCTGGATTTTTTTGTCAGTTTGCCTGGAAGTGTTAACCTCTATCACTTTATTCGCACTCGAATCCTGGTTTGACTCTTCATGGCTTGCATCTATAGCAAGCAGATTAGTTATCTGATCGGCATGAAGCGGATAAGCAATAAAGATTGAGAAAAAAAGGAATACTGCAGATAATGTATTCAAGATAGGTGTTTTACGAGTTATTGTTTTCAGTGGGGCATACCAGCGATCAGCGCGTTGCTCAAACGAAATTTTGAAACTCTCATCAATCGATTAGCATACGCCATTAGAACATTGAGACGTTTTTCTGAGGCCCCAACCTGTTATTATGATGATTTTCTTTTGAAGACTCCAAAATTAATTTCTCATGCTAAAGTAATACATCAGTATTCTACTGATTTTATTTAGCTTCCAAAAACTTAAAAATCATTTTTAGAAAATATATAACTACTGCATAATCGCAAACCCTACATCACTGATGGCTTAAAGACTACCAGCATCACAACAGCAAATAGAATCAGTACCGGAAATTCGTTAAACCAGCGATAAAAAACATGGCTATGAATATTATTATCGTACTTGAACGCTTTGACATACCGGCCACAATAGAAATGATAAACGATTAAGGTCGACACCAGGACAAGTTTGGCGTGCAACCAACCACCTGAAAAACCGTAACCCAGCCATAGCCACACACCAAAGATAACAGTCAGCACGGCGCCTGGAGTCATAATGCCGTAATAGAGCTTGCGCTCCATAATTTTGAAACGCTCCTTGCCTGGCGTATCCTCACACATAGCATGATAAACAAACAGCCTTGGCAAATAGAACAGTCCAGCAAACCATGTCACCATAAAAATAATATGTAGCGATTTTATCCAGAGCATAATTGCATTCAACGATATCAATATTGGTCTTCTTCTGCTCTAATCTTACCATTACCTTCTACGTATCTGTGGAAAAATGCACTATCACATCGATTACCTCATCATCTTTGCCATGTACCCCGCCAGTAGAAGAAATGATACGCATTTTGTGTTGAAAGGCCTGTGTGGCAAAAACAGCATAGTCGAACTATGTCATCGTGAAGGGGCCTGTCACGAAATACCCATACATTTTGGAAAAAGAATCATGTGGAAGATTGGTTTGTTAAAATAGAAGTACACTCACACATGAGGAGAAGCAGTCCAATGTCCCGCCAAGTCGAAATGGTTTCACTGGAAGAGTTGGTTCCGGCAGACCATCCTTACCGTTACTTTAAGCAGGTGCTCAATGAGTCCTTTATAGAACGCTGCTTATCTGGCGTGTCGTCTGATTTAGGCCGGGAAGGTTATGGCATAGTACGGTTGTTTTATTGTCTGCTGTTACAGTTTATGGAAGATTTGAGTGATCGTGAATGTGAGCGGTTTTTGAAAGAGAATCTGAGTGGCAAGTGGTTGTGCGGGTTTGGTTTG
>JAUIIB010000056.1 GCA_030431985.1 Gammaproteobacteria bacterium
TCAATTAATACTAATTAATTAGTACTGCTATTTTTACAACAACGCTCTACTCCTCCCCAAGCGCCTTTCTCGCTGTAACCCACAGGCTAGTCGACCTTGACAACCAAAGTCAAGTCATTTGTCATAAAACATCCCCGGGAACATGGCGGGAACCTGTATAACAACATTACTTTAGCACTAATAATCATATACATATAACAAAAATCTTTTCCCTCCATTTTAACAGGGCATAGTCCAAATTGTATCGAACGATAATGCGATATAATCAGACAGAATAATTGAAGTGCGTACTTCAGCTGTTGCTTAATTGCAACATATGTCGCTGGATAACCTGTAATAATTCATCCTGAGTGAATGGCTTTGTTAAATATTCATTTGAACCAGCCATACGCCCCCTTGCCTTATCAAACAATCCGTTTTTACTCGACAGCATAATCACAGGCGTCGCTTTGAAACGCGGGTTTTTTTTAATTAATTGACATGCCTGATAACCATCTAGCCGCGGCATAACAATATCTATGAAGATAATATCTGGATGTTGTTCGACAATTTTGGCCATTGCTTCAAAACCATCCGATGCGTGAATGACTTCACAGCCAAAGTCATTTAAAAAAATCTCTGCACTTCTTCGAATTGTACTGCTGTCATCGATAATAAGTACTTTAGTACCATGCAAGGTTTGAAGGTCGTCCATTTAAGAGTACTCCTTATAGTCTTTATCCAGAAAGCAAAATTCTCTATGTTTATGCCGCATATATTGAAGACAATTTAAGAACAGGCATATAAACGACTAATTAGCAATGTAAAAAATTCCTGGTAATATTACAAAAATACAAAGCCCATTTAAAAAATGGACCACAACTACATACCGAGTGGAATAAAAATAAACTAATTTGTGCACTTAATGCTACTGGTGCATCCTTACCCAATGACGCCATTGTTGAAACAATTTTGAATCCAACGCAGCGATCACGGAACGTCGCCACGGCGAACCCGCCCAATAATCATCATACTCAAATCCTGACATATAGCCGCCCGCTTCCTCCAAAATCAGGCTACCAGCTGCATAATCCCAGGGTTTCTGCCCCCCATGCAAATATAAATCAAAAAATCCCGCAGCTGTATAGCACCATTCCAGTGCGCATGCGCCATAGTTTCGTTGTGAAGCGTAGGGTGGATTTGTCGCGACTTTAGTAGCAAGTTTACTATGAAGCCGTTTTAAATCGACATTTGCAATTGCACTGGATAACGTAACAACATGTCGTTTGATTGGCAGCGGCTTTCCGTTCAGGAACGCCCCGCATCCTGTTTCGGCATAAAACATTTCTTGAGTTGCAGGATTATAAACAACGCCCAGCATACTTTTACCCTGCTCCATCCAAGCTGCAGAAATAGCAAAATATGGCAATCCGTTAAGAAAATTTGACGTACCGTCAATCGGATCTACACTCCACACGCCATCTGTCTCACCACTCATTCCTTTATGCCACTGTACCTGCTGTTCATTCTCCGGCATTTCTTCACCAATGACTGCACCTGGACGAATGTCTTGCAGCGCTTCAAGCAAAACTGCCTGCGCCGCAATATCAGCTTCGGTGAAACTACTTCCGTCATCTTTTACCTGTCGCGCTACATGCAGATAACGCGGCATGACCTCTTGTTGCGCAACCTCAGTAACGACCGCAATAACTTTGTCTAGCACGATTATTCAGAACGCCATTTAATTGAACAACCCATACTCGGTATCTGATCTTTAGGTCCCTGACCTGTCTTGGCAACCTGTAGCATTCCCTCAAACAGATCCCTTCGTACATCAGGCGCAGCCGCCTCTTTTCGTGAAGCATCTAAACGACCCCGATATTGCAACTCCAGTGCACTGTTAAATCCAAAAAAATCTGGTGTACAAACAGCCCCATATGCTTTAGCAATCTGTTGCGTTTCATCCCATACATATGGAAATGGATAATTAAATTCCTCGGCGACTCTAACCATATTGTCAAACGAATCTTCTGGATAGTCCGCAGGATCATTCGACATTATCGCTATCGCATTCATACCATATTGCTTCAGTTCATTGATATCCCGAACAAGCCTATCCTGTACTGCTTTTACATAAGGACAATGATTACAAATAAACATAACCAGCAATCCATTTTCCCCTTTCGCTGAGGTTAAACTGTAACGTTTTCCATCAACACCTAATAAATCAAAATCTACAGCTTTCCAACCGAACTCACATACAGGCGTCTCCAAACTTGCCATATATTTTCTCCTTGAAAAAAGCACAATACAAATCTTCATATTTGATCATGGTATATTATCATGAGTAGACTTACAGCTTTCGACACACAACACACCAAACCTTGGATATGCCACCCCGTTTTTTCCATGATAGCAACCTTAGCGTCGGCCAGACCCTTGAACTGACTTTGACTACAGGGCATCATGTAGCCCGTGTTTTACGTGCCAAAACTGGTGATTCAGTGATCTTGTTTAACGGAACAGGTGGAGAATTTACCGCACACATTGAAAATATCCGTAAGGCCGTAACTACGGTTACCGTTGCTCAACATCATGCAATAGAACGCGAATCCCCGCTAACAATAACGCTTGCTCAAGCACTCTGTGTTAACGAAAAAATGGACTGGATAATACAAAAATCTGTTGAACTGGGTGTTACCCATATCCAACCTGTAACAACAACCCGCAGTATCGTGCGATTGTCTGAAGACCGTGCTAGAAAGCGCCTTCAGCACTGGCAACGGGTAACAATTGCAGCCTGCGAACAATGCGGTAGAAATACCGTACCAATAGTTTCTGAGTTGATGTCACTTACAGACTGGATCAGTGTGAGGAAGCCCGGTATTTCAGACTATTACAATTTTATGCTTTCACCAACCGGAAACAACAGTTTGACTCGTTTATCTACCTCAGCCTCACCGACCTGTTTGACATTAGCGGTTGGACCGGAGGGGGGATTTACAGCTGATGAAGAAACAATTTTACAGCAGGCCGGTTTTTTATCGTTACAAATGGGTAAACGCATATTAAGAACGGAAACAGCCGCACTAGCAGCAATTTCAGCATTTCAAATGCAATGGGGTGACTTCTAAACCCATGAGTGCTTAGAAAATTGATTTACGATAGACTCTTTAAATTTCAAAATCGTATAGCTTAAACACAGCCAATCAATGAATACTACTGCAGATTTTGTCGCTTGGTTTCGCTCTGTTGCCCCCTACGTCAATCTATTTAGAGGCAAAGTTTTTGTCATCGGCTTTGGTGGCGAAGTCGTTACAGATGAAAATTTTGTCAGCTTTATTCATGACATTAATTTGCTAGCCAGCCTGGGCGTACAACTTGTACTCATTCATGACGCACGTCCGCAAATGCTTTTACAGCTCAACAAAAATCAACTCAACATTAAATCAGTAAAGGGCATTGACATTATCGACAACGCCGCATTGCAGTATGCTAAAGAAGCAATGGGGCTTGTTCACCATGAAATTCTGGCATTACTTTCTATGGGATTACCCAATTCTCCTATGGCTAATGCCGCCATCCAGGTAGCCAGCGGCAATTTCATTACCGCATGCCCTTTTGGTATTATAGATGGTATTGATTACACCTATACTGGCAAAGTCAGAAAGGTCAATACGCCTGCCATTGAGGCCCGACTGAATCAAAATAATGTCATCTTGATATCATCGCTGGGCTATTCACCGACAGGTGAAATTTTTAATTTGATGATGGAAGACGTTGCAACACAGGTTGCCTGCGCACTCCATGCTGAAAAACTTATTTTTCTTCTGGATTTACCGGACAATAATAGTCACGCGCAAGATAACAAAACACTACTGCCACGCGAATTAACCGTAGCACAGTGTAAATTATTACTAAAGAATCAAAAAAATAGCGAAACTGAATTACCTAATGGTATTCAAAAAAAACTCTCCTGCGCAATCAACGCATGTGAAAACAATGTTTCACGCACTCACTTGATTAATCGCCACACCGATGGCGCGATTTTAAAAGAATTGTTCACCCATTTTGGGATTGGATGCATGGTGTCTCAAGAAACACTGGAATCTTTCCGTCATGCCCAAATTGACGATGTGGGTGCTATTTTACAGTTAATTGAACCACTCGAAGCAGAAGGCATACTGGTCAGAAGAAACCGTGAATTACTGGAGATTGAAATCGACCGATTTATTGTTTTTGAACACGATGGCATCATGATCGGTTGCGCAGCACTCTATCCGTTTCCACAAGAGGGTATATGTGAATTAGCATGTTTAGCGATTCATCCCGCTTATCGCAACCAGGGTCATGGCAACCACTTATTAAAAACAATCGAAGAAATGACGGTCTCTCAGGGACATAGCAAGCTATTTGTATTGACCACTCATGCGACACACTGGTTTATTGAACACGGCTTTAAAGAAGCATCATTAGCCGACCTGCCACAGCTTAAACAAGATTTATACAACTACAAGCGCAAATCCAAGGTGTTTATCAAAACTCTTTAAATGAATTAATGTGCTTTGGTTATCGAAAATATTTACTCCAATTGGTAGAATTAAAATAATTATTTTTCTAATTTTTTACAAGATGAATTCAAATGGTAAGAACAATTAAATGTATCAAGCTTGGACGCGATGCCGAAGGTCTGGATTTTCAGCCCTATCCTGGAGAACTTGGTAAGCGTATTTTTGACAATATTTCGAAAGAGGCATGGCTGGAGTGGGTCAAGCTGCAAACCATGCTGATTAATGAAAATCATCTTAACCTATCCGACAGTAAAGCGCGCCAATATCTTGCAGAACAAATGGAAGCTCATTTTTTTGGCCAGGGAGCTGAGCAACCCGACGGCTTTGTTTCCCCTGAAAATTAAAAACTAATTAAGCCCCGTGCCCACAGAAACTGAGCTTAAACTGCGTTTCCCGGCACGGTTCCGCACTCAAATCGAGCAACTTCCATTACTCAATGCACTCAATGTTGCAAAACCGACCCGAAAAAATCTTTATAGTATTTATTATGATACGCCTGACTGTAAATTAAAAAAAAATCGCATTGCACTCAGAGTTCGTAAAATGGATGCGTACTGGATACAAACGATTAAAAGCGACAGCGCTGTGATTAACGGATTACATCAACAAAATGAATGGGAATGCCTGATTGCGAATAATAAACCCGATTTAAAACAATTAACTGATGAACGCCTCAAGTCCTTCTTTTCCGATCAGGACCTTATTAAGTCATTGCAACCGGTATTTTTAACTGATTTTCATCGAACACTTTATTTACTCGAACCCACCCAAAACTTTAGACTTGAGTTTTGCATCGATATCGGCGAAATAATTGTTAAAAAACCCGACCAACGGCTGTCCGAACCCATTTGTGAAATTGAGTTGGAATTGAAAGCAGGCGAAACGTCCCAGCTGCTCGAGTTTGCAACAGTCCTTCAACAGAGCTGCTCTGTTCCTTTTATCCCCGAAAACACTAATAAGGCCATGCGTGGTTATGCGCTTCTTAAATAACCATCAAACGCAAAAAAACGGAGAATCCGGTTTCGATTCTCCGTTTAAAATACATTCTTTTCTGTTACTTAACTACGGGATCGAGCTCGCCTTTTGAATAACGAGCAGCCATATCGTCTAATTTGATTGATTTAATCTTACTTGCCTGACCGGCACAGCCAAATGCCTCAAATCTTGCTTTGCAAATATCCTTCGCCGCAGCGGTTGCTTCTTTTAAAAATTTGCGCGGATCAAAATTACTTTTATCCTGATCCATATGACGGCGAATCGCGCCAGTCATTGCCAAACGAATATCGGTATCAATATTCACCTTGCGCACACCGTTCTTGATACCCTCTCGAATCTCTTCGACTGGTACGCCGTAAGTTTCTTTGATGTCGCCACCATATTGTCGAATAATTTCCAACCACTCTTGCGGCACCGAGCTTGAACCATGCATAACCAAATGGGTATTAGGAATGCGTTGATGAATTTCCTTAATGCGGTTAATGGCCAAAATATCGCCTGTTGGCTTGCGGGTAAACTTGTAAGCACCATGAGACGTACCAATTGCAATAGCCAAGGCATCAACACCGGTCTTTTTAACAAAATCCGCGGCTTCTTCCGGATCAGTCAACAATTGATCATGCGATAACTTGCCTTCGGCACCATGACCATCTTCTGCTTCACCCATCCCGGACTCTAACGAACCTAAACAACCCAACTCACCTTCAACAGAAACACCGACAGAATGCGCAATATCAACCACTTCAGCTGTCACATCGACATTATATTCATAAGATGCCGGTGTTTTTGCATCAGACTCCAGAGAGCCATCCATCATCACACTCGAAAAACCACTACGAATTGCATTAACACAAATTGAAGGCGATGCGCCGTGATCCTGGTGCATCACAATAGGAATATGCGGATATGCTTCAACAGCAGCAGCAATTAAGTGTCTCAGAAATGGCTCACCTGCGTATTTTCTCGCACCGGCCGAACCTTGCATGATAACGGGACTATCACATTCATCTGCTGCCTGCATAATAGCCTGAATCTGTTCGAGGTTATTCACATTAAAAGCCGGCAAACCATAATCGTTTTCCGCCGCATGATCTAAAAGCTGTCTTAATGAAACAAGTGCCATTTATCTCTCCTTCATAAATAATAAAAATCGCCTAATCAACTGGCTATATATCTCTTTCTGTGTAACGAAGCCAAGGCGCAAAACACATTATGCACTCTCCAGAGCGCCATCATCGTCTTTGATACATTCACCTACATTGATAATCTTCATGGTATTGGTTCCTCCCGCTTTCCCAATTGGCTCACCAATCGTCATAATCATGGTATCACCATCACGTACAATACCTCTATCACACAATTCCTTTTCCGCAAGTTCCAGAATTTTTTCTGAATCATTGAAAACTGCACGAAACTCGACCGGATAGACTCCCCTGAAAAGAGTCACTTTTCTGAGCGTGCTTTCGTTCGGGGTTAACGCGACAATGGGCACCTTAGAACTTCTGCGTGACATAAGCAGCGCTGTCTCACCGCTTTGTGTTAATGCAGCTATCGCTCTAATTTTTAGTCCGGTTGCAGTAAACATGGTTGCTCTCGCAATGGCTTCTTCTATTGAACTTGGGCTGTTAATAGGCTGGCGCCTGTCGATGTTCACCAAATATTCTTTTTCCGCTTCCAAACATACTCTTGCCATGGCAGCCACGGATTCGGCTGGATACTGTCCTGCAGCTGATTCGGCGGATAACATCACTGCATCCGTTCCATCCAATACGGCATTAGCTACATCTGATACTTCAGCCCGCGTGGGTATGGGACTAGTAATCATTGACTCCATCATTTGAGTTGCAGTCACAACGACTTTATTTTTGCTGCGTGCTGTACGAATCATTTTTTTCTGCAACGCTGGGACGGCCGCATCACCAACCTCTACGGCAAGATCACCTCTGGCAACCATGATCGCATCCGACGCACCGATAATGTCTTCCAGAGCCAAAATCGCCTCAGCCCGTTCGATTTTCGCCATAATCAAGCTTTTTCCACCCGAGGCCTGCATAATTTCACGTGCATGACGAATGTCGTCACCTGAGCGAACAAAAGAAACCGCCAGAAAATCCGCATTCATTTCTACTGCGGTTTTAATGTCTTCCAGATCCTTTTCAGTTAATGACGGCGCACTCAACCCACCACATTTACGATTAATCCCTTTATTATTCGATAAGATACCACCTTGTTCAACAACACAGAAGATTTGATCATCTTGAACTGAACACACTTCAAACACGATACGACCGTCATCCAACATCAGGATCGCACCCGCTTCTACGTCATTTGGCAATTCCTTATAGTCGAGGCCGACTCTTTCTTGATTGCCTAAGTTACATGAGGCATCCAATATAAATTTATCGCCGACCTTGAGATTTATTTTGCCTTGCTCGAATTTCCCAATGCGTATTTTAGGCCCTTGCAGATCAGCCAGTACACCGACAGTACGCCCCATCGAATGCGCGATAGAACGCGTCATTTCAGCATACTTCAGATGCAGTTCACGCGTACCATGAGAAAAATTGATCCGCACCACGTCAACACCGGCCCGTAGCATACGCTCAAGAACATATGGGCTTGAACAACTCGCCGGACCGAGTGTTGCAACAATCTTCGTTCTACGGATCATCAGATCATCTTAAATAAATCATAAAAAACTATTTTGCACGCATTTCCAGAACCTCAACTGCTGGCAGCTTTTTCCCTTCCAAAAACTCAAGAAACGCGCCTCCCGCTGTTGATATATACGACACCTTGTCATAAATGTCATATTTCTGAATTGCAGCAATCGTATCGCCGCCGCCAGCCAATGTAAATGCATTTGTTTCTGCAATAGCACGCGCTATTTTCTCAGTCCCTGCACCAAATTGATCAAACTCAAAGACACCTACAGGCCCATTCCATACCACAGTACCTGCTTCCATAATAATGTCCGCCAGAACCTGCGCACTTTTCGGACCGATATCAAAAATCATATCATCATCTACTACTGCATCTGCATCTTTTAATACAGCAGGTTCGTTTGCATCAAACTGCTTCCCAACTACTACGTCAACCGCGACCGGAATAGACGCATTGCGCTGCCCCATTTTTTCCATAAGCGATTTTGCCGTTGGAACAAGATCATCTTCACACAATGATTTACCAATATTGTTACCGGCAGCTTTTAAAAACGTATTCGCTATGCCACCGCCAACCACCAATTGGTCAACTTTCTCAGAGAGCGACTCCAGAACTGTAAGTTTGGTTGACACTTTTGAACCGCCAACGATCGCCACCATTGGTCTTGCTGGATCGTGTAAAGCTTTCGTCAAAGCTTCCAGTTCTTCAGTCAATAAAATACCTGCACAGGCAATCGGTGCATATTGAGCAATACCATGAGTCGATGCCTGAGCACGATGGGCCGTACCAAACGCATCCATAACAAAAACATCGCACAAGCTGGCGTATTTCCGGGCAGTTTCTTCTAAATTTTTCTTTTCGCCCTTATTGATGCGACAGTTTTCCAATACGACCAGTTCTCCTTCGGCAACTTCGAAACCACCATCCACCCAATCCTTAATCAAACGAACCGGCTTATTTAACCGAGCGGCAATATTATCTGCAACCGGCTTGAGTGAATTTTCTTCTGACCACTCTCCTTCTTCCGGACGACCTAAATGGGACGTTACCATTACTTTTGCACCTGCATCCAGACAGTAATTAATTGTAGCCATAGAGGCCGTAATCCGTGCATCCGAAGTAACCTTCCCATCGTTAACAGGCACATTAAGATCGGAACGAATAAAAACACGCTTTCCCTTGAGATCAAGATCCACAAGTTTGATAACTGACACTGTAAACTCCAGATTTATCTTGAAATAAATAAAGGATAGCCAGTGCTACCCTTTATTATTTGATTAATTGAAAAATTTGCTGATTCTAACAGTCGACAACATAACTATTGCGTCGGTATATACCGCTAGCGGCCGCCTTGTTTACTATTAAATACAACAAACCAAAAATTATTTTCCAGCAACGGTACGTACCATTTCCAACAATTTGGTTGAATATCCCCATTCATTGTCGTACCATGCAACAACTTTCACAAAACTGCCATCAAGCGCCATTCCCGCTTCAGCATCGAAAATTGATGTACAGCTCTCGCCACGGAAATCTGTAGACACTACTTTCTGATCCGTGTAACCCAAGACACCTTTCATCTCACCTTCAGACGCATCTTTCATTGCTTTACAAATTGTTTCGTATGGCACGTCTTGATTTAGCTCTACAGTTAAATCAACCACGGACACATCAGAAGTTGGTACCCGAAACGCCATACCGGTTAGTTTCTTATTCAACTCAGGAATGACAACACCGACGGCCTTTGCAGCACCTGTTGATGACGGAATAATATTTTCTAAAATACCGCGGCCACCGCGCCAGTCCTTATTTGAAGGCCCGTCAACCGTTTTTTGTGTTGCTGTTGCTGCATGAACAGTAGTCATTAATCCGCGCTTGATCCCAAACCGATCATTTAACACTTTCGCAATCGGTGCAAGACAATTAGTCGTACATGATGCATTTGAAATAATGGTCTCGCCATTATAAGTTTTATCGTTGACGCCATAAACAAACATGCGCGTATCGTCCTTTGAAGGAGCGGACATTACAACTTTCTTGGCGCCCGCAGCCAGATGCTTCTCACAAGTCTCTTTTGTAAGGAAAAGTCCAGTTGATTCAACCACAACATCTGCGCCCACTTCATCCCATTTTAATTCGGCCGGGTCTTTAACAGCCGTCAAACGAATACGCTTACCATTTACGATTAATACATTACCTTCAACCGAAATTTCACCCTGGAAACGGCCATGCACAGAATCATGCTTTAACATATAGGCAAGATAGTCTGGTTCCAGCAGATCGTTAATTGCAACTACCTCAAGATCAGAAAAATTCTGTACTGCAGAACGAAAAACCATGCGCCCAATACGGCCAAAGCCATTAATGCCTACTTTAATTGTCATACTTAAAGCTCCTTAAATAATAATCTTTTTATTGTGTGCAAACAGTCAGTGTACTAAACGCCACTTAAAACATTTTTAGCAGTTTTAACTACATTTGCCACTGTAAATCCAAAATGTTCAAACAAAGCTTTTGCCGGTGCAGACTCACCAAAAGTGTCAATACCAACAACGCCGCCCTCTAATCCCACATATTTACGCCAATAATCGGTCACACCAGCTTCAATTGCAACGCGTGCTACGCCTCGTGGCAACACACTCTCCCGATAAGTACGATCTTGACGATCAAATAATTGTGTACAAGGCATTGATACCACTCGCGCTTGGATATTTTCTTTTGCCAGAGCCGCTTGCGCCTGCATTGCTAAATCAATTTCTGAACCCGTTGCAATCAAAACAACCTGCGGCTGTCCATTTTCTGCTTCTGACAAGATATAACCGCCTTTGTCAATTAGTTTAATTGTTGCAGCGTCACGTTGCTGGAATGGTAAATTCTGCCGACTGAAAATGAGTATTGAAGGTCCATCTGTACGTTCAATCGCACGCGCCCATGCTACTGTTGATTCAACCGTATCACAGGGACGCCATACATCCATATTGGGTATTAGGCGTAAAGTCGCGGTTTGTTCTACAGGCTGATGTGTGGGACCATCCTCACCTAATCCGATAGAGTCATGTGTATAAACAAATAAATTACGGATTTTCATCAGCGCTGCCATACGCAATGCGTTACGCGCATATTCCGAGAACATCAAAAAGGTTGCGCCATAGGGAATTAAGCCACCATGCAGAGAGATGCCATTCATGATGGCACTCATCCCGAATTCACGCACGCCATAATAAATATAATTTCCACCTGACGCTTGATTGACACCTTTGGAACCCGACCATAGTGTCAAGTTAGATCCAGCCAAGTCCGCCGATCCCCCAATCAGTTCGGGCAATACCGGCGCCAAACCTTCGATTGCATTTTGCGAAGCTTTACGACTTGCGATTGTCTCCGCTTTTTCATTGGTTTTATTAATAATCGACTCGATATGGCTTGTCCAATTTGAAGGTAACTCACCCGCTGTACGCCGCTTAAACTCAGCGGCTTCAGATGGATGCTTGCTGGCATAGTCAGCTAGTTTCTGGTTCCACTCATTTTCAAGTTGCGTACCTTTTTCTCTAGCATCCCATACATCGTATATTTCATCGG
>JAUIIB010000014.1 GCA_030431985.1 Gammaproteobacteria bacterium
CTGGAAACAGGCGCTGAATAGATTTACAATCGAATTCGAAGACCGTTTGAAGGACTACACTTAACTCAGACAGTTACACAGAAAACTTTACACTCTCTCACTACGCAGATTATTCTGACACTACTGATAATGCGCTATTACCCTGATCCTGATAAATTCGGCCCGATTCAATCGTCCGTTACGGTCGATGTCCGATTGTTCGAATAATTCTTCAGATATACCCATTTCTAAAGCTTCCGCTTTATTGAGAAATCCGTTGCAATCACTGTCATATCTTGCAAAAAAACGCCTCTCCGCCCAGGTCATATCAAGATAGTCCGTATAATTTTGTCCCTCTCCATTACCCGAACCATACCCACGGGAATAACCCATGTTAACCATACCAACCGTTAATACCGTCAACACTATCAGTTTGCTCAATAACCTAACAATTATTTGTGTCATGGTTTGCTCCCCACCTGTGATAGTGAATCCAATCTAGACTGTACGTTCTCAACACATCGCCCGCATTTAATTTTGAGATAATATTGTCGTCAATGAGTTCCGGTTATTTTTGAATCAGCAAGCAGTCATTAATGCACGGCAAATGTTGATAGGTCCGGGACTCTCAAGTATCTGAACAATTTCATCGACTGATACACTGGGATTTTTCTCTTTTAATAGCGCAATACTGCCGCTCACAATCGCTGTGGCGAGTGAGCTGCCCGAGAAAAAATCATATGTATTGCCTGGTGCGGTGGAAAGAATCTCTTTTCCGGGTGCCAACAGGATGTTTTTGTTTTTTATGGGATTGCGTTCAGTCTCAACTTTATCTTCTGAAGATGCTACTGCTATAACATCGGGAAGTAACGCGGGAAAACCGGCTTGATGATTGCGGTCATCCGTTGCGGCAACAAAAATGATTGCTCGCTTTTGACCCTCACGAATAATGCGAGCGAGCAACCTATCTTGCGGACCCGATAAACTTAAATTGACGATATCGACAGCTTGCAGAATCGCGAAATCAAGCGCCTTTGCCAGCGACCAGCTGCTGCAAATAGCATAATCGTTGGCTTTAGCCTGATAAAAACATGACTTCAACCCCAGTAACTGCGCATCGGGCGCTACGCCATAAATACCGATATTGTTATTCGCAATCGCGGCAATAACACCCGCTATAGCGGTACCGTGCCGATCCGAAGTGAACGACTCATCGCCTTTCTCAACAAAATTTTCCTGTAATGCAACTTGGTTAGCTAAATCGGGATGATCGGTATCGATCCCCGTATCAATAATCGCAACCTTGACACCTTTTCCTGTAAATTGATGATGAACTTTATCCACCCCAACTTGCTTAACCCCCCGCTGCAATTGAGCGTACCGGTCTGTATATTGCCCAGACTGATTGATAAAGACGGAATTGTTCTGCACCGATTCAACACGTGAATCACGTGAAAGCCTGGCAACCAGCTTCGACGCATCAGATTGTTCGGGAATAATAAACACTAGACACTGAATGCCAAGCGAGTCCAGCGGAAAAGCGCCGCTCTTAGTCAATGGGTAATCATGCAGCAATTCCTGCTCGATTACAGACCAGCGGCTTTTATCGCTTGCTGCGAGGGTAACCAATATCTGTCGTGCCTTGAACTGCTTCGGCAAACCGGATGCTTGCGCTTTTGCACCGGCCGCCTGTTGACCGTCTGAAAGTGACGATGCACAGGACGTCAGTAGTATTGTGATTGTAATGAGTGCAAAAACGATAGCGTTCATGGGTTTATTTTCCTAATTGATGATTTCCGCGAAATCAACCTGCTCATTTTGCCTGAGTGTGCTCAGTATTTCGGCTAGATCAGCATGATCTGAATTCAACTGAATGGTGAATACGCCGAGCGGAGATGGCCCCTCAACCAGGGTTGCAGAGATATCTGCCAATAACGAAGACAGTTCACTTAACTGCATCGTTTCTGAGAAAACAATGCGGATATGTGGATTGTCCGTATTTACCGGAAGTCCCTCCGACGAATAAGTCTGGAAATTTGTTTGGGAAGCGTCGGGAATCCATGCAACAAGGGCAACACTGAGTACCACCACTAAAGCGGACTGGGCAACAACTGTCCAACGCAAGGCAGCTGGGGCCTCCAGAAATGCACTGAAACCATTTCGCACGGTCTGCCAAATAGACATGGACTTTTCGTTGGCTTGCGCTAACGTTTGCTCACTAGCGTCAATTTTATTAAAAATCGACTGCAAATGTGCCGGCCCCGGTTGCCAATCGGTTTTAGTTTCCTGATGTTGAATGGCCGCTTCCAGTTTTTGAAGTGTTGCAATTTCTTGCTGGCATGTTTTACATTGTGCAAGGTGTGCTTTCACACTCTGATACTCAGCGCCGGCTAGTGTACCGTTAACATACAACGGTAGTGACATGACAATTTGAACATGCATTTCTTCAGATATCTCAGTTTGTATTGATTTATCCATCGTATTCAGCTCTTGCTATTGATGTGCGTTCAAATGGTTAATGAGCAGCTTCTTGGCATGATGCACTCTTGTTTTGACTGTATTCACCGGGCAGTCGAGAATTTCGGCGATTTCTGGATAAGTACAGCCTTCAAAAAACACCATCTCGATAACCGCCCGATGGGGCACTGACAACGTATCTAGCGCAACGACGATGGAGTGACGCAGCTCGGCATGCTGTGCTAAAAAATCCGGTCTTTCGCAGTCCTCGATGGTTAGATCCATCTCTTCCTCCTCAAAAGATACGTAGCGATTTTGCGATGCGCGATCACGCGCCAAAATTTTCAAGGCTTTTTTATAGGCTATGCCAAATACCCAGGTAGATACTTTTGAGGAAGGTGTATAACGTGCTGCATTCTGCCAGACGACCAGCATCACATCCCCCACCGCCTCTTCGACATAATCCTGTTGCCTTAAAAGCTTAAATAGAAATTTTGCCAATCTAGGGCTAAACGCATAGTAAAACTGCTCAAATGCATTTCGATCGTGCTGCGCTATTTTTTTTATGTATCCATAGAGCTGGTCATTCTCATGGTTATCTCGTTGCATCGTGTATGCCGACTCAGTGAGCTCAATCAAGCTTTCCCAAACACCAGTTTTAAAGTCTAACACAGTCACTTTACCCACTCTATCCAATACCTAATTCATTGAGTCAAATTGATCGTTTGTCTGTAGTTTTCTCTGAACCGGACAATGGTTCAAAAAACTTTTAATTTTTTTGAACCATTCTTCGTCCACAGAGAAATCACTGATGTATCACGCGAAACACGTTTCAAAATACAAAACCTTAAAATCACGATCCATGGAGATTTAACTATGAAAATCAGAAATATTTTAATTGCCGCCGCGACATCTACAATCTGCACCGGCGTTTTTGCCGACACACCACAATATGACATTAGCAGCCGCTCATTGATGCTTCCTAAAGTCAATGTCACCACTCGAATCTTTGGCGAACCGTCTGCGTTAGGTGTTTTCAAAGCCGATCTTGAATTTCAACCCGGAATAAATGGCTTTGTCATTAAAAGTGTAGAACAGCTAGACGACGGATCGAATAAGATCTTAATCGGTAACGACGCCAATTCAATAGAAAATCAGTTGGTACAACCACAGGACGACGCTCTGGCAGGCGGTGGCCGCAATCAAAGCCTGAATTTTGGTGATGTGCTGGAAGGGGGGTTCGGAGATGATATTCTCATTGGCGGACTGGGTATCGATGTGTTACTCGGTGGCGGGGGCGACGATGTCATTATCGGCGGCACCGAAGATTTCAACCCTGAGAATCGTGATCGCGCATTTGGCAATAGTGGTAACGATACCTTTATCTGGGCACCAGGAGATGGCAGTGATTTCTTTGATGGCGGCGCCGGGGACCAGGATGTACTGATCTTTGGTCTGATAGGAGAAAACGGAGATAATGCACCCGTATTTGGCGTACAGCAGGACCAAAATTTTGATGGCATCTACATCAATGCCATGACAGGCCTGCCCATGGTCGATGTTACAAATTCTCCGGGATTTTGTACTATTTTGGATAAATCTGCGTATGCCAGCGAGCTGGACACGCTTAACCTGGACCATCTGATTCGTTTTTCAATTCGCGGAATAGCCGATACTTTTGATACGGGGGAACAAGATGAGGATAACGGCTTACGGGTCACGCTCCATGTAAAAAACGTTGAATACGTCGTCTGTACTGCCCGGGAAGGCGGCGCCATAGAGGTTTGGGATATATCAGTCACACCGGCCATACCGGCACTGATAACTGACTTGCCTGCAAAAGTTCAAAGTATGATCCAGTAAGTTGCAACGATTAAAGACCTGTTAAAATAAGTACGGATTTTTGGCTGTGCTTCAAATATGCTTAATCCACAGTCAAAAATCCCACGCTTTCTCTCGACACGCCGAACTTATCAAAATGTTCGCACAAGAATTTCAATACTGCGAAATGAAAAATTGGTTGTTGTAAGAACCGCACCTGTTCTACCAAAACCACTTGGCTGTTGCACTATCCATACAGCTTAAATGCTTCCGACTCTTTCTTATAAGACATCAATACAAGCATATATAAGATGCACATGAAGTCTTGAAAAATAATCGTATTCTAGTTATTACGGGCTGTCGACATATTTTACAAGTGACCATGACGTCAGTACTGAATAATGATTTAATCATTATCAATCAATATCTTATATATCACAATATAATTGGCATGGTTATTGCTTGGCTATTGTATGTTTATTGAATCATAGTTTAAAAGGTGTAAATAAAGAATGAGAAATATAATAATTAGCGCATTAGTTGCATATTTTTGCATAGGTACAGCACAGGCTGAGATCATAGCCAAATACCAAGTCGGTAACTATAACTTTGGCAATGCTGCACATGGCCTCTATACCTTTGGTGATTATAGCCCGCAAACTTTCACCATCGATGCATTGTTTACCGTTTTTGATAACAACGGCCACATTACCGCTACACTGGATGGCACCCTAACCAACCCCAACCATAGCGGCACAATAAATCTCGATTTTGACGATTGGCGCGACAACTACAACTATAAAGTCGAAGGTGGCGCAAATAATGGCGGTATTAATGCCGATTTTTTTGTTGATATATCAGGGATAATTAATATCGACAATACGCAATTTACAATTACAAATTGCAGTCAATGTGGCTATGCTTTTCAATACGGCCTTGGCGCAAACGCTAAAAATCCAAACGAACTGGGTGCGTCTGCATGGGTACAACATGCAGGACAATCCGGCACTCAGCACTGGGACTTGAATCTTGGTTTTACGGCTGTTCCTGAACCCGGTATCTTGATGTTAATGTCTTTGGGCTTGATCGGTTTCGCATTAACCCGCCGCAAGCAGCAGCTGTAACACGTTCTTGTCGTGAAGTTGGGTATGCGTTCACAGAAGCACTATGAATAGTGACAACTCGAAACAAATACAGATAATCGCATTGATGTCTGGGTACCTACAGATTTAGTAGAAGAGGCACCCACCGGCATTGACGCGCAAGCTATCAATCATTTGACTTTACCGTCAAACCGAGCGCTTTGATGCTGTTACAAAACCGATCAAACCACACTTCATCCACACGTGTTAGCTGTTTTGCTTCGGGCTGATGGGATTGACGTGCAATGCCATAAACCAATACGCCTTTGAGCGGCACATGCTGACGTAACAGGTTTTCGACAAACTGTAGATAGGCTCTGGTTTCATTCTCTGTAGGCGGCCTACCGTTGATACTAAAGACACAGGTTTGCAACCAGGTTGGGCATAACGATGCGGCAAGGCGAATATGTTCGTGTGTTTGTTTCAGGCTCATGCGTGTATTATTTGTACGCAACCGCCCATCGCGTGTCGCGCTGTCGAGTTTAAACCAGACCTCACCGTTCATGGCGGCCATCCGTTTTAACCCGGCTTGCAAATGGGGTCGGTTTAGCAGGCTGCCGTTGGTAATTAACACCAGCTTTAAGTGATCCGGCAACGGGAAGTCATTTTTGACATAACCGATCAACTCGATCACCTGCTCGAACTCCTTGGCGCTGGTCGGTTCGCCATTGCCCGAAAGTGCGATATCCTGAATTACGCGTGCTTCCGATGGCACCTGCTGCTGCATGAAATCGCCATGTGTCAATTCATGCATAAATCCGCGCAACTCCTGCTCCAGCTTTATCAGATCGATAGGTGGTGCCGCACCGCGCTTGAGATCAGGCACCTGACAATAAATACAACGCCAGTTGCAGGCATTATTCGGATTGAGATTAATGCCGATGGAAACACCGCCTGCACGGCGGGAAACAACCGGGTAAACATAGGTCAAACCCGCCACATCGCGACTGTGATCAGTTGTTTTCAATAAATCGGGCGCTTGCTGCAATGATACAATCCTGCCAAAATGATTTGTAATGTTAAAATTGTCCGTATGTTAATCACACGTAAGCTTGAATTCGATGCCGGCCACCGTATATCAACGCATAATAGTCAATGCCGTCACCTACATGGACACCGTTATGTGATTGAAATTTCACTTTCAGGTCATATTATCTCTGAGAAAGGTGATGCGCAACAAGGGATGGTTATGGATTTTTCCGAAGTCAAACGGATTGCCAAACAGGCTCTAGTCGATAAATGGGACCATGCTTTTCTAGTGTACTCCGGCGATACGCCCGTCATGCAGTTCCTGCAGTCACTGGAAGACCACAAAACTGTTGTGCTTGACGTGCAACCGACTGCAGAGAACCTCGCTATTATTGCATTCGGTATTCTGAATACAGCTTATCAGGACAACTACGGCAATCATCTACAACTGGAACATGTGCGTTTGTATGAAACCCCAAACTGCTGGGCGGACGCCACCCGTGCTGTGCTCTAAATCAACATACTTCAATTCTATTCATTAAAAGCCTATGTTTATCGATTCACATTGTCATCTGGATTTTCCCGATCTTGCCAGCAATCTGGATGAATTGCTACATAAAATGAGCGAGCATCGGGTTACCCATGCGTTATGCGTCAGCGTCAATCTGGAAGATTTTCCGCGCGTTTTGGCTTTGGCCGAAAACCATGACAATCTGTTTGCTTCGGTCGGCGTGCATCCGGATTACGAAAATCTGCAGGAACCCGACGCCAGTCAGCTGGTGCAACTCGCCGATCACCCCAAGGTCATCGCGATCGGCGAAACCGGACTTGACTATTATCGCCTGGAAGGCGACCTGGAATGGCAACGCGAACGTTTCCGGCAACATATCCGTGCCGCAAAACAATGCGGTAAACCGCTCATCATTCACACCCGTTCTGCTGCAGATGATACATTGCGCATCATGCGTGAAGAAGGCGCCGACCAGATTGGCGGCGTTATGCACTGTTTTACGGAAAGCTGGGAGGTTGCTCAGCAAGCCATCGATATGAACTTCTATATTTCCTTTTCGGGAATTGTTACCTTTAAAAATGCTACCGCGCTCAAGGATGTCGCCAAAAAAACACCGCTTGAACGGATGTTAATTGAAACCGACTCACCCTATCTCGCACCTGTACCGCACCGTGGCAAACTGAATCAACCGGCATTTGTCAGCCATGTTGCTGAAGAAATCGCCAGACTGCGCACAGCAGATCTTGATGAAATCGCCGCAACCACGACGCGCAATTTTTTTAGATTATTCAAATCGGCCATAGCGCACACTACTGCCCCATAATGAAATAGCAAAAATTATAAAAAAACAGCCATAAACAGTAGTGGGCATTGTTTATGGCTGATCAGGAAAGAGGGAAAATGAATCTAGCCACTATAAGATTTACCATCTAGACAGTAAATCTTTGTGACTAGGTCAAAACGATACGCCGAAACATCAGCTTATACTGTGGTTTTAGTCACACGGAAATTTATTTTTGCACTTACTGGAGAAATCGATGCGCATAGGCGTACCTAAGGAAATCAAGAACCATGAATATCGTGTCGGACTGACACCGGCCTCGGTACGCGAGCTGACCTTGCACGGCCATCAGGTTTTAGTACAGGAAAATGCCGGTCTGGCGACAGATTTCGATAATGACCATTATCGGTCTGCAGGTGCAGACATTGTCGAGACATCTGAGTCCATATACTTCCACGCCGACATGATTGTCAAAGTCAAAGAACCGCAGCCGGATGAGCTTCGTCTGTTACGCGACGATCAGATTTTATTCACCTATTTGCACTTGGCCCCCGATCCACAACAAGCTAAGGGCCTACTGGAATCGGGCTGCGTGGCCATTGCCTACGAAACCGTCACCGACCCGTATGGCGGCTTGCCGTTACTTGCGCCCATGAGTGAGGTTGCAGGCCGTATGTCGGTTCAAGCTGGGGCACATGCCCTTGAAATGGGCCAGGGCGGCCGTGGCATGTTATTGGGTGGCGTATCCGGCGTACCATCCGCGAAAGTCGTAATCCTCGGTGGCGGTGTTGTCGGTACCAATGCCGCGCGGGTCGCTATGGGCATGGAAGCACATGTCACTATTGTGGACAAATCGATACACCGATTGCAACAACTCGATCAGCAATACGGTTCCCGAATTAATACTATTTTTTCAACCGTCGATGCAATTGAGGCGCAGATAACAGAAGCTGATCTGGTTATCGGTGCCGTCCTTGTCCCCGGTGGCGCAACCCCCAAACTGGTCAGTCGCCAGCTTGTCACCGCCATGAAACGCGGCGCTGTGCTTGTGGATGTTGCCATTGACCAGGGCGGCTGCTTTGAAACATCGAAACCGACCACGCTGGCTGATCCGGTTTATATTCTTGATGACGTGGTTCATTACTGCGTTACCAACATGCCCGGCGCAGTTGCACGCACATCGACTTTTGCACTGAATAATGTCACGCTGCCCTTTGTGCTGACCATTGCCGGAAAAGGCTATCGCAATGCGCTGATCGACAATGTTCATTTACGCGACGGTCTGAACGTCTGTCAGGGAAAGATCACCCATCAAGCCGTTGCAAACGACCTCGGCATGCTGTATACACAGCCGCTGGAATTACTGCAAAATTAAAGACTGATATCTGATATCTGATATCTGTGATATGTATGACTCCGGTCAAAAAACCTAGAGTGTACGAAGACGATTAATTTGGAAAATTATCGATCTGAAGCCCAGATCTGACGGCAATACCAAAGCAATTTAATGTCAGACCTGGCTTATCGAACTCATATATTTAAAAATACTTCCGAGCAGCTATCACTCCTGATTCGCTGCATCGCGATCTTTCAAAATTTCCTGACTTGGCGGATACTGACCCGGTTTCGGTTCACCGCATCCAACTAAAAACAAAGCCAATAAAGCTGCAACGAATATCGTGTATTTCATGGTTCTAATTCCTTATACTTGAGTTATTGACGAAATTAAATAACAAAATATATAAAATACCTTTATGTGGCCATTGGTGTAGTTAAAGTATTGGCACCGTTATTTCATTTAAATTCACATGGTCATTTCTTTATTCTCATACCAATCGATAAAAGGCCCAACTCATTTTTATATATTAATTGTTATGTACCCATTGACACATGTCAGACAAACCAGCGGTTTAAATCCCACAAAGTGACAGGTTCTTAAATCTTAAATCGTTCTGGTTTTTTTTGCCACTATTTTATTACCAGAAACTTGTATCTACTCAATAACATTAAGGGTTACAGCAATAATCTGAAAAGCCTTCTTAATATCTTGGGTTCCCTTTATATAATGTGTAATGTGAATTACACTGCATTACAGAAACACTGGCTGCCCCTGGCAATATCATGTAGTTGGAGCGCGAGCATAACTTAAAAAGTTAGGCGCAGAATTTTGGGTTCGATATACTTCTTCTCGGGAGACTGAATTAGTTATTACTGCTGAGCGCCAGGACATTAGACTGGTTTGGGGTTCAAATATCCCATGTTCATAACGACTAAAGTTTTGCACGAAAATTCTGTTGTTAACATGACCGTCCCACTGTACGGAGAAATCCTGATTGATACTAAATCCGTTATTTCCATCAAATTGAAACAAATGTTTTATTCGATCAATGCAGATAGGAATATTATTCTCAAATCCCGTACATAAGATGACGATGTCTGCATTTATCTGCTCGCCTCTTTGTGTAAAACCATTATGCAAACTCAGCTCATAAAAACCACCGGAACAACGCACACTCTCTAATCTTCGATATGGAAAGATTTTAAACTTGGCCGGCAGACTCTCAACGTTCTGAGCATAATAAAGTTCATTATACAAGGCTTGTAAATATGTCGGTGTATTGCCATCACTTGTTAATTTCTGGTAATTAACTATGTTTTTTTTTAGATACTTATTAACCGTAAAAAATTCATGTGCGTAGTTCGGACTAAAATATTCATTAACAAAAGCCGATTCATCCAAAGGTTCGAGATTGGGTCGACTGGAAATCAACGTAATCGACTTTGCGCAACCCCATTTATTTTTTAGCGCGTTTCTGAAAACCTCAATACCAGTTTGGCCGCCACCAACAATAACAACATTCTTGTCACGCGCATTCAATTCCTTCAAGAATCGAGATTTGGCGTGAAAAAAACTGCTACTGATAAAAGGTTTTGCACAGCAAGGTATCTTGGGACGGATTCCTGTACCAAGACAAATATTTTTAGCCGAAAAGCGCTGCTTTTTATTTCCGATAACAAATACCTTTCCATCATATTCCACCGTATCAACCTTAAAGCCGAACAATAATTTTTCCGGCATTTGTCCAGCTACCCACTGACAATACAATTCAAATTCTTTTCGGGTAATTACTTGTCGATTGGTGTTCATAAACGAATGAAACAGCCCGTTTTGTACAAGATAATTGAGAAAAGTGTAAGGACTTGTCGGATCAACACCTGTCACAAGATCCTTTAAAAATGCGGTTTGCATATCCGAATCGGAAAACATAATTTCCGAATGCCATTGAAACCCAGGCTTAGCATCAAAAAATCTGGTTGTTAAAGAAACATTTTTTTCCGAAACAGCCGCCAAACTTAAATTAAAGGGACCAATTCCGATACCCGCAAGATCCAGTACATTTTTCATGACATTTACTCAATTGACCAGAGGGTTGGCAAGAGGACTCCCAAGCTGCGGCTGAGGACGCACAGAATAATCCTGATAACCGATTTCAAAACGTACTTTATTTAATAGAACACGCTGAAAGTAAGGTGCCAGCAAACTAGGCGTATTCGATTGTGTTGGATATTTTTTTTCATATGTAGCTATGACCGAACCCAGAAGCCGGTAAAAATATTTTTCCTGGTAGCGATGTGACCTATAAAGTGCCTGCGAAATGAAACGAAGCACAGAAACAAAATGGCCCGTAATCAAATCATAAATAATATGCCCCGAAGGAAGAGAGTCCAGCTCGCTCAACACATTTCTCGGAAGGGTACTTCGGGTTTTCTGCGGCATGTTCCTATTGATTCGCAGATCCCCTTGAAAGTCTTTGATAATCAAGCCGGATGGAATATTGTGTTTCAGCTTTAATAAAGTATTCTGACCATGTGCCACCAGCCCTATCCCATACTGGGATTGCAGATGATAAAGCGGGATAACAACCTTCTGAAAATAGAGTGTCAGCCAATCGTCAATGGACAATCGCGATTTCTCAATCAACAACCCGACCAACGAATTACCGTTATCGTCCAGATAAGACAGAGAACCGGTAATCAAACACCTTTCATCGCCGGTCAATTTACCTGAACTCGGTTCACGCCATATTGCGCCCAAGAACTCTTTATACCGATAGGGCGCATCTTTAATATCACGATATTCAGGCGCAACATAACTAAAAGCAGCTACATCTTTTAAGCAATCGGTACGAGCAGCAAGGAAGTTTTCATCATGTTTGAGAATATAATCAACACTTTCTGACAATTCCGCTGCAATCGAAATATGACGGGCAGGAATACCCCGGACACAGGACGTATTCAGAACCGACACAGGCAACTTAACATCCAGCCTCTGCTTATTGGCACGATTAGAAAACGTTCTTATCGATATCTGCGGGTTGTAACAATCACCGCCACCGCCAAGGTAAACTATATTTTTACAACTTATATCCTTCTGAAAGAAAATCCGGATTTTATTTTCCCATTGCCAGGGATGTACCGGAACGATGTAATAAGATTGATAATCAATCTGATTCTTATTACATATAACTCTGAAATGCTCCAATTCTTCTTTTGTTAAATCTGCAGTTGTAACATCTTCAAAAGACATTTCTGTTTGGCAACTTATTGTCAGAAGGTTTTTATTTATTGCTATTCGATCAAACTGGACACCAACTCGACTTTCCGGTGCGTACATTGATAAATCTTCTGGAGACCAACCAAGTCGCCCTTTATTAAGTATCAGTTTCGGATGACCGTTCAAATACGTTTCGATATCAAGTGAATTAAGATTGTATAGTTGATCGACCGAAGCAGATTTTTGCAACATGATTTGATCGCTATATAGCGTATGCAACATTTCTTCCAGAAAATTCGCTAGTGTAATGTCACTCATTTTCGTCAAATGCTGTGTTTCGCTAAAAAAAAGCGCGGCATCGGGTTTCTGTCCGTCGTTTCGCCTTAACGATTCAGGATCGATTACTAGATCACACCATATTCCGGTAAAAGCGTCGAAGTGATAACTAATTTCATCACTGATTTCGAGTACGTATTTGTTCTTACTTATTTCTTTAACAATCCCAGATAAAACTTCTTCGTAATAAAGTTCGCTAATGGACTTGACGATCAGATTTCGATTTACAGTTTCCCAATTCATAAATGATTCCCCGCAAACAATCTTTCACGTGTACACTCCAGAAGTACAGCGCGCTTATGTGGAAAATCAAACTCTTTTATCCTTTTCCATACCGGAAATGACTCAACATACTGCAGTACCTTCTGATTATCCGAACGGGGCTCAGCCATGACTCTTAATGTTCTAGGGTCATCAAGAAACAAATAGTGCACGACAGATTTCAAAGCCGCATCTGTATTTTTTATCCCCAAAAACCTCTTGTTTCCAATTAAAAAATGAAAGCCCCTATCATAATCATCGCTCTCATAATAGGGTCCTAGCCGATCTTCCTTTACCCAATAAAACTCGAAATAACCTGCCGGCTCGCCATCAATTTCCATAATCGTCGGAATCAGGTGCGGATCAGCCAAGCTTATCTCCATATACTCCATATGTTCTTGCTCACCACCCTCAAGCTCCCAGTATACGGATACACGTTTACTGTTATGCCATTTGGAAAAAATAGCCAAGTCCTTTTCCGGATTGATCACCCTAAACACAATTGATCTATCGATCTCATAAATATATCGCTCATATAACAATGTATCAGCAGCGGGGTTATGCCTGACGGGGTGTGTAACATCATTCGTTTTCGTCCAAACAATGGAGCTGAGATCGCTTATCGATGATTTGATCCAAAAAGGAGAATATTGAAAGAAATCCCTCCGGCTAATGTTTAATTTTTCACCCATAATCGTTATTTCCAAATGCCGGATACCCGGCCTGAAATGCTCTTTTAGCCATTTTTCTTGATCTAAAGAAATTTTCTTCATGATCGAATTAGGTTCATACATCGTAAAAATTTTTTCAAATGTCATAAAGCGGGTTCTTAATCGTGTTATAAATATCCAAAGGATTTTTCTCAGTATTCTCATTCAAACCATTTAAGCAACAAAAGAAATTTCCTTTCTGTTTCAACTCACTCGAGCTCAATAGGTAGTCAATAAATGTGCTATCCAATAAATCGCAGTCTTTCGTATCTAACAGGTATTGAGACAGCATTCTAAGTAACATTTCTTCGGAACATTTACACTGCACTGACAGCGTGTTTATCAGACTGAATGTGGAGTTAATAATAAGATAATATCCAAGAAGTGCATGCGCCATGCAATCATCCAACACATTACCGTTATGCAGATCCAACGATGCCACTTCATTTTTCATTTTTTCATAACCGAGCCAGGTATAACCTGTTCCCTGGCAATCTCTAAAAATCACCCCAGACGGATAGCTATCGACCAATTGAACGATGATATTCTGCTGATGCGCACCAAAAAGAATGCCGTGATCGGCATGGGCCAATATAAATGGACCAAGCACCTTTTCCAGATACAGAGAAAACCAGTTCAGTGCATCTATATGGCGCGACGAAAAGAATCCATCGGTCAAATACGGGCCGGCCTGGGTGATTGTCGATAAAACTACGGCCTCCTGCTTAACACCAGTCATAAACGGATTTTCCCGAATTAACACAATTGTTTCTAAATGCATCGGCTTCAACGGACTTTTTATCGCGAGAAAAGAAGGTTCGTTGAGAATTTTAAAATTCGGGTGTTTGGCCAGAAACTGTTGTCCATTCTGTGAATTCATGGCTTCATGAACCTGAAGCCCTCTCACAACTTCTTCCGACTGCAAATGTCTAATTGAGTTGGTGATTCTTAAAGATAGAGAGAACTTCAGCATATACTTGCTTTCTTCGCAGTATATCGTTCGCAGCGAACTCGTTGCTTTCCATAACTGCTTTCCCTCTGATTCAGCAGGTATCAAGTTTTCATTTTGGATTAATTCTTTTAATGCCTCGTTTTGGCTAAGCTTATCGAATTGCCATGGATGAAAAGGAAACGGCACATATCCTTCTCTAATTGGATTAGCATGATCTCTTTTATATAGATCATAGTGCCATTCAAAATCATCAAAGTAGCCGGAAAAATTCTCAGAAATAAATTCTTTTTTGAGTAACACCCATTTCAGTAAAAACGCATTGCAAAATTCCGGGGCAAACAATCGATGATCGTTTTGTGTAAACTCTGACTTACTTTTGGGACATGGATGAACATTATGTCCTAGTAAAAGCGCCTGTTCAGCTTCTATGAAATTCCAAGATGGCCTGCCAAGTAATTCTGTAAAACTCGAGTACCTGTAATCCAGTATCGCCGCTAAATTACGGCTGCTTTCCATGATTCTTGGATATAACACATGCATTTTCTTGTGCATGCCTATCATCTGAAAAAGTTCTTGAACAAATAATTCAAAACTTAAAAATTCTTTCTCCATTCCGGTAGTTCTGAAAAACGTACCGCTAAAAGCATGACACCCGACATTGGAAAACCTTTCCAATACGATACCCAGGAACTTGTTATTACTATTAAAAAAAACAACCTCATTATCCCTGACTTCATAATTTTGCCATTCTCTCAGCAAAGCATTAACTAATGCAGTTACCGAAAATTTTTCAGCAAGCTGCTGTACACTCATGCATCTCTGATACATCTCGCCACGTGTCTGTAAAGTTTGTCAAAAGCATCCACCCAAAACAAATAGTAAAATAGCATTCTATTTTTGTAAATGCAAATGATTTTCATTAGTGTTATCATTATTTATTTAAAGTTTTTGAATTAACTGAATGAACCGATCAAAATCCTTACTAAAACGCTCTATCAGACTTTCGTTACCCGTCGCTCTTATTGGTACCACACAAAGCCTTCTCACCATCGTCCTGCCAATCATCATCACATTAACTGAACTAAGGTTCGGTCAAATCAGCCCTATTCTTGGATTCTCAGCACTTGCATTCCTTATCGGCAGCCACACTTGGCCCAGACGTGCAACAATCAATCAACGCTATAAACTTCTTAAACAATTACTGATTGCTGCAACCATCAGTCAGATCTTTTTTGTCACAACGATCATAGCTGGCTCAACCAAGCAATTCGGGTTTATGCTACTCATTAGTGCTTTGTTTATAACTCGGTTCGTCTACGGCCTGACTGCTTCCGGAATCTACCCAATACTGCAAGCCTGGTTAGTAAACGAACACAATAATTCTGGACGAACACGATATGTCGTATTGACATATCTAAGCGCAACAGTCAGCACTGCACGTATCGCGGTGCCGTTATTAGCTGCAGGTTTATCTATTATTTATTCTGAAGCAATTTTATTATTGTTAATTATGTTACCAATAGCGGCATTGATATCCCTACCGCAGGATGATCGCGGATCTCAAATCGGCATCCCATATCCATCACCGGTAATCCGCTTACCCGATATATCCATTGTAATGCCTACGCTACTGGTTCATACCAGCATAGGCCTGACAGAATTTATTATCGGCCCTTATCTTTCCAAAGAATGGGGTATATCGCTGGACCGCACATTAATATACACGGCATTGCTACTCGCATGTATCGCAGCCATGATGACGTTAACGCAACTAATCAGCTTACGATATCGCCCAAGTCCCGATAAAATGCTAATAGCATCACCCGTCGGTATAGCATGCGGCACAGCCTGCGCTGCATGCTTTCCTGAATTATTGCCGATCGGACTGATTCTGGTCGCAGTATCACTCGCTTTATTCTTACCCGCATCTGCTGCTGGTGCTGCAGCCACGCGCCACTCGGACACACATGAAGGCACCAGTGCCGATCTGTATACCGCGCGCATTCTTGGTCATCTACTCGGTGTGATTTTTGCAGGACCGTTATTTGAAATTGCTTCTATCCTGCCGCTTTTTGCTGCGGCCGGGGTTGCGCTTATAGCTATACCGGCAGGACGCAAACTACGGTTAGCGTTAACAAAATGTCAATAAGCAGCCAAAAAAAGAACCCGGATTTCACAAGGGGAAAATCCAGGTTCTGCAACTCCAAACAGCTATTACACTGTCTTTACAACTATGCTATTACCGTAAAAAATTCGGCAAGATTTGCGCTGACATCATCAACCATGACGCCAACCAAATCGATAGTGCTGCCCTCACCTAAATCGACTATGGTTCCGTAAGGCTCATCGTTGGCTGCATCGCCATAACCGGTCACCCTCGCTGCAAAATCATCTACAACCGAGATACCCGTGCCATTGATATCGGCTGCGATCATGAATTGATCAGATTCAGCATTAAACCTGACCACCATATCGTTACCATCATTCCCCCTGTAGAACAGCTCGTTCGACCGGTCGTTATTGGAGTTAGTACCTGAACCATAAATTTGATCGTCACCCTCCTGACCGTAAATCTGATTATCACCCGATCCACCAGAAATCCAGTCATTACCGGCATTCCCCAGAATAACGTCCGCGTCTTCACCGGCAAAAATCACGTCGGCGTCATCACCGCCAATAATCAAATCATCGCCTAAAGAACCATATAAAGCGTTAATACCGGTCGCACCATACAACGTATCACCGCCTTCACTACCAAAGAGCTGATCGTTACCCCACGCGCCCCATAGCAAATCGTCACCGTCATTGCCATCGATCCAATCGTTGCCGCTACCACCGTAGAGTAAATCGTCGCCACCTTCACCAAACAGCAAATCATTGCCCCCTTCTGCATAGACTACATCGTTACCGTCGCCTGCATAAGCAACGTCATTCGAATACCCAAGCCTCAGACCATCATCACCGCCACCTGCAAGTACAACTGCCGATCCAAACGTCCAAAAAATCTCACTTTCATCAGATCCAAAAATAAGGCCGGTATCTCGTATTATTTCAGTCATATTCAGCTCCTTACGGAAATTTTATTAAAAAAGTTGTGTAGATTATCTACGTGTATTCTGTGGTTGGCATTACAAAACCAAGTAAAATAAGCAAGCATTACCACATTAATGAGAATTATAATCATTTAGATTATCGTTATCAATAACTATTTATAGTTTTTACTGAATGGTTTTCTGTAGCCGGCAAGCAACATCATCAAACCCGACCCTATTAACATTAAAATTCCAGGCTCAGGCACCACATTCAAACCCGATTCAAAAGACAGGATCTGATAATTCGGCTGCAGATTTACTTTAACCACTTGCGTAACTGAAAATGGCTGATTGACATCATTGACTGCAATACGCCCGAACCCTTCATTAAAACCAAAACCGCCACTAATCTTCTCGCTACTAATCATTGAGGCGCCGACCGTATCAAAAAGGGTATTTGAGGTATTGTAGTAATAATCTATTTCTATACTATTGAGTGGATTCGCACCTAAACTACCCAGAAAACCACCAGTAATAAATCCATTTCCACCCAATCCATCCAGAGAAAAATCGTTATCTGATATTTCAATAGTTAGCGAACCACCATTGATCGAAGAAATAGCGAGTTGACGCAGAAACAAACCAGCCATCACCTCGCTATTTGGTGGATACGGCTTTGAAGCACCCATTGACGTAGTTAGAAAAAAATTCGGCGTACTGAACGATGCTGACAGCAAGCCTAATATGCCCGGCGAATTATCAGGCGCAACACCTGTACCGGTACCGATCAGTTGATCTGTTGCCGTAACAACCGTTGGCGCACCATTTAAAGGTGTGTCTGTAATTCTAAGCATTAATGACGCATGACTTGAATTTATACACACCAATAAAAAAATGATGAATGTCAAAGATGAATTCATTGCGTTAATTGTTGATTTATTCATATTGTTATTCTCCAAAGAATCACCAAATACTATCTAAGTATCTGACTAATAATTATTAAACTGAATGCCAACTGCACTTTACCAATTAAATGCGTAACTGACTCCGACCATGCGGCCAGGACCCGTAGCAAAACCGTACGGTGTTCCAGAGGCCTGACTAACTAATGGAAAATAGTTCTCATTTAATAAATTTCTTACAGCTACTGTAAACTGCCCGGGCCCTACTTCGAGACTGGTCGACAAATCCACAAGTACATAATCATTAACCGGCAATCCTCCAAATTGCGTTGAATTCGGTGTGCGATCTGCGATATAGAGTGTTTGCATCCTGTTCCGCCACCAGTCAAATGGACTGTATTCAAGATAGCCTGACAATTTCACGGGAGAAATTCGGGTGTTAGGCAGATCTTCATCATATTTGCCATCGTCATCCAGGTCGATTTCACCTTCCGCCCAACTCGCCGTCCCTCCGACATTTACCTGTTCGGTAACTTGATAAGATAACTCACCCTCAACACCCCATATACGTTCAGGCAGTTTGACAATACTGAGATCCTTGTTAAAAGTCGTGCCGTTATTCGATGTGCTATAAAATCCAACTACCGATGCCTTCACAGGTCCGTATCTGCCCCGCAAACCCAGTTCATAGTTATGAACCTTCTGAGCTTCTGACGCCAGTTGTCCAGCACTAGTTACACTTACGTCTGCATCTCTGATTGCGCGTCCGATATCTGCAAGCGAGAAACTCTGAGAATAGCCACCGTATAACTCAAGATGCTCGGTCAGAAAAACAACTGCACTGCCGTTAAATAGCGTTTCATTGTAATTCACCTCGTCACCACTAATATTGGCACCAGCACGATTGACCACGCTAGAAAAATCAACTGAGATAGCTTCCTGACGAATACCACCGCGCAAAATCCCATATTTACTAACCGGCAATTCAAGCTCAAAAAAACCTGCCAATGCATCTTGCTGCATATAAGGCACGACAGTTGGGCCGTCCAGCCCGGCCTGTACAACCTGGTCTCGCAGATAATCTAATCCCCAGACGGCACTGAATTCATAGCTTTTGATAGAAATCGGAGTATTAATCGTTAAACGGCTGCCGAATTTCTCTGCCCTGACTTCCGTCTGTGCGAATCCGGGAAATTTTGCAAAGCGTGCAATCTGATCGCCATAGTAACCTTTGACTGAAACATGGCTGCCAAACACATTTTTGTTGATGTAATCAACACCTACAAACGTATTCTTGGTACCGGGCTTATATGGGTTGAACTGGCCGCGGACAGCAGGCGTTTTAATACCATTGCCTGGATCTCCAAGGCCAAATGTATAATTGGTATCCTGTCGGATATTAAAATGATTGACGGTAAACTGTACGCGTTGCTTGTCATTGTCAAAGTTGTACCCCAGCTTACCGAGAATGTTAAAAGTGTCGGTATCGGCCAATCCACCTTGCACACCAATCGGATCTGGCGCAATCCGGTCTCCTTTTGAATCAAAAAACTGACCGCGCTCTCCGTAGGTTCCTGACACCAGATAGTCCACATTTTCTCGCGTACCGGAAATTCGGTGCGTCGTCTCCCACATGATTGAGTCATCAAAATGCTCTGTCGAGAAACGAATCCCCGCTTTCGAAAACCCTTCCCTCAGCTTCTTGGAGGCGTGCTTAGTTATGATGTTAACCAGGCCCCCAGCCGCACCAAAACCGTAGGCTGCAGTACCGCCCCGAACTATTTCTATCCGTTCAATAGCGTCAACATCGATAGTATTTAGATCACGGCTAGAAGAACGAAGGGCCGTCGATTGTGGAATTCCGTCAATCAGTACCAGATAATCACGGCCACGCAAGTTTTGACCAAAAGTCGATAATGCTTCAGTACTGGGTCCTAAACCTGGCACTGTCTTAGCCAGGACGTCGCTCAAATTACGCGAATAGCCCGCCTGCTGCTTAATCTCAGCACTGGTTATTACACTAACCGAACGGGTCGTTTCCGATACGGGCGTTTCAGTTCGTGTTGCCGTCACTACCACCGGATCCATTTGGTTATTTTGAGCAAACAACAAACCAGATTGAATACATGTAGCAGATAAAAGTAAAAAGATACGCGACCTGAAACGTCTATGAAAAATAAGAATTATTAGTGCCATTTTTTAAATTGAGTTATATGAATGAAAATAAATATGATAATGATTTTTATTAACTATATATAATAAAAATATATCGACCATGATAGAAAGTCTTTGTTTTTACGAACATAAATACTGGTTCCGCTTAGTCAGAGGACATAATGGACATTATTCTGAAGAGCGCCTTGTATTCTTTTAATCGCATGAATTAGCCCGGTTAAAATTTGTTTGATTTTTATCGAGTTTTAATTGAGTCTTTTTTCGACGACACCACCAGGTGTACACACCGGTAATAAATAGGATTACAGGCACTAACCCGGAAATAAAAATCACAATGCGTCCCGATATTCCAGCAATTGTTCCAATATGCAACGGATATTTCATATCTGCAATCTGTTGACCCAGACCGCTATATTCAGAATTATGAATCATAAGCGCCTCTCCTGTTTCAGGGTGTAGCGCAACGTAGCTCGTTCCATTCGGATGCGCATCATCCGGAAACTTTAGCCTGACTATAAAAGGAATTTCGGGTCTACCCGGAAAGCTAAGCCAAGTTGCCTTCGCACCTGGCAAATATGACTCCGCCGCCTGCAATAATTTAGAAGGTGGCAATGGCAACATATTCGGCTCGATCGATTCAATCACCGGTGGATCGGATAACGTCGGCCCGCCAAACAACTTAATTAACGCGGCATTCGTCGGCTTATAAAAAACCATCGCGGCTCCCGTTATCGCTGCACTTGCCAGGAACACCATGGAAATCAGCCCGATCGATCGATGCAATGCGAACCATCGAGCAACTCGCGATGTCTTGTGCGGTATACGCAATGCTTGTCCTAACTTACACCACCCCGGCCACGCCAGCCAGAGGCCGGTCAAAACCGTAAACAACAGAATCAATCCAAGCAGTCCGTTTATAAGCAACCCCTCATCGCTAGATAACAAATGCACATGAAAATCATGCAAAAATCCGAGTAACCCAGAATGTTCTTCTCGTATACCGAGAATATTCAGTTTCCATGGATCAACATAAATATTCGTTATTACATCGTTTTTACTAAGCCAATATTCAATACTATGATTGGATTCTCTCGGCAAACGAATAAATGATAAATTGTGTTTAGAAAATTCAGTTGTTATTTTATGAGTAGCCTCATCCAATTGTATCGGGCCGGATTGTGATGCTACCTGCCATAAATTTGAATTAAAATAAGTGTCCAGTTCATCATCGAATACAAGAATACTGCCAGATATTCCCGAAAAACTGAAAAATACTCCAATAGCAACACCAATCCACAAATGAATTTTTTGTAACAAACCAAACTCCTGTTCCTAAAGTGAATGCAAGCGCATGCAATTGACGATAATTAGCTGTAGATAGGCTAATTCATAATATTAATACATATGATAATCATTATTATTATTATTTACAATAATAATATTTGTGTTGGCCTATACTGTGGATAAAATTAATATGATTCTGCTAGAAGCTGCATTACAGCGGTTAACGCAGTACGGCATGGTATTGCTCTTCTAGTTTGAAGCACGCATGTATAACGCTTGTGGGTCAGTAGATCGGCACTCATACACCGCGTTAGAACCTATCCGAATAGAGAATGATTCAATTTTGCATAACTATTCGGTGCAGCAGTGACGTTTTCGTTCGAGAGCTTTTGCCTACCCCCATTATTGTTCGATAGGTTTGATATCTGGAGTAAGGCAGCTGGAAGAGCAAAGGCGCCCGGATTTTTGGGTAAGTCGGCAGTAAACCCGACTACAACCACGCGGCAAGCATTGACTCAGGCGGTCTACACGATGTGTTATATGCGCTGTATGCTGCGAGTGTGAACACGCAAAACTATCCGCGTTTGAGTGGAAAACGACATTGAAAAATACCCATCATAAAATAATCAATTGCCGATCAGTTTGCCGGAGATTATTACTGCCACCAGATTCAATCCCTCGCTGAATTTTACCTTCAATCTGTCGATGATATCTCACGCCGTTTGTTTATTAATTTATCGCAAGCCATATTTTCAAAGCGATATCATTTAACTAAGGAGCTATTGATCTGGGTTTTGATTTTTTAACACCCAGACGTCTTCGTATGGCGTTCTGAAAAAAAAGGTAACATCATTGGCCGCATCGTAAACAAATCGCTGATAAATAAATCCGTTGCCGTCAGGACCGTTGGGAACAGTTTCGGAAAACCAGTTATTGGTCGACACATCGTAATACCATAACTCCCGGCCCTGATGACCATGACCGCCATAAGCAATAAAATATCCGTTTTTTGAATCAAATGTCCAGCCCGGCGCCCGGCGCTTAGGCAGTTCGTCGGGGACACCAGGTGTAGCAATAGTTCTGGAATCGATATCAAATACTGTCACCCGATTTGAATCGTTTGATCCACCATAAAGTACTATCTTTCGTGTATCTGGATCGAGGACTGCCGAACGCTCCGACGGGTGGAAAAAGTTAAGAGAAAAATCGTCCCACCCGACCGCATCCACGTCAAATGCTTTAATCCGATTAGCATAAAAATGATAAATTTTATTTGTCACCGGATCATATTCCGAGGACATCGCCAGATTCTGATTCCACGACCAGGTTAAATCAGGGTCAAGATCGGTCCATTGCCTTGTGGCCGGATCGAATATCCATAAATCCATTAAACCAGACCCTCTGCCACAAATACTGCCGCCATGCGCCCACATGATATTTAAGTGCGATATAAAAACCATTTGATCATAAGTGTGCCGAGACTTTGGCTGTCCGTCTGATAATCTGTGTAAATTGATATTCGATGTACACTCATCAAACGATTTCGGTGACGGGTCAGTCAGGCGTTTCCAGGTTAGAGATTTAAGATCAAACGTATAAACCTCATTGCCGTAGTAGTCGGCATGACCGCCTCCCCAGAAATACACAAGCCCCCGCTGATCGTCCTTGACAGCACCGCTATAAGCAAAGATGTTAAAACTGCAGCATGTCGATTTGCCATCGTAAAACATATCCGATGCCACTTGTGTCATTTTAGTGTTTGGAATTTGACGCCAGCTTTTATCGGGAAGCGCGGCTAAAAAGCGGGCGGCTGCATCAGTGTCTGAATTATTGTTTTTGATGGTATCGGCATGCCGGGCTTTACCCGAGCCAATAATCGATTCGGTTTGAGTGTTACTATTACCTCTGCCCGAGGCTTCTCGTTCAGAAGAACATGAAAACACAAGAAGGATACATATAATAATGTTGGGATTAATTCTCAGCATAACGAAGCTAGTCTCTCATTTTGAATGTATTTCAGAAGGCATTTTCCCACATATCAACCTGGCTGGGTCAATTCACGAATTTCTTATAAACTTTGCCAGATTCTTCCGTTCATTCGGGCGTTCCAGTTCCGTTACGGATAAGTATAATTTGATTGGATACCCAGCGGAAAACCTGAAAAAATAAACAGCAACAAAAAAATTGTCCAGAATACGAGAAAAGTGACCGAATAGGGCAGCATTAAAGCTGTCACGGTGCCGATACCTGCATTTCTGACGTATCGCTGGCAATACACCACCACAAGGGGAAAATAGGGTAACAACGGTGTAATGATATTGGTACTCGAGTCGCCAATACGATAGGCGGCCTGCGTCAGATCCGGCGAAACGCCGAGCTGCATCAGCATGGGTACAAAGACCGTTGCTAGTAAACCCCACTTGGCACTCGCCGACCCCACAAACAAGTTGATGAATGCCGTAATAAACACGACACCGATAACTGTAACGTATGATGGCATCGCAAGTGCCTTGAGTACGATCGCTCCCTGCAATGCAAGCAGAATACCGAGGTTGGACTGTCCGAACGCATAGACAAACTGAGCGATAAAAAACATAATGACCATGTAATAGGCCATCTGTTGCATCGCTTTCGTCATACCCTCAATAATATCTTTCGAACTTTTCACAGTCCCGGCCACAATACCATAAACATAGCCCGGCACGACAAACATCATAAAAATCAGTGAAACGATAGAGCGCATCATCGGCGCAGCACCGGATGCAAGCTCACCCGATGCGTCCCGCCATGGTGAACCGGCCGGCCAGGCCGTCGCTACCATGATCATAACCCCAAGCAGCACGGTCACTCCCGCAACGAACAACCCTTTACGTTCATGTGATGCAAGCGGTTGCAACGTCGGCAGATCCTCGAAATGTCCGGTAAGTTTGGTACGACCTAACCGCGGTTCGACGATTTTTTCTGTCACGTACCAACCCAGACCAATAATTAAAAACGATGAAGCCGCTGTAAAAAAATAATTGTTAAGCGGATTGAGTACAATGTTTGGATCAACAATCTGTGCACCTGCCTGCGAGAGCCCCTGAAGCAACGGATCAGCTGGTGACGGCACAAAACTTGCTGAAAAACCACCAGACACACCCGCGAAAGCGGCAGCAATCCCAGCCAGAGGATGCCGGCCAGCCGTATAAAAAATCACGCCCCCCAGCGGTATGACAAGCACATATCCTGCATCGACTGCAGTATGACTGAAAATACCGGCAACAATAACTGCCGGTGTCAACAACCATTTCGGGGCAATACTCAGCAATATCCGCAAAGCCGCGTTAATAAATCCACTGTGCTCGGCCACACCAATGCCAAGCATTGCTACAAGTACCACACCCACGGGATGAAAATGCGTGAAGTTAGTCACCATATCCGACATAAATGCGGCGATCGCCTGTCCGGAGATCAGGTTGTTGATAACCAGCGGTTCACCGGTTCGCGGATCGTCGATAGCAAAGGTAGCAAAAGAAAGCAACCATGACGAAATCCAGACAACACACAGCAATACAACAAACAATATCGCAGGGTCGGGCAGTTTGTTGCCAGCGCGCTCCACCGCTTCAAGTATTCGGGAAAATAAACCACACTGTTTTTGCCGTACTTCTTCAGACACACCGACCCTCGATGGCTTTTCTAGATTTCTAATACTATCGCCGCCACAACAGCTGCATCATTTAAATATTTGCTTGTGCGATATTACTGCGAACAGGGCATATTGCCAATTCTAAAAAACGGTTGTTCAAACAAAACCCATCAAAAACGCCTTCCTCCCAGAGGTTCTTTCGGAAACAATTTAGCGGTTAAACATTAAACCGGAAATGCACAACATCACCGTCTTTGACTACATACTCTTTGCCCTCCAGACGCATTTTTCCTGCTTCTTTAGCACCTTGTTCGCCATTACACGCAATGTATTCCTCATAACCAATTACTTCCGCACGGATAAAACCTTTTTCAAAATCGGTATGGATCACCCCTGCGGCTTGTGGTGCAGTGTCACCCTTATGAATGGTCCACGCACGCACCTCTTTAACACCTGCAGTGAAATAGGTCTGCAATCCGAGTAAATTGTAAGCAGCCCGAATCAATCGATTGAGACCCGGTTCTTCGAGACCGATGTCCGCGAGAAAAATGGATTTGTCGTCATCAGATAAATCGGCTATTTCAGACTCCAACGATGCACAGATCGCGACAACCGGCGCATTCTCCGATGCAGCATACTGTTTGATCTGATCCAGCAAAGGATTGTTTTCAAAACCGCTGTCATCGACATTAGCGACATAAATGGCCGGTTTGGCGGTTAGCAAGCACAATGGTTTGAGCAATTGTTGCTGATCGCTGTCAATTACCAGAGAGCGTGCAGGTTTACCCTGATCGAGATGCGCCTGCACCGTTTCCAGAAACTGACACAATTTAATCGCATCTTTATTCCCCGACTTAGCAAGCTTGGATTCACGCTGCAATGCTTTATCAACTGTCGCCATATCGGCCAAAACAAGCTCGGTTTGTATCACTTCGATGTCGGAAACAGGTTCCACCTTACCGGCCACATGGACAACATTATCATTGGCAAAACAACGCACCATATTCACAATACCATCGGTTTCGCGGATATTTGCCAGAAACTTGTTCCCGAGCCCCTCTCCTTTGGATGCACCGGCAACCAATCCGGCGATATCGACAAATTCTACTATTGCCGGCTGGATTTTCTGCGGCTTGACAATTTCAGCCAGCTTATTGATACGTGGGTCAGGTACTTCCACAATACCAACGTTGGGGTCAATCGTACAAAAAGGATAATTTTCCGCAGCAATGCCTGCTTTGGTTAATGCATTAAATAATGTCGACTTCCCAACATTGGGCAAACCTACGATACCGCATTTCAAGCTCATGATGGATTCTCATTCGAAATATTTTAATTGTTTATGGATCAACCGTTAACACCCTAAATTATTTGGTATGCAGCTTTAACATGGCAGATTGAAAATCACCCTGTGCGATTAAAGGCCATTCCTGCAGACTGCGGTCAATCGCCCCATTAATTTGCTCGGTTTCTTCCTTTCCGGGAGGATGCAGAACATATCGTACAACTGCGTCTCGATCCCCAGGATGACCGATGCCAATCCGAAGTCGCCAGAAATCCTTGGTACCCAGCTGTGCGGCAATATCCTTTAAGCCGTTATGGCCGCCAAGACCGCCGCTCCATTTGAGTTTAACCGCACCGGGCAACAAATCCAGTTCGTCGTGTACAACAACAATTTCATCGGGCTGAATTTTATAAAATCGACAAAGGGCTGCGACAGACTGTCCGCTGCGATTCATATAGGTTTGGGGTTTAAGTAACCACAGATCCGCTGGTTCCTGGCTGCAACGAGCACATAGGCCATGAAAGCGCGCCTCGGGCTTAAGCGCAATCTTTAATTCATCAGCCAGACAATCAACCCAGTGAAACCCGGCATTATGACGCGTGTTCTCATATTCCTTTCCCGGATTACCCAAGCCGACAATCAGTTTCATAACCTATGAATGAATGTTGAAGTAATGACACCTATAAAACAAAAATCTGCTGGGCTCTTTGAAAGCCAGCAGATTCTCATGTACCCAGAAAGCGCTGAATGACTACTCTTCGGTTGATTCTGCTTCTGCTTCTGTATCTCCTTCGTCTTCACCAGCTTCTGCTTCGGTTTCTTCACTGGACAGAACAGCGCGCGGGATCGTGATCGTAACCATAGCCTGGTCATCTCCTTTCGCCAGCGCAGTAATCTCAACATTTTCAGGCACTTCGATATCACTTAAATGCATGGTATGACCGGCATCCAGATCAATCAAATCCACCGTGATAAATTCAGGCAAATCTTTGGGCAAACAGGTCACATCGACTTCCGTGATCACATGCGTCACAATACCGCCTGATGTCTTAACACCCGGCGCAACGTCGGCATTAATAAAGTGTAGGGGCACCTTCATATGAATTTTCTTCTTGGGATCTACACGCTGAAAATCAACATGCAGTACCAATGACTTATACGGATGCATTTGCACATCACGCAATAACACCTGCTCTTTGTTTCCGTCAATATTCAATGTCAGGATAGATGCATGAAACGCTTCCAATTCAAGCTTATGAAACATATCGTTATGATCAAGCTCAATGGACTGAGGCTCGCCATCTCCACCATAGATGATACCCGGCAACTTGCCGGAAGCACGCAGGCGGCGGCTCGCACCTTTCCCCTGCAGCGTGCGCTTATCAGCATTAACTTCAATTTTCATTTTATTTCTCCACAATTAAATTTGTTCGCGACCAAACAAATCGATTAAACACGAGTGAAAAATTCACTCCATAAATAGCGAGCTAAGAGAGCTCTCATTACTGATACGTACCATTGTCTCTGCTAGCAAACCCGCAATACTCAGCTGACTGATTTTCTCGCATGCAACTGACTCCTCACTCAATGGTATCGTATCTGTAACCACCAGCTTATCAAGATTTGAGTTTTCAATACATTCGATAGCCTTACCCGATAAAACCGGATGAGTTGAATAAGCAATTACCGCAACGGCTCCCTCGTCTTTCAGTGCATCGGCAGCTTTACACAACGTATTGGCAGTATCGACTAAATCGTCAATTATGACACATGTCCTGCCTTTTACTTCACCGATAATATTCATGATCCTGGCTTCATTTGGTTTTGGGCGGCGTTTATCGATAATCGCCAGATCACATTCCAAACGCTTCGCCATGTGCCTTGCCCGTACTACCCCTCCTACGTCCGGTGAAACCACAACGAGATTTTGATAATTATGTTTCCAGACATCCCCCAAAAGAATAGGCATGCCGTAAATATTATCGACTGGAATATCAAAAAAACCCTGAATCTGGTCCGAATGCAAATCCATCGTCAGTACGCGATCAACACCAACACTCGTTAACATGTTGGCAACCACTTTAGCAGTAATCGGCACTCTAACCGAACGCGGCCTTCGATCCTGCCGAGCGTAACCAAAATAAGGAATGGCGGTAGTTATCCGTCCCGCAGAAGCACGCTTTAATGCATCTACCATAACCAGTATTTCCATCAAACTGTCGTTAGTAGGTGCACAAGTGGACTGTAAAACAAACACGTCTTTTCCACGAACATTCTCGAGAATTTCCACCATAACTTCACCATCACTAAAGCGCCCCACTGTCGCCCGCCCAAGATGGATATTCAAATGTTTTACCACATCCTGCGCCAGCTTCGGATGAGCTGTGCCGGTGAAAACCATTAAACTGTCGTATGACATGTCATTGAATTTAATATATAAACTAGGAAGCTCGAGAATATCTACAGTTTAAAACAAAACTGCGAATAGATGCCGCTCATAATTTTCACCATCTATTTTTCACAAACACTATTCTCACTGTATTGCAAGCAAGCATAATCATGGCATATGCCTGATGGTACTTGTTTTAAATTGGCTGGGGAGGTAGGGATCGAACCTACGTATGCCGGAATCAAAATCCGGTGCCTTACCACTTGGCTACTCCCCATTATTATTTAATAGACCGCGCATTGGATGATAATCCAATCCACGTGCTACAAAACCCGTCATACCCGCTGGAATGTTAGCGTACGCTGCATTTGCCTCGGCTTCTGTTGAGAACTCCGCAAAAACACACGCACCTGATCCGCTCATGGCTGCTATTGTAGTATTTTCTAACTGCTTTAGCCAATCCAATCCAATCGCCACTTCCGGATAAAGACGACACACCACAGGCTCAAGATCGTTATGACCCTGTCCTATGGAAAAGCCCGGTATTTTGATGGGAATTGTATTTCGTGTCAATTCTTTATTGGAAAAAATTTCCACAGTCGATACATGGACAGGAGGAATAAGAACCAAATACCAGGCAACCGGCAATTTTATGGCAGACAGCTTTTCACCGACACCTTCCGCAAACGCATTCTCTCCAAAAATAAAAACCGGCACATCAGCACCAAGCTGCAGCCCCAACTCCAATAGCGTATTTTTTTTCCAGTTTAAATTCCAGAGCCGATTCAACGCCATCAATGTCGTTGCTGCATTTGAACTACCGCCTCCAAGCCCGCCTCCCATGGGAATTTGTTTTTTCAAGACAATGTCAACACCCAGAGTCGTCCCACTATTATCCTGCAGGCATTTTGCGGCCTGTACGCACAAATTCTGCTCCTCAGGAACATTCAGTGTAGCTGCGGTTAACTTTATCTGTCCGTCATCCCGCAATTCAAAACTTAACTCATCCGAAAAATCCAGTAACCGGAAAACGGTTTGCAACAAATGATAACCATCAGCTCTTTGACCCACGACATGCAAAAAAAGATTGAGTTTGGCAGGCGCCGGACAAGTCATTCTTGCCATAACAATCGTCGCATTTAACTTGATACCCCGTTAAATTTTAATCCAGTCATCAATAACCATTCGAATGTTTAAATCCTCAAACTGCAACTTAATAATTCTGGGACGGACAACTGTGTGCACGGAGGACTTTGCTGCATCTTTATCATGCCTAAACATAATTTCCCAGCCATTCTGCCGGATCGCGACGGTCCGATCCTCACTATCCAGATCGACCGAAGCCGCGCTTTGAGGTGAATGCAATCCCTGCACCCAATACTGCAAGCCATCTAAAGGCAAACGCCACCCAAGCATGTTTGCTGTCAGATCTTCCACATTTCGAGCACGAAAAACCTCTTGTTTGGAAGTAATAAAACTGACACTTTCCTGGTTTCTATTAATTTCGGCAACGGCTTGGCCCAATGGTGATAACAATAAAACAGTATCATCGTACACAGTATGACGCCAGCGCACACCGCCGGAAAAACGCTGTTGTGCGTTATGCACAGACACTCGGCCAATCAATTCAAAATTGTCAGCTGCGGCATTTTGATGTGTCGCCGTAGATTCATATTCAATCGTTCTGACAACGGTCCCTGTTTGCGTTGTCAATGTCGAACAACTGCACAACACAGGCATAATAATAATGAGAAATTTCCACCATAGGCTACAATTTGGACTACGGTTCTGCTCCACCTTTGCAAAAATAATTCGATAGCTTACGGTTTCTGGACGCATGGGAAAAGAATCATCATGTCATACTAAAATTTAGCAAGACCGACAACCGGAATTTCTCCTATGTATTGATAATCAATCAGATGTTAACTTGCTCGTCTTTGACTTCTTCAGTTTCCGATTGAAATTCAGGCAGCACGATATTCAATTCTAATGTCTCCTGATTATCATCCTGTTCAAATTTAACTGAAATAGCCTCTTGGTCAACATTGACATACTTACGCACGACTTCAAGCAACTCTTGCTGTAGTTGCGGAAGATAGGAAGGCCTGTTTCGTTCGACACGTTGATGTGCAACCAGAATTTGCAATCTTTCTTTTGCAATTTCAGCAGTTTTGGGCTTGGACAGCCTGAAAAAATCCAACAAACTCATATCAGCCTCCGAAAAGCTTCCTAAAAAATCCTTGTTTACTTTCAATAAACCGGTGTGGACGCTCTTCTCCTAGATAACGCGCAATAACATCTTCATACGCCTGACCCGCTTCACTTTTTTCATCAAGAATTACCGGAATACCAGCATTTGAAGCTGATAATACTGATTTCGATTCGGGAATAATTCCAAGCAAATGCAATGATAAAATATCTTGCACATCTTCCAAACCAAGCATCTCACCTGATTTCACCCGGTTAGGATCATAACGCGTCAACAGCAGATATTCCCTAATCGGCTCTTCATTTTGTTCAGCACGGCGCGACTTACTGGCAAGTATGCCCAATATACGATCCGAATCACGAACAGAAGACACCTCAGGATTTGTCACAACAAATGCATCATCAGCGAAATATAGAGCAAGATTTGCGCCTTTTTCAATACCCGCAGGAGAATCACAAACAATGTATTTAAAATCCGCAGACAATTCATCCAATACTTTGCCTACACCTTCTCTTGTCAGCGCGTCTTTATCCCGCGTTTGCGAAGCAGGCAAGATATATAACTGATCACAGTTTTTATCACGAATCAACGCCTGATTCAGGCTTGCCTCACCATTAATGACATTAATAAAATCATAAACAACTCGGCGCTCGCAACCCATGATCAGGTCCAGATTACGTAACCCGACATCAAAATCAATGACTGCAGTTTTGTGACCTTTTTTTGCCAAACCCATGGCAATCGCAGCACTCGTCGTTGTTTTACCAACACCGCCTTTTCCCGATGTTACAACAATAATTCTCGCCAATTGAGTCTCCTTAGCTAAAATTTCTAGGCAATTTCTTTAATAATCAACGCATGATCTTGCAAAAAAACCTGCATTGGTTTTTTTTGCATGGGTGTAGTGATATGCTCGCTCGTTTTGTAGTCACCTGCTATAGAAACAAGCTCGGCCTGTAAGTCCAAACAGAAAATCCGTGCATTAATATTTCCCTGGACACCAGCTAATGCACGGCCACGCAATGTATTATAGACATGAATATCACCTTCAGCCATAATCTCAGCGCCAGCACTGACCTGAGACATGACGACCAGATCGCCCTGCGCATAAATCCGTTGACCGGAACGTACAGGCTGTGAAATCAAAGTAGATCTGGCCGGTACGGTGGTAACGACAGATTGCTCGATTTTTTCCGCAGAATCCGGCGCGGCCGTTGCTTTTGATTCTTGTTGACAACCCGCATTATTTGAATTGTGTTCCGCAGACGAATCATCATTACCCTGCACCACCGGCTTCTCTTCCTGAGAGGAGTTTTTATCCCGCGCAGCAGCACCGTTTTCATGTTCCTGCCCTGTATCAACAGGTATTGATAACTTTTTGGCTTGTTTATTTTGTTGGTCATTACCACCCCGCAGACCAATTGGGAACAAACCAATCTTACGCAACATATCAACGATTTCTGGCACTTTAAAATCTTGATTGAATTCGTTTAATGTGCGCACATCAATGATCAACGGGGAATGTTTGAAAAAATCCGGCGCAAGACTGATTTTTTCCTGTAACGACTGTTCGATTGCTGCAAGATCATTGCTATGAAGAATCAAGATTGGTGAGAAAAAAGTACTACTCTTGAATTCAAGAACAGACGATGTATTAGGCATTTTTTGTGGATTTTTCGACATCAGTTGTTCAATTGGTTATGGACTTATTATAGATCAGTACAGACAATATTCATATTGCTATCAAAATCCTGCCTCCTGCTATTACCCCCTCAATCACTTGCATCACATCTCTTTTTATGTATGATCAGCGATTAATCATTTATAACCTTCATCATGTATCAACACCATACATACTGAAATAATTTGGCTCAGGTCATTATAACCGGATTATGATTTTAGAGTGCGCATTACTCAAAATGTAATTGATTCACAACTCACTTTCAACGGCATTGATAGTCTTTCTATGTTAAAACATTTGATTAACACACAACAATTATGGTTCATAAGCTACTTAGACTAATGACTACTTGCCTGCTTCTTATTTTACTTGTATTAGGCTTGTTTCTATTTTTAATCGTCGATCAGAAACCACATACCGATCGACTGACACGCGTAACGCATGAACACATTGAAAGGCTGAAACAGACTTTTGATCACCACCGTCATAACCTTCAAAACAACCGAAAAAAACAACACGGAACACTCTCACTGAATCCCGAAGACGTTAATGTTGCGATCAATTATCTGGCGAAACATTTTGTCCGTGGTCAAGCACGCATACATACCGCAAACCGTAGCGCATCACTTCAGGTCAGCATACCACTAGCCGCGCAAATCATCACGGGGTACATCAATCTAAAAGCTACCCTAATAGAAACAGAAGCACTTCCACAGCTACGATCAGTTACTTTAGGACGCATCCCAATACCTGATTTTCTCAGTAAATTTCTGGTTACTCATTTCATCCAATGGCTGCACAACCACCCAACCTTCAACAGTAGTATTAAAATCATCCAGCAGGTTCAAATGACACCCCAAACCCTCACCATCAGATATTTGTGGCAAGGCGGCTCGGGAGAGTCGGGCAACTATTTTTCTGTACTTAGCAAATCAGAACAAAACCGCGTCAGTCGCTACTACAATTTGCTAACACATAACAATCAACAATTAACCGTACAAACACTATCGCAGGTATTATTCCCGGTAATGCGAATGGCCGCAAAGTTCTCGAAGAATAATCCCGCACCACAAGAAAACCGCGCAGCAATTTTAGCTGCAACATTCTACATCATGGGTTTACCACTTAAATATTTAGTACCGGAATATATTAAAGAATCCGTTGTACGACGTCCAACAGTTACTCTCGATGGTCGTCAAGATTTTGCTCAGCACTTCATAATCTCAGCTGCAATTACGGCTTATGCCGACACTATATTATCCGACGCCATCGGTCTTTATAAAGAAATTGAGGACAAACGCAGCGGCAGCGGTTTTTCTTTCAACGACATCGCTGCAGATCGGGCCGGGACCCGATTTGGCGCACACGCGACAGCCAGCCACCCTAAAGCCACTCAATTACAACAATGGGTTATCCAGGAAATTGACGATAAAAAACTGATGCCCGAATGGGCCGACCTTCCGGAATCTCTGTCTAAAACTGCATTCATGCAGCAATACGGCAATCTAAATTCTCCCGCTTATCACGCCATGATGGGCACGATCGAACAACGCGTTGCAGCATTACCTTTTATAGATTGACCATCAACGCTACTTGATCGCTTAGACACCCGGTGAACATTATTGCTTTAATCGCTTGATTGTCTCCAGAAGCATCTCATTCTCCGGATCTTTTTCCAGCGCAGTTCTCCAGACATCTTCAGCATCCTCACGCGCACCTTTCGCCCACAATACTTCCCCCAGATGTGCTGCAATTTCAGAGTCCTGGCTGATAGAAAACGCGCGACTTAAATAAAACAAGCTGTCCGTCGTATTACCCATACGATAATAAACCCATCCTAAACTGTCCATGATATATGGATCGTCAGGCGATAACTCGACAGCCTTTTTGATGAGACTCAAAGCCTCAGGCAAATGCAAGCCGCGCTCAGCAAAACTATAACCCAGAGCATTGTATGCGTGCGCGTTATCCGGTTTAATTTCTATCAATTTTCGCAAGTCGCGCTCGAGAATCTCAAACTTCCCGACCTTGTCTGCTGCCAGCGCATGGTCGTACAACAATTCCGGATAATCAGGAAATTTTTCCAGGCCGCGGTCAAGTATCCTGAATACTTCGTCGAAGGAGCCGGTTCGCCGCATGATTTGCGCCTCTGCCAGAATCAAATGCGCCGTTTGCTGATCATTTGCAGCCGGAAGCTGCTGAATATGCAAGCGCGCATCTTCGATACGCCCCTTTTGCGCCAACAAATCAGCATAACGAATCTGCGCAGGCAGATAACGCCCACCTCTTTTTACCTGATTGTAATACTCCATTGCCAGATCAGTTTGCTGCGTCTCTTCGTAAACTCTAGCCAGGTGAAAATAAATGGCACTGGTATCCGGATAACCATTGGCTAACGCTTTTTTTAGACTGAGCTCAGTCATATCAAAATCATTCAACTCAGTCGAGATCAAACCAACCACAACCATAATCTCGGCATCTTCCTGATTATTGTCAAACAGCATACGCAATTGTTCGCGAGCCAGTTCTTTTTCATTCAGTTCAACCAGGAGCCGAGTGTAAGCAATCCGCACTTCATCCGAATCGGGATATTTTTTTAACTGTGTCTGATAAAAATTAGCAGCATCTATGTTGGAATGACGTTGCAGCATTCTGCCGCTTTGAACGGCAGCGAGCTCCCAATCCGGACGTAACGAAAGTGCCTCATCCATTTCAGTTTCCGCGGTATCGTAATCTCCGGCAAACCAGGCTGCCTGAGAAATGGCAAAATGAACCTCAGGTAATTTCGGATAGGGTGCCGCGAGTCTTTGTATCAATCGCAATATTTCTCCCTTATTGGAATTACGGGATAGCAATTGATTAAGTTGCATAAACGCACCGCCTAGATTTTCCTTTTCCGTCGCCAGCAATAATTCAAGATGCGGATATGCCGCATCCAGTTTTCCGAGATTGACCAACATTGCAGCAAGCGTCTGACGCGCCTCGAGTGAATCCGGATCGTATTCGACCCACATTGATGCTGCCCTTTCAGCTGCAAAAGCCTGGCGTGCGTGCAACGCCACCTCGCTCGCTCGCTTCGCAATACGCGGATCCCGGGTTGCTTGCGCCAACTTTAAATAACGGCTGACGGCAATATCTAGATTGCCACGCTGCAACGCCGTCTCAGCCAGTAAAAAATCAAATAAAACGGGTGCAGTTAAATCCAATTTTGGCAACTTGGATTCATCAATCTGCTCGTCATTATCTGCCTGATCAGCATTTACCGACGCCGCGGTTTCGGATGTGTTTCCAGCTGTTGTAAGCTTATTTTGTACGGGTTGTTGAACGCATGCAGACAACGCAAACACCAATAACAGCATGATAATGTTAAATTTCATGAAAAATCCAGAGACTAAATATATTCAAAAAAGCAGCGAACAAGGCTTTGCCTAGAGGGTGCCGTCATATTTTTCACAAACACGCATCAAAAATCTGCTCGCGCAAGAATGCACACAACTCATGACGACACCTCTAGTAAAATAAAAACTGGCTTGACAAACTATCCGACATTTTTTCCATTTTAATAGATTCCATCTTACTTTTATATACCGGTAGAAAACAAATATTCCTGATTCATATTGAAACGAATATTTCCATCCACACTGGCATCAATCTGAATATAACTTAACGACTTTCCAAGATAACCGTTGTTCTATGCATTTTGCCTTCACGGGAATAATGCAATTCGACAGTCTGTTTCGCTTTCAGCGTTTTCAGAATTTCGGAGTAAGCCGCCAGATCGGTTACCGGCTGTCCGGCAAGGTGCATGAGCACATCTCCCACCCGCAACTGCGCATGATCAGCAGGTGAATCAGCAACCACACCATCAATCCGCACGCCGTCTCCCTGATAAGCAAAATCAGGTACGGTGCCTAGTCTAACACGACGTTTTTTCTCTCCCGCCCCTGCCTGCTGCACAACCGGTTTCTGATCGGCATGCAACGTAACCGTTAACGGCTCAATGCGATTGGCAAGATATTCTGCGGCCTCCTTGAGAATGGCAGCCACTTTGACCAATCCGGCATCATCGATTTTATCTACGGTATCACCAGGCGCATGATAGTCTTCATGCGCTCGTGCAAAAAACTGAACGGCCGGTATCCCCGCTTCGATAAATGCAGCCTGATCACTGGAACCAAAATCGTCCGGTACGGTATTAACCGAAATGCCGGTAACAAACCCTGCACCACGAAATATATGAACGAGTTCTCCGGCACTGGACGTTCCCAAAATCGTGACCGGATGCTCGTCCAAGCGGCCTACTGTATCAAGATTCAGCATCGCGGTTATTTTCTCAGCCGGATAGTTTTTAGCATTACGAACATAATGCCGCGATCCTAGCAAGCCCGATTCTTCACCCGTAAATGCAATAAAAACAATGCTGCGTTCAGGCCACCACGTCGCAGCAACATGGCGCGCCAGTTCGAGCATCACCGCCACACCACTGGCATTATCGTCTGCGCCATAATGGATTTTTCCCTGATTACCTGTCCGCACATCCGGCCATCCCGTACCGAGATGATCATAGTGTGCGCCAATCACCAGACTCTGCTCGGTTAACTCCGGATTTTTGCCTGGCAGGACAGCGATGATGTTACGTAACGTAATTGTATTCTTGGGCGCACCAACATCCTGCCGCCAAACTTGAAAATAGCTATCGCCGTCACCCCCAGGTTGCAATCCCGCTTGCTTAAACTGGCCCGCAATATATTCTGCCGTTTCCTCGAGTTCGGCACTGCCCAGTTCACGCCCTTTAAACGATTCGCTGGCCAGATGCGTTATATCGGCCATCATACGGTTTACAGAGAAGACCGGTGGCAATTGCGCCAACGCCTGACGCTTCTCCAGCGTACCCGTAACCATGGCATCGATAGGCTCGCCATCGGATTGCCGAACAATCGCGGATAAGGGCGACTGGATCACCGGCCACTGACCCTTATGAATATTCACCAGATTATCGCCCTGAAAAGCCAGATAACTGTATTTGCGATAATGCGGCAGTTTTCGGGCTAGTCCCGTAATTGCAGACGGGCTGTCAGCCGCTATCCATAATACCGTTTTGTCTGGCGCAGACGCTTGCCGGGCGGTTAATACAACAGCATGCGTACCCCGCTCAAAGGTTTTTCCATGCATCATGACTTGTTGCCGACTCAATTCAACCGCATGTGCGCCCAATGCCTGCACGACATGTTCCGCAAACCGGTTTTGCCATCCTATTACCCACACCGTTCTATTCCCTGGCAATTCGCTCAGCTGATCATCATGCACCACTTCAAAATCACCCGGTTGAGACCGTTGCCAGTTTTCGGCCAATTGCGCATATGCGCTCAACACTGCAGCATCACCTCTGGCAGGTAAAATCAGTAACGGCGCTTCGTCACCAAACCCCTGCGACAATGCTGACGGTATTTCACGGCTATCCAGACGCCGAAACACATCGAACTGCGGATCGACTTCCACACGCAATGGCCGCGTCGGCAAATTCAATTCAATATCATGCATGCGACTATCCATGATTACTTGTGTCTGGAAAGCCTCCGCTTCATTTTGAAGATGAACGACAATTGGCACTTGCAGCCGATATACCGCTTCTTGCTGTATCTGCTTAAGCCTGGCTTTAAGGTTAAAACCCTGCGGCGTTTTTTCCGTGAACACATTGCTCAGCGTGAGCTCGGGAGCCCCGGCACGTTGTATCCATTGCTCAAAAAATGTATTGAAATCGTCACCGGAAACCGTATTGAAAAGAACCTTCAAATCGTTAAAACCAGCCTGCTTGAATTTGTACTGACTATATAACTGCCGCAACATTTTGATAAATATCTTATCGCCAACCTGCTTTCGCAGCATATGAAAAAACATCATCGTTTTGCCATAGCCGACCGCTTCCGAACTCGAACTGTGCCGTGAAACAAAACGCGAAATCGAAAAATCTCTTTCCTTACCGACAAAATCGGCATATTTCTGCAATACGTCGCGCCGGTACGCCTCACCCTTACCACGTTGTTCGTTGATCAGATGATCGGCCAGATACGCCGTCAATCCTTCAGACCAGTTTCCCTTGGCATAATCGACAAAGACGCCATTGCCCCAATAGTTATGCAGGATTTCATGCGGGTACGATGAGTGCAAAATAAACGGCAGCCGAATCACCTTAGATCCGAGCAAAGTAAATGAAGGCATGCCATAACCGGTTTCCCAGAAATTTTCTACCAAAGCAAATTTGGTGTACGGATAAGGACCAATCAACCTGTTATACATGTCGATATACTGCGCTGTAGTATCCAGATATTTCTGTGCCAGTAAATCGTCGGTTTCACGCAGATACACCATCGCCTGCACCGTTCCGGTGGATTGACTATAGCGCTTGAAACGACCGGCTATAAGATAGATATCGTCTTGTGGATTTTGTTCCTGCCAAACCGTTAAAACACCGGATTCATCTCTGTGTTCGTTAACTAATGTTCCCTGACTGACTGCATCCCATCCGGCAGGAAGATGCACACTCATACGGAACGACACCATCGGTGCTTCAAACTGTGGATACCAGGCGCTTGAGTTGGCCAGGAATACGCCTTTGGTAGAAATGACTCCCGGTGAATAACTGAAGCTGCGTGCGTATTCCTGAGCCGGCTCCCGCACTAGATGATGAATGGTACCACTGTAATGCAGTATTACCGGCTCGCTTGTAGATACCTGCGTCAAACTATAATGGCTTAAAGGAACAGGTGCATCCTTCAGCCCCCCCGCCTGTACAAGCAACACTTGGCCGCCCTCAACGGCGTCAATCGTCAATCCGGCATGCAAACTAAAACGTATTACTCTCGACTCAGCATCCCGATAATGTGCAGGGATTTTAATTTGATCAACCACTTTAATTTCGGAAGTTTCCGGGACGATTGTGACATCCATTTGATGATGGATCGTTGCGTCATTGCTCAATGCGCACAGACTATAAAACAAACAAGCGAAACAAACCGTTAGAATCAGGCTAGATTTTTGTACATTCATGGTATTCGATGATTAAAGGAAGCTTCCGAATTGAAACGCGGCAGCAATATTCTACCGGCGGGACTGAATCGACAACGTAATGCTTACCTACGCACAACATCCCACATGTGATTTAAATACCATGCATTAAACCTCACGATAACCAAATTCACAATAGCGAAACATCAGTCAATCTTAGGGTCAAAACTCATTGCTTTTATCCATTCTGCACGAGTCAAATTTTTGATAGACAGGCCTGAAAACCGCGCACGGCCATAGCCGTAGCTACGGTCAAGCGGTTTGAAAGTCCCGATACAAAAATTTGCCGTACCGTGTCTGGTTCAAAAATAACGCAAAAATTCCCGCGTTTTGCCAGTTCAAAGATACTTTGGCATGTTTATCACCGTCAAAACTTGCTCTTTTTCCGTTATTTTTGAACAGAATTGGATAGAAGCAATGAGTTTTGACCCTAGTATACATTCAATATCAGCATAAATGCTGAACAGCAAGAAATATCAAGTTTCGTTTTTTTCATCGCATTATAGTAAACGATAGAAAAAACGGGGCGTAGATACTTTGGTGTTTTTCTTAGCAAAGAAACAATTATGTATTGAACACAAAAATGATTCAGCGATTTTTACACTCAATTAACCACATCGAAACACATTTGTTTACCAAACTATCGCCCGATGGCATCGCCTGTTCAGCCCACGTTTCGACCTACCATTATTGCCGAATGTTCCGAGCCCTGGTTGGGGAAACTGTCATGGGATACGTCAGAAAGCGACGACTATCGATTGCTGCTTTACGATTATTGTCAGAGGATGTCTCTGTTATGGATCTTGCCCTAGATTGTCAATTTGAATCTCATGAAGCCTTTACACGGGCATTTAAAAAAATGTTCCAAGTCACACCAACCGCTTTCAAAACAGCCAAATACCCGGTTGGGCCAAACTATAGAAAACCTGTTACACAACAAACTCTCGAACATTTGCAATCCAATGTATCGATCACACCGGATTTAATCACACATGAAGCTTTTACAGTAGCTGGTATCCGTAGTGTCTATAACCAGGAAAACAAAATAAATATCCCGCAACTCTGGTTACGTTTCCTGAAAGAAAACGCATATTTTTCAACTCACCCCGATGTACAAGCCCACTATGGCGTAGTTAATCCGATTAATTATGGAGAATTCGAATATATTGCTGGCCGATCAATTACAAGCAAAGACACGATTCCTGACGGCATGGTCAGAATCGATATTCCGGCACGAACTTATGCACGATTCACGCATGCTGGCGCACTACTGAATGTCGCTGAAACTGTCAGTTACATCTGGGCAACGTGGCTGCCCAACTCGGAATATGAGGCAACAGGCACACCCGAATTCGAACACTATGCTGTCGATTTTAACCCGTATAACCAGGAATGTACGTTCGATTTTTACATCCCTGTTAAGGAGAAAACACCATGAAAACAAATTTAATACTGATTATTCTGAGTTTCCTCATCACCACATCGGTTCAGGCAGAAATGGCTACCCCCTATTACTCGGGCTATCAAAGCATGGGAGCCGATTCAAAAGTATTTGGAACGATTGCCATGGCGGTTTGGTATCCCACGGAACAGCCTTCAAAACGCGAACGCTTGGGTCCCTTCAAAGTTAATGTTGCTATCAATGCCACACCAGCACTAGGTACTTTCCCATTGGTACTCATTTCCCATGGCAGCGGCGGCTCTATTTTTGGTCATCGGGATACAGCACAATTTCTCGCTGAACACGGTATTATCGCAGTATCTCTGTTTCACCCCAAAAATAATTTCCGGGATAATCGTGACGAAGCTACAACTGATAATTGGATAAACCGCCCGAAACATGTTTCAACTGTGCTAGATACGATACTCGCACACCCTGAATTTTCAAAGCATATTAATCGGGAAAAGATTGCAGTCATGGGACACTCTGCCGGAGGATATACTGCACTGGCTTTGATTGGCGGCATTCCCAATACGGCGCACGCAAGATTGCAATGCAAACACAATTATCAAAAAGACAAAAAATTCTGTGATCTGGGAAAAGGAAAAGAAGATCGTAACCGGGACATTATAATTACAGATGCCCACGACCCCCGTTTTAAAACCGGAATATTGCTCGCACCCGTAGGTATATTATTTTCCGATCCAGGCAGTTTAGACCCCGTCACCGTACCGGTTTTTATTTATCGCACAGAAATTGATCGACAACTTGAATTTCCCTTTCATGCCGATCTGATTGCCCGCTCATTGAACAACAGCAAATGGGTGCAATATCAGGTATTAAAGAAAGCCAACCACTTTGCTTTCATCGCGCCCTTTCCAGACTTCATTAAGAAAGAAGTCGGCGAAGCGGCCTATGACCCACCTGGCTTTAATCGGGAACAGGCACATCAGAAAATTAATTCGGAAGTATTGGTTTTTCTAAACAAGGCGTTTGCTAATTAATCTTACGATGTAGGGAATAAGCAAGCTATGCACCTAATTCATGCTATACATGAATTAGGTGCTGTTGTTGAGATAGCTACAGTAATACTGTGAGATCCAAAAGGATCATATCCCTTTTGATCCATATAAATTAAGGCTATTTTGTAACTACCCTAATTTTTTATCAGGTTGTTGATAACTAATGCTACATCTGCCATCCAGATTTTAAATAAACATTCATCGCGTCTTTAATCCTGAATATCCGAATATCCTTTAATACCGTGTAATCCGAATGCTTTACCAGTTTGGCATTTCTGGGTGTGTTCATGTATTCATTAAAGTCATCCCCCATCATAAAGGATGTCCTGAGTAAAAAAAAGTAATGAAGCAATTGCTTAACGTTCAATGAGCAGCTTTGAAATAAAAAAACCGCTCTTAAAATTAAGCAAGACATATCAAGTCCAGTTTCCTTAAGAACGCTATGGTAAATCTATATAACTTGAAGTGCTTATTTTGAAACTTAACAGGACACCACAAAAATGAGAAATCTTATAATTATTTTAATCTTAACTGCTTTATGTACCAGTACACCAAACGCCGCAGAAAAAAAAGATAAATATGAAATCGGACAAAAATCGGTCACCTACGTTGATGAATCTAGAAAAAGACCATTAGTAACTGAAATTTGGTATCCAACCTATGATACCGAGAAAAAAGAGAACTCAGATGATCTGCCTGTATTCAAGATGATCCAGACAATACATAACGCAAGCATCCCTGACAAAAAATTCCCACTGTTATTAGTCTCGCACGGAACAGGCGGCAATAGATTCTCATTGACATGGTTTGTTGAAAGAATGGTCAGGGAAGGCTATATTGTCGTAGCTATGGATCATTTTGGTAACTCTACATTCAATAAATTACCACGAGAATTTGTTAAATGGTGGGAAAGAGCTATCGATGTTAAATATGTTCTAACAGCGCTACTTAACGCACCGGATATCGGAACAAAAATTGACCAGTCAAGAATTGGTGGTGTTGGTTTTTCTCTAGGGGGTTATACCAATATCGCTTTAGCTGGCGGGTACGTTAATAGGAAAAAAGAGATGGCGTTAGAAAGTAACATGCCCCCAGAGTTTCCAGAAACAGAAGAAGCCATTGATTTAACTAGTGATAGTCAAATCGTCTCATCATATTATCAATATAAGGATCATGTAAAAGACGAAAGAATTAAAGCCTTTTTCGTAATGGCACCAGCCATTGGGCCTGGGTTCCATACCAAAAAACAGGTTGAAGAAATTACTGCCCCAATTTTTATTGTCGCTGGTAAAGGCGACACCAACACCCCCACCAAACACAATGCATTAAATTATCATAACTTAATCGAACATAGCAGAATTCATCTCTTCGACAAATATGTTGGCCATTATATTTTTCTAAATGAGGCTACTGAATTTGGTAAAGAGATATTGCCTGAAATAACGATTGACCACCCCAAAACAGATAGAAAAAAGATTCACGATGAAACTCTGAATCTTGCAATTGATTTTTTTGAGAAAAATCTTTAAATCCTGTTAAGCAAATTATCTACCACTTCGTTGCTGACTTTAATTGGGAGTAAACACATCAGAAAATTAATTCGGAAATATTAACTTTCTTAAAAAAAGCACTAGCCGAATCCTTTGTACAGTAAAGCGCCGATCCAGTTCTCGACAACAACGTTACAATACTGTTTTCAATGATGGTATCGTACAAATTTCGACGAGTTTATCAGTTGCTGGAACTCATAAACCACCACAGTGCAATGGATATGGATAAACACAAATCTAACCCAGTCCCGTTCTGAGCACCCTATTGTCCTGAGATTTTTACTGAAGCTCTACCCGCCATATGTTGTTACCGACAGCATCGGTCAAGTAAATGTGATGGGTTCCAGACTGCACGTCCAGGCCCATAATACTGCCCGGTTTTAATTGTTCACCTAAATCGATTGTGTGAACAAGCTTGCCTGGCTCACCTGCTTGTGCGGTCAAGCTAATAAACAATAATTGGCTGTTGGCATTATCACTTACCAGTAATAAATCTTCCTTAGAATTTACGACTGACAGGGCTGATCCAGGAAAAATCGCCAGACCGGATGGAACCGGCGGTGGATTATTTGCTTCACTCGCTTTTTTTAAATCAAAATAGGAAAATAGAATCTCTTTCTCGGCATTTTCCATATCCCAAACTACCGTACATGCGTTGTGAACCCGTTCACTTAGCGGATGTTGGCTATAGTTTTTTCGTGCTCCGGCATCAGCTGGGTTAAGACGGGCAATCCGACCATTGCCGGAATCGGCAATAAACAGATTGCCTTTCCACATAAGCATATGGGAAGAAACGTTTTCTACCCTTTTAACTTGGCCGATCGCGTAACGTTCGATAATGCCGTCACAGTGATCGTCAAAACCCGCACCATGATCGACCCTAAAATCAAAACGTACAATGTCACCGTTGGTTTTGCAATCTTTCCGCACCGGATCGCTCTCTGCAGCTATGCCATTTAACTCGTTTTGTAAATTAAAATTCTCTCCGTGACCATCCACAACATGCCGGCTGTTTTCAAATTGAGCACCGCCACAACCGTCAAAAACCCAGTAAGCATTGTTTTGCTCCCAAGCGATACCCATGCACATGGGGGATTCGTGCAACATATCCAGGTGAGAACCCAACGTGAATGGCTTGCCTTTTTCACCGGGCTTGCAGGCAGGATTGTTATCGGGACAAATTGGGTCCATATAATTTCTTTTGCATTCTTCTGGATTACCACTACCGGAGCAAAAAGATTTTGCTAAATGCTCGTCTGCAACCTCATTCTTCTGAGCAAAGACTGCTGGATCGGCACTCCACAAAGTCGGCCCCTGAAAATCCAGAGGCGTTGAGGGTTTCCATTTACCATTTTTCCAATCGACACAACCTTTCATTTCATTCCGGCTCTCACCACAGGTGCCAAAGCTAATATAATTCCCTCGCTTGTCTGTTACTTCACTTGGTCCATGATAATGGGGAGAAAAGTGCTTTGTTCCAAAGGCGATGCTGGAGGCCTCAGCCAGGAAATGAATTCCCCAGGGATCTACGCGATTTTCGACTCTGGGGTTTTTCGATCCTGGATTCCGAATAATAGTAAACGAAGGCCAAAATTGTGACGTTTCTGGTGGCGTCGATCGGCCACCATACCGCCATTCGCAACTCGCATCCTTATTTGGCTGATAACTTCCATGTTCATCGATTTGGTATGGAGCCCCTCGATTAACAACCCACAACTCCTGATTGTTGTCGGGATGAAAGGCCAGATCACGAGGAACCATAAGGAGTGGACTGTTTTTAGTCTCGGGAAGATTAATTTGATGAAGACTGAAATTTATCTGTTGGCCATTGCTTTTAGGCTGCGCTTGTAACCAGATAGTCGTTAGGCTAATACACAAACAAACGGAAATAAAAGCTAGAGGCTTTTTGGAAGACGCAAATATCATGACAACTCTCCATTTTGTTCAAGCAGTTTTGTTTAAAGGCTCTGCGCAGTATTCCTATGAAAATACGCGATAGTTATTGTCGAAATTTTCTGACCTACCTGCAGTGACCGGCACCACCTTCGCTCTTGCATAATACGCTATCTATACGCTATTAGACGACCAGAAACAATTCTCCTCGAAATGAGCCATTGCCGCCTTTCATTCGTATTAAGAATAGTAATGGAAATTTCAATCTTTTTGGACATATACATAAAGCGGAGCAATCAGGATGAACAAACAACAACTACCTAACATGTACTATCATGGCAAATCGTATGTATCGCACCTCTTCCAAATCGGCGTCGTCCGAGTTGGCGTTTTGGCAATTTTTTTTAGTATGTCTTTGTTGTTAGGCTGCAACGATAAAGCCGAACAGCTACCTGAGACTGCGAAAATTGACAGGGCAAAAATTGAACGAGTTGCTTTCGATTTCCATTTCAGTTTTTTTGACGAGGCCTTTGAGCCGATCGAGCTCAGTATAGACGAGACGGCTTATTTTTATAATTTGAAAGCCCAGGGCAAAGTGCGAGTCGGCGACCCAGTCGACAATCTTAGTCAGGAATACGGAGAACCTGCTGATAAAGATCTGCCACCCAGAGGTGGTGAGCCTCCATCTCTGGCGTATAATAAAACCTGTCGAGAGGCTGGCGTGCCAATCCCTCCACCCTTCGGACGATCCACCTGGACCGAGATCGGCTCGCTCCCTGGAGAACAGATCTTTTCCGATTCGAGATTCAATCCACTGTTCATCTGGCGTTATAAGTCTACAAACGCCCCTGTTGGACTCTGCGCCGCCACGGTACGTTACCAGATTGGCAAAATGCAAGACAAAAACAACAAAGCCGCCAATGTGCAAGTGGTCGGTATCATATGCCAAGGCAAGAAGACCGGCAACGCCTGTTTCTGGGCCTCGGAAACCAATCCGTTTGGCAAAATAATTGACGGTTTTGAACTCAATGGCGACACCATTCCAACCTACACCACCTTCACCAACCAGGACGGCACCAAGGGAACTAAACCGCTTAAATGCACCTTTTGTCACTTAGGGAGCAATGCATTTATCGTACATCCCGGTACCGTTCTGGACGGCATCGCCGAAGAACCGGAAAAACGCTACACACCAATCTCGAAAAGAAATGTAGACAATACCAATAAGGACGATAAATGGGGCAACCCACCTTGGAAAGAGGCCGCCAATGTGATCGCTGCCAATGATTGCCGCTCCTGCCATGCCTTTGCCGAAGTCAACAAGGTTTGGTGCCGCGATCTGTTACAAAAGGCTATCGGCAAGACGATGCCTCCTGCAGACGGTGGACTAACACCCAAACAGCAACTGCCGAAATTCAAAAACAGTCTCGATGTTCTGAAGGCCGAATGCGCCAAGGTCGGATATGATTTGAAATTCTGAATCAGTGATAATCCGGAGAAACGGCATCACGATACCGTTTCTCCGGAAACTGCTTGAAATGATCGCATTAAAATAGTAGGCTGAAGAAATCTAAGACGCTACCTGTCATTCAATAGCTGACATCGCACTTGCTCAATTTACACATATCTAAATCACTGCACTGACTATGAAAATCAAAGACCTGTTTGTGAAATGGAATTTAACCGGACTAAAAATCAAAACCCCGGTTCTGGAAATGGAGTGGAAACCGTCCACTCCCGATAAAGATGCGGCGTGGGATATGTATGTTGAGTTGCTCACTCGCATTACGACTCAACCGCTGTCCGATGATGACGGCGTCGAGCAGACGGCACTCGACAGTGTTTACACTTTGTTCGCACTGACACGACAAACCATCAAAGCACACGGGCGCGGCTGTATCGAATTTACCCGTATTGCAGTGATTATTCTCAATCAGGTAGTACGCCCGTTCACTGCCAAATGGCACCGCCGTAGTCAGAATGGTGCATTGGCGTCATCCGATCAATGCGCCGAATTCAGGCGAGAGCTACATGCATTACAGGTACAGCTGATAAACTATACTCGCCTGCTAGCCGATCTCGCCGGTGTAGAAGATTTAACGGAACTTGAACCAGAAGATACTTAAGTTGGTAAATTTCAACAGGCGTATCCGAACAAGCAGTTGGCATTTGCATTACCACTTACCCGACACACCGGCGTTGAATGACAACTAAAATGCGAGTTGCGCGCGAAACATAAATGTTTCCATACCTTTGGCATCATCGCCATCAGGTTTTCTCAAAGGCGAACCTTTAATTCTCAGAACGCGATCATAACTGGCCATAAACCGGATAATGTCATTAGGATACCAATTCAAACCTACCGTCAGATTACCAAGCTCCCCCCCCTTAAATACATCGTCATTCAAATCAACTTCACCGTAACGGGCCGCCAGTTCCCAGGCTCCCCAGCCACGATTTTTAAAATTGAAAGTACTGTCTGGTGACACTCTCCGAAACAAACCACTTTTGTAAATGCGTGATTCGCCTGTCAGCGTCCATGCCGCTTCCGTGTACCAACCGTGAAAATTTAAATTCGGGCCTGGTTTGGTATCGATCCAACTATGTGTATATTCACCACCCGCGCTGAAAGGTCCGTAAAGACCGTGTCCCTCGATGCCAAGCATTTTAATATTATCAACGTTGGCAATACGAGATCGCAGCAGATTCAGATTCGACATATGGGTCGTTTCATACGATATCGTTAATGGTTTATCATTAATATCGCCGGCATCATTGGGCTCACGATAGTTACCGGCTATGCCCAGGTGAATTACCATATCTTTCTGTGCAATAGGGGCAAAAGTGACCCGCGAATTTACCGCCCAACCTTCATCTGCGAGTGTATTGCGTTGGCTGGCGTCTGTCGTATCACCATAGATACCAACTTGCCCCGTCCAGGCTTCTCCCACACCGAACACACTTTGTCCTTGACTGAATATGTTAAGACCAAGTGCGCGGTCCACCTTCGGCCCAGTAAGTACATTCATGACGGAACGTTCCATAAACAAAAGGTCATTTGAGCTTTCTTGCAATTCCCGGCTAAACGCTTGCTTTTGAGCACCGACTCTGATACGCGCGAAGTCCAAACCATGATACTGGATAAACATATCCTTTATTGATACTTTATTATCCGCAAAATCCACTTCACTTTTGACATACCAGTCTTTATAAAAAGTACCCTCAAACTTCAATCGCCCACGGCGTATTTCGGTACCGTCATTGGCTTCGACCGGATCTCCGCCACCGTCGACAAAGTGATCGTGCTCACTGAACGACGCATCGGCATGAATTCGTCCGCCCACTCTGAAATTAAAGTTGCCGTCTTCTGTTTCGAATCCAAATGCGCCTTTTTTCAACGCAATACGGGTATTACCGCCATCAGGTTTTTCAGGCAGCAATGGCGCAGTGTCTACTGCATTTGTCTTTGCGGTTTTTGATTCTTCATCATTTGTCTTTGCGACTTTCGGCTCTTCATTTATCTGCGCTTCCTTAGTATTTCCGGCATCGACAGGCTCATCCAATTTTAACGTACCCACCCGAACTCTCCCCGGACCGGGCTCAATGTAGAGCTGTTTGGTTTCTGTATCGACATAAACATCAATAGCCAGCGCTATTGATGACAGGTTGATACACAGAAAAACAAGGATACCAGCTATGCGTATGAAATACTTTTTCACAACAAATCCTCTTTTGTATAAAAAATGACCAACAAGAAAATTTTCAATTCAACTAAATGACGAAGGGATTACATGATCTGATACCGGCTAACTAGTAACCGGGTATATCAACGCTGTCCTATGATGGGAAATAATGAGTCGCCCCGTACGCCAAAACTATTCACTTAGTCTTCGATGAAAATTCTGGCGACAAGGTTATTACAGAAATGTTACATATATATTACATTCATCAAAATTTAACTCTTTTTGGCAGGTTTCTGATGCACGTCGGGCCGTAACTTATACCCGGGAAACTTCGAGTAACTCGGTCAAAACTCTCGATACGCCAATCTGCCATTCGGGCAGAAACAGATTAAATGTCTTTTGAATCTTGACGGTATCCAACCGCGAATTTAAAGGTCGTTTAGCTGGAAGCGGGTAATCTACGGTAGCAATCGGATACAATTGATCAACCGGTAACTTTAGTGCTAACCCGGTATCCTTTGCCTCGGTAATTAAGAAACGCGCAAGACCATACCAGGAGATATTACCTTGCGTCGCTAAATGATAAACACCGCTTGAAGTGCCGGCTTCCCAATTACGCAATGACTGAGTAATATGTGCGGTTACATCAGCAATCAATTCAGCGCCCGTCGGCGCGCCAATCTGATCGTCGACAATATTTAACCGGTCGCGCTCCTGGGCCAGTCCAAGTATAGTTCTGATAAAGTTGTTACCACGTGCACTATAAACCCAGCTGGTGCGCAAAATTATATGACGACAGTTTGACGCGATAATGCATTTTTCCCCAGCCAGTTTGGACATACCATAAACATTGATTGGATCTGTCACGTCCGTTTCCGTTCTGGATTGATTACCGCTGCCGTCAAACACGTAATCAGTCGAATAGTGAATCAGCCAGGCATCCAATCGCACAGCCTCTTCTGCCAGTACCGCGGGTGCATGAGTATTCATCGTTCTTGCAAGCTGCTGTTCCTGCTCAGCCTGATCAACCGCCGTATACGCAGCTGCGTTGATGATTATATCCGGTCGAATCGTTTGCACCGTCCGCCGAATACCTTCCAGGTCGGCAAGATCGCCACAATGTTGACGACTATCTGAACCCAAAGCAATCAACTGCTGCGCAGACGTCAATGGTGCAAGACTGCGCTGCAGCTCCCAACCCACTTGACCATTTTTACCGAACAGTAATATTTTCATCGATATCCGGTCCATAATGCTGCTCAATCCACTGGCGATATTCACCAGTTTGAATATCGGTTACCCAGTTTAAATTATCCAGATACCAGCCAATTGTTTTGCGAACCCCTGACTCAAATGTTTCCGTTGGCTCCCAATCCAGTTCACACTCTATCTTTCGGGCATCAATCGCATAACGCCGGTCATGACCTGGGCGGTCTTTGACAAAAGTGATCAACTTGGAATAATCGCTAACTTTGTCGGATTCATGCAATTTTTGTAGTAACGCGCAGATAGTTTGCACGACTTCAATATTGGTTTTTTCATTCCGACCACCGATATTATAGGTTTCACCCGGTTTTCCGGCTTCCAATACCCGGCGTAATGCAGTGCAATGATCTGAAACATGCAACCAGTCACGGATTTGCATGCCGTCCCCGTAAATCGGCAAAGACTTTCCGGAAAGTGCATTGACAATCATCAGCGGAATTAGTTTTTCCGGAAATTGATAAGGACCATAATTATTAGAACAATTAGTGATCAACGTCGGCAAACCATGCGTTCGGTGATAGGCATTAACCAGATGATCGCTGCCGGCCTTACTGGCGGAATAAGGACTGCTGGGTTGGTAACGGTGTTTTTCAGTGAATGCCGCCTCATGCTGATTTAATGAACCATATACTTCATCGGTGGAAACATGCAAGAAACGAAAATCACCTTTTTGCGTTCCATGAAGTGATTGCCAGTATGTATTCACAGCTTCAAGCAATTGAAAAGTTCCGACAATATTGGTATGAATAAATGCCCCCGGCCCCGAGATGGAACGATCAACATGACTTTCTGCAGCCAGATTAATAACAGCTCTGGGCTGATATTGAATAAGCAACTTTGACACAAGCTCATTATCGCCGATATCACCACGGACAAAAATATGATACGCATTGTCTGATAATAATGCGAGGTTTTGCAGGTTGCCCGCGTAGGTTAGTTTATCTAGATTAACGACAGCTTCATCCAATTGTGCAAGCCACTCCAAGATAAAATTTGATCCGATAAAACCGGCGCCACCAGTCACTAATATCATAATATTATTCAGCCGCTATACTATATATAAAGTATTCTATACACCGTTTCCGGGACACCATTCAGGCACAATACCCATTTCATCGGATACCGCCCGGAATCCACAATCGATACCGATATCCGGCACCCACACCAAGTGTTCCCCACAAAATAATAACGGTAACGCGAATCGCTCCCAAGGTGGAATCGAGGCCTCCTGCATTAGATTCTTCAGGCTACGCCGCGGCCGCTTACAATCGGGTGTAAATCGTTCCCCACCCGCGCGCATTTTGACGTGCACCGGCGCCTGCTTTAATTTGCTTGCGCTGACACCTTGCCCCTGTAGTCGCGTAAAATGCAACGTACCGCCGAGCGCTTTTAAAGCCATACTTGGCTCGCCCTGCCATTCCAGCTGCAATTGTTCAGGCAGCCGCCTTGTTCGCGGCAGAATGTAAACAGCTTCTTGATATAAACGAATTTCAGTTTGACCGAACGTTACCCGCAATTTGGTATCTTTCTGAGCATCTAGCAATTGCGTTAGCAAATCATCCAGTTTGGCAGCGCTGGGTAGCTGGGCCACATGCTTATGCAGCACATATCGTAATAAATTTTTTGCGCGCATACGGCTTAATTCGCGCAGTGCTGTCACATGCAGTTTTCCCGAAATAATACACGTTTCCGCATCTGTTTCAGCTAATTCATCCAGCAGCTGAGAGGCTTCAGCCATATGTCGGCTAGTACGTTGCAATGCTCTGGCATAGCCGGGATAGTGGCTTCTTAAAACCGGCAATATTTCATGACGTAGAAAATTTCGGCTGAAAATTCGACTGTCGTTGCTTTCATCATGAATCCAGTGAAGTTGACGCTGCAACGCATACGCTTCGATCACGTTGCGAGAAACCCCAAGCAACGGCCTTAAAATTAAAGGTGCGGCATCAGTTGATTGACTGCGTATAACCGGCATTGCGCTCAACCCTTTAACACCCGCACCGCGAAACAACTGTAATAGCAGCGTTTCTGCTTGATCATCGCGATGCTGTGCAAGAACCAGATAGTCGGCATGCTGCAGATCATAAATCTGGTAGCGTTTATCGCGTGCAACAGCCTCGAGACTCTGGCCCGGCTCTTTGGCAACGTTAAGATACTCAACCGATATAGGCACACCATAACCATAACATTGGCAACAACAAAACTGGCTCCAGTCAGATGCACAAGAACTGATACCGTGATTCACATGCACAGCAGATAATTCAAATAACAACTGCTTTGATAGCAACACCAGGATATCCAGCAGCACCATCGAATCGACACCACCGCTTAAACCGATTACAAGATGATCACCTGGCTTGACAAATTGCTTTAAAATCGTTTCAGCGTAGTTAAAGGGTGCCGTCATGAATTATATGCATTTCTGCGTGAGCAGATTATTGATGATTGCTTGTAATAAGTACGTAGTACATAACTCATGACGATACCCTCTAATGGGGCAATCTGGATTATTCTTCTTCCCCCTCCTTGAATGCACCATACTGTAACAACCGCTCAAGGCGCTTCTCAATCAATGTATCACCTGTATAGTTTTGTAATTTTCTGAGTGAGTCATGTATGATGGTTTTTACAGATTGCATCATAGCCGGATAATCACGATGCGCACCACCTACCGGTTCATCAACAATGCTATCGATTAAATTTACTTCTCTAAGCCGGTCTGCAGTTATACCCATAATTTCCGCAGCTTCTGACGCTTTATCTGCACTTTTCCATAAAATGGATGCACAGCCTTCGGGTGAAATAACCGAATATGTGGCGAATTGCAACATATGCACCATATCGCCAACCGCGACTGCCAGCGCACCGCCCGACCCACCTTCTCCAATTACAACACAGATGATGGGCACTTGAAGCTCTGCCATGACATAGAGATTTTTGCCGATTGCCTCGGACTGTCCCCGTTCCTCAGCATCGATACCCGGATAAGCGCCCGGGGTATCGACAAAGGTAATCAATGGTATAGAAAATTTTTCTGCAAGCCGCATTAAACGTAATGCTTTACGATAGCCCTCGGGTTTGGGCATACCGAAATTTCGATAAATTTTTTCTCGTGTGTCGCGTCCTTTCTGGTGGCCGATCACCATCACGGTCTGGCCATTAAAACGCGCCAGCCCGCCAACTATTGCATGATCGTCCGCAAAATTCCGATCACCATGCAGTTCCTCAAAATCTGTAAAAATTTCTTTAATATAGTCAAGGGTATAGGGTCTCTGTGGATGCCTGGCAACCTGAGAAATTTGCCATGGTGTTAACTTGGCGTAAACGCTTTTAGTCAAAGCCTCACTTTTTGCCTTTAGCCGATCTATCTCAGCAGAAATATCTAATGCGGAATCTTCCTGCGCAAAACGCAATTGTTCTATTTTTGTTTCAAACTCTGCAATACTTTGCTCGAAATCCAGAAAAGTAATTTTCATGTAGCTACTAAAAAATTCTTAAAATTGTGATGATACAGGATTTAGACCCAACACTGCAGACATGAATGTATTTCTTCGCGTGCCCTCTTGCATATAATGTGATCAATGAATCGTAAATCATCATAATCAAATTTACGTAATGATTCTTGAGTTACTCCGACAAACGAACACAAAACAGGAGGTCAACATGAACAAACGATCCTTTTTAATGGGCTTAGGCGCAACAATTCTCGCATCATTATTTTTTTTCGACCGTTCCAAACAAGTCGCGGCAGTCGAATCTAACCATATAAAACGCTTAAACAAGCCCCATGAGGCATGGCGGAGTATGGTTTCGCCGGAAGCCTATCAAATTCTATTTGAAGAACAGACCGAACCACCAGGTAGCAGTGCATTAAACGATGAACATAGAGACGGCACCTATATTTGTGCAGCTTGTTTTTTACCATTGTTTGAAAGTCAACATAAATACGATAGCGGAACCGGATGGCCGAGTTTCACACAGCCCATTCAGGGACATGTCGGCACGAAAAACGATTATCAGCTCATTTTTTTACGTACCGAATATCACTGCGCTCGATGTGGCGGACATCAAGGGCATGTTTTCAACGATGGACCCAAACCACGTAGGGAGCGCTGGTGTAATAACGGACTTGCTCTAAAATTTGTTCCAGATTCTGAAACATTGCCGTCATTAAGAGGATAGAAAACAATCATGCCAAACAAACGATTCATTTTTCTCAGCACAGTAATCTCACTTATTATGTTAGTCTGCGCATGTCAACAACCTGCTCATAGCGCAAACGCACAGTCCATTTCTACGGAAAATCTTGGAGTGGCGATTTTCGCCGGCGGCTGCTTTTGGTGTACTGAATCGGATTTCGACAAAATACCCGGCGTAGTTTCAACGACATCCGGATACATTGGAGGAACAATCGTCAATCCGACCTACAAACAAGTTTCGACTGGCAACACAGGTCATATTGAAGCGGTAAAAGTTGAGTTTGACAAAACAAGAACCAACTTTTCCAGACTTCTAGAGGCTTTCTGGCCAACGATTGACCCGTTATTCGCGAATGGCCAGTTCTGCGATATCGGGCCACAGTATCGCAGCGCAATTTTTTATTTGAATTCCGAACAAAAAGTACTTGCTGAGGCTTCAAAATCAGCACTGGAAACTTCCGGGCGTTTCGATCGACCCATCGTCACTGAAATTTTACCCGCTACAGATTTCTATATGGCCGAAGCATATCATCAGGATTACTATATCAAGAATCCATTGCGCTACACATATTATCGAACCAGTTGTGGGCGTGACAAACGTTTGGAGCAACTTTGGGGAGACAATCATTAACCCGGCTATACCTTATATCGCGCTTGGTCATTTAACACCGGAAGCGTTTCTCTTACATTATTGGCAAAAAAAACCGTTACTGATACGCCAGGCGCTGCCTGGCTTCCAGGGATTACTAAACAATGAGGAACTTATCCAACTGGCAAGCAACGAAGATGTGCAATCCCGCTTAGTCAGTCGTAAAAACTCTGAATGGCAACTGAAATACGGTCCACTATGCGCGAGAGATTTCTCTCGTTTATCAAAAAGTAAATGGTCATTACTGGTTCAGGACGTCAACCACTTCCTGCCTACAGCACATGATTTATTACTGAAATTCAGTTTTATACCATACGCCCGACTTGATGATTTAATGGTCAGTTATGCGCCACCGGGTGGTGGCGTCGGACCACATTATGATTCTTATGATGTTTTTCTGTTACAAGGCCCCGGCCGCAGGCGCTGGGAAATTGCCAAACAATATGATGCAAAACTCGTTGATAATGCTCCGGTAAAAATTCTGCAACATTTTGTGCCGGAGCAATCCTGGGTTCTAGAACCAGGAGATATGCTATATCTTCCGCCCAACTATGCACATCATGGTACTGCTATCGACGCATGTATGACCTACTCGATTGGATTCCGAGCACCTAGCCATGAGGAGTTGATAGCGCATTTTCTAGACTATCTTCAGGATGATCTAAAAACCGAAGGCTGGTACAACGACCCCGAGCTATCCCTCCCAGCCCGACCCTGGGACATTTCGCATGATATGCTGAAACAAGTACGTACCATTCTAAACAAGATTACGTGGAACACGTCAGATGTAGCCAGTTTTACAGGAAAATATATGACGGAACCCAAGACACATGTTTTTTTTGATCGCCCCCAACATCCGCTAACGTATAACGCATTTGAGCATACGATTCGTAAAAAAGATATTCAATCCAATCTAAAAAATCGAATCTTAACCGGCAGGAAGCACATCTTTATCAACGGCGAAAGTTATAGCGTCAACAATAGTACAAAAAAAGTACTTTTCTCGTTAATTTATCATCGGCGAATACATGCCGGTTCGATGAGCCGGTTGAGTATCGAATCTAAAAAAATGCTTTATCAATGGTATATCAGTGGATATATAGAAATTGTAGATCATCTTTAAAACCATTTAATGCAGAATACTCAATTGTTTCTCACCGTGTACTAGACAACATTGCCAGTATCTGGTATTAGTCCCTAGTCCTTGTTACTTAAAGGACAATAGATTTATCTAATTAGAGCTGTTTAAAAAATTTAATTCGTCATAAATTTTTTACAAAAAAGGAGATTTTTAGTATGAAATACGCTTTGATCGTAATGGCACTGCTATCTCTGTTTTTAGTGGGTTGCGGTGACCCTAAGCCTGGTCAATATCCTCCGGGTTTTATGGATGAAAGGGATTCAGAGCCCGATAATTGATAGATCCGATTTTATTGCAAAAAGGCCGTCTGTTTTTCAGGCGGCCTTTCTATATGCCCCATACGAATTTTAAAAACAATACGTCCGTATTCAGCCAGCTAGCGCGCCGTTCCCACAAATAAAATCAGTGACACACTATTTCAGCTGCTCATGCAACAACTTCAGAATATTCTTAGCCACAGCCTGACTCACAGGCGTATTATCTTCGTTCAGGATAGATACTTTACTTGAGCTGGTACCTGTTTCCTTGACCTGAATACGATATCTAGATGCCCTGGAATCATCATCCTTACTTTTCCAGAACATAATATTTGACAAAATTCCATCGTCAGTACCTTTTTTGTAGCTGTCCGTTTCAGGATTGACATAACGGACATAATATAAACCTTCCACACGATCACGATCTTCCACCGTAAATCCGATGCGGTCAAGCGCCAATCCCACACGCCGCCACGATCGATCAAATGCCTCATTAATCACTAAAACGTCACCTGTGTTACTATCGATATATGCCTTTTCCGATGCGTTGCCATTCGCCGCAGTCAACTCAAACCTGGCGCGTTCTTCTTCAACACCGAAACGCATCATCAGTCGCACCAGCATTTCTGCTTCAAGATCCGGATCGGAGCGACGCGGTTGCCATATCGTCCGATTTGCTCCCCCGGTCTCGAGCGTTTCATCCATCCCGCGATGACTGACATAAATTTCAGTTGTTCCCATCTCAGTTCGCTCAAGCCGGGTTCTGAATTTGTCCCGTTCAGCAGTTGAATAAAAACTGTCTAGAAAAGTCGACAAAAAGTTACGAATAAAATCCTCTGGAATTTTAGCGCGGTTTTCCGCCCAATCGGTTTCCATAATACCGGCCTCAGGTACCTCCAGTTTGATAAGAAAACCCAGTTCCTGCCAGAATTCTTTCACAATAGGCCAGACAGCTTCAGGCGGCTGGGGTACAACTAACCAGCGTTGTGTCCCGGCACGTGCAATATGCACATCCTGTACCGACATTGGCAATAAAGACGATGTACCCAGTTGACTACCCCGCTCATTATTGTAGGTGGAAAAGGTTGTCCCGGAACCGCCGCTTGGTATGGTATAGCGGTCATCTGCCGCAGGTGAAATCAAATCCGGAGGCACGTCGAGCGGAGATGGTTTAGTTGCTGATTTGTAATCCATATCCTTCTCTTCTTCGGGAAGCAAACTGCACCCCGAAGATAATACAGAAAACATGACAACCAGTAGTACCGCCATGTACCGCCACCGTCTTTTTGACATCTTATTCCCTTGTGTCTTGAATCTGTGCCTGTTCCATCACTTCACGTATACGTTGATGATGTTGACCGGATAATGGTGTTAAAGGTAAGCGAATACCCGTACGAATCAGCCCCATCTGCGATACCGCCCATTTCACCGGTATTGGATTCGCTTCAACAAATAAATCAGTATGTAGACCCATCAGCAAATTATTCAGTTTCCGTGCAGTGTTTAAATCACCCGCCATCGCCGCATTGCACATATCATGCATTTGCTTTGGCGCAACATTTGCCGTCACAGAAATCACACCATGCCCGCCAAGCAGCATTAATGCAAGCCCCGTTACATCATCGCCGCTCCACACCAAAAAATCCGCCGGTACACGTCGCAATAAATCACAACCGCGCGCAATATCACCGGTAGCATCCTTAACCCCTATGATATTTGGAATTTGCGCCAAACGTAAACTTGTTTGATTATCGATATCAGCTACTGTCCGACCTGGCACATTATAAAGAATGTGTGGAATATCAACTGCCTCTGCAATCGCCTTAAAGTGCTGATACAAACCTTCTTGAGTAGGCTTATTGTAATAAGGCGCTACGGATAAACAAGCATCTACGCCTGCTTCTTTCGCATAAGCCGATAAATCAATAGCCTCCCGTGTTGAATTTGCGCCAGTACCTGCGATTATCGGAATACGCCCCGCTGCATAGTCCACTGCAGCACGCATTAACAAATGATGCTCCTCAAAATCGACTGTCGGCGACTCACCGGTAGTCCCTACGACAACGATACCATCTGTACCGTGCTCAATATGAAAATCAATTAGCGCATGATAGCTTTCGAGGTCTAATTCACCATCCTCATGCATCGGCGTAACAAGGGCTACTAAACTTCCTTTAAACATGGCTCATTCGTTTTATAAAAATTGTATATTTTACCTGAAACTCAACATGCAAAAACGCTTTACCAACATATATTCCTGCATCTTCCAACAACACGCTGCATGATTACTCACTGAGTCGCATAATAAATACAGCTACTCATTGAGCGCTTCCCCAGGAAACCTACCCCTTTACTGTGTTTTGGAAAAATGCATTTCACCATCATGATAATCAACCGAAATAGCATCTTTGGCAGCAAACCTGCCTTCCAAAATGGCTTTGGCCAGGGGGTTTTCAATTTGCGCTTGAATCGATCTTTTTAGCGGACGTGCGCCAAAAACGGGATCAAATCCTACCTGAGACAGCTCTGCTAACGCCGCATCACTCACATGCAGACGCATTTCCAAGGCTGTCAGGCGCTTTTCTAGATACTGCAGCTGTATTTTCGCGATGGATTTAATATGCTTCTCATCAAGTGCATGGAACACAACCACTTCGTCAATTCGATTAACAAACTCCGGGCGGAAATGTGACTTTACTTCTCCCATTACCGCATCCTTAATCGCCTGGTAGTTCTGTCCATACATTTCCTGTATTCTATGCGAACCCAGGTTGGACGTCATCACAATCACTGTGTTCTTGAAATCAACCGTCCTACCCTGTCCATCCGTCATACGCCCGTCATCCAGCACTTGCAACAATACATTGAAAACATCAGGGTGCGCTTTCTCCACCTCATCTAGCAAAATAACCGCGTAGGGTTTTCTGCGTACGATTTCCGTCAAATAACCGCCTTCCTCATAACCAACATAACCAGGGGGCGCACCAATCAACCTGGCCACGGCATGTTTTTCCATAAATTCAGACATATCAACGCGAACCATATGCTCTTCTGAATCAAACAGGAAACTGGCTAACGCTTTACACAACTCTGTCTTACCAACGCCGGTTGGACCAAGAAACAGGAAAGAACCGTAAGGTCGGTCCGGATCAGCCAGACCCGCGCGAGAACGACGTATTGCATCGGCAACTAAACGCACAGCTTCGTCTTGACCCACAACGCGCTCATGCAACTTTCGTTCCATCTGTAGCAGTTTCTCACGCTCACCTTGCATCATTTTTGAAACCGGTATACCGGTCGCACGTGAAACGACTTCTGCAATTTCTTCGGCCCCTACCTGTGTCCGTAATAGCTTGGGTTTTGCAGTTTCTGTCATCGATACTGCGCCCTCTTGCGACTTGAGTTGAGATTCCAACTGCGGTAATCGCCCATACTGCAGTTCGGACACTTTTTGCCAGTCACCCTTACGCGTAGCGGCCTCAATCTCCAATTTAATTTTCTCGATTTCTTCCTTGACTTGCTGGGATCCATGAATATGCGACTTCTCCGTCTTCCAGATTTCCTCCAGATCTGCATATTCCCGCTCTTTTTGCTCAATCTCTTCTTCAAGCAGCTGCAAGCGCTTACGCGAAGCCTCATCCAGCTCTTTCTTCATGGCTTCCCGTTCGATTTTGAGCTGAATTAAGCGCCGGTCAAGGATGTCCATCGCCTCCGGCTTAGAATCGATCTCCATACGAATACGTGCCGCAGCCTCATCCACCAGATCAATTGCTTTATCTGGTAAGAAGCGGTCGGTCACATAACGGTTAGACAACTCAGCTGCCGCAACGATCGCAGGATCAGTGATATCGACACCGTGATGCAACTCATATTTCTCCTGTAAACCACGCAAAATGGCTATCGTCGCATCCACAGTCGGCTCTTCTACCAGCACTTTCTGAAATCGCCTCTCAAGTGCAGCGTCTTTTTCAATGTGTTTGCGATACTCATCTAGCGTTGTTGCGCCCACGCAATGCAATTCGCCCCGCGCTAGGGCAGGCTTCAGCATATTACCGGCATCCATCGCACCTTCAGCTTTGCCAGCACCCACCATGGTATGGATTTCATCAATAAAAACGATAGTGTTGCCTTCGTCCTGTGCCAATTCCTTCAACACTGATTTCAACCGCTCCTCAAATTCTCCACGATACTTGGCACCTGCCAATAAGGCGGCCATATCCAGAGACAAAACACGTTTATTTTTCAGGTTCTCAGGCACCTCTCCATTCACAATGCGCTGCGCCAGACCTTCAACAATAGCCGTTTTCCCAACACCAGGCTCACCAATTAAGACAGGATTATTTTTAGTTCGCCGCTGCAGGACTTGAATAGCACGGCGAATTTCATCATCACGACCAATGACAGGATCAAGTTTTCCTTGACGCGCGCGCTCGGTCAAATCAAGCGTATATTTTTTTAACGCTTCACGGCTACTTTCAGCTTCGGCGCTATTGACCTGCTCACCACCACGAACAGCTAAAATCGCCTGCTCCAATGCGGAGTAACTGACGCCCTGCTCTTTAAGCAATGTTGCCGTTTCATTATTGTCTTTAAGTAAGGCCAACAAAAACATTTCCGAAGCAATAAACTGATCTCCACGTTTCTGCGCTTCCTTATCTGCCATATTCATTAAGCTGGCCAAGCTTCGCGACAGGTTGACTTCCCCACCCTGCCCTTCAACTTTAGGCATACGTTCGATGCGGCGTTTTAACGCATCACGCAACGGAGATACATTGGCGCCACTGCGCTGCAACAGCGAAACGGTTACGCCATCCTCCTGCTGTAATAATGCCAGTAATAAATGATCCGGCTCAATGTAGGCATGATCCTGCCCGACCGCAATACTTTGCGCATCTGCGAGTGCCTGCTGGAATTTCGTGGTTAATTTATCAAAACGCATTTATTTCTCCGATTGGTAAGTCTTCATTCATAACGTGGGGGAACACGTTTAAATTTCAACCCACTACTCTACTTTGAATGTATTTCTGAAACAGCAAACGGAATTAAAATTGAGTAAAGATTTTCAGGTGTTTCAGATATTTTCAACGCCTGTGAATTTTACGTGTACCAATCAAATGAAGTGAGTCTTCTTTACCTTGGTTATAGGTATGCCATCTATATACCAAAGCCATAATTGTTGATAAGAACAGCCCAAACATCACGATAACAATATAGATATGCACATCAAAATAAATTAACAATGCATAGAGTGACAACATAACCAGAATACTCAGGTTTTCGTTGAAATTTTGCACGGCAATGGAATGCCCCGCACCCATCAAAATATAGCCTCGATGCTGCAACAATGCATTCATCGGTACAACAAAAAAACCCGACATTGCTCCAATAATAACTAAGAAAAATACTGAAACCCAGAAATCGTGAACAAAAACAAGCGTTATGACTACTAGACCAATTGCAATCCCCAATGGAATAACAGATAAAGACCGTTTCAAGGATACCGAACGCGCTGCCATTACAGCACCTATTGCTATGCCCAATGCTACAATACCCTGCAACTGGGCTGCTTTACTTAACGAATAACCGAGCGCAACTTCGGCCCAATTGATAACAACAAATTGCAGTGTAGCTCCGGCCCCCCATAACAGGGTCGTCACCGCCAGCGTAATTTGTCCAAGTTTGTCCGTCCATAGCAGTCTCACGCAATGTGCAAATTCGTGAACCAGATAAAGCGGGCTTTTTTTCGGAATTCGATGATCTATCCCGGTATTCGGAATATACAAATTGAATATTGCTGCAAGCAGATAAATCACCCCCACCACAAAAATGCTCATATCTGTTGCAGTATGAATAAAAGGAAAACCAAACGTCAGAAATATCTGTGAAACAGACGGTGCGATTAAAGTACCCCCAAGCATTGTACCAAGCACGATGGAAGCTACCGTCAGTCCTTCTATCCAACCGTTCGCAACAACCAGCTTTTCAGGAGGTAACAACTCCGTCAAAATGCCATATTTTGCCGGTGAATAGGCTGCAGCACCTAACCCTACGATCGCATAAGCTCCCAATGCGGAATACTGATGCATCGCAAAAAATAGCAGCACGCACCCTAACACTTTGATCGTATTGCTGATAAACATAACCCTGCCTTTAGGCATAGAATCAGCGAATGCACCAACGAAAGGTGCAAGAATAACGTAGAACAACACAAAAACAAATTTGAGAATCGGCGTGAGAAAATCAGGGGCATGCAAGTCGATCAATAGCGCAATAGCCACGACCAACAATGCATTATCTGCAAGCGAGGAAAGAAACTGCGCCGCCATAATGGTATAGAAGCCACGATTCAAACTGTTTCTCCTCTGGACATGTTATTATTTTTTTTAAATACTAAATAATAATTAGTAGGGTTTTATACCATGAAATGGTACCCAACCACATAAATTAAATACCTAAAAGTTAGAACCATAATCGAGTCAGTTAGTTACAATATGACGAGATTCACCAACTCAATAAATTCGGCTTGAAAAATCTAAAGGACAGTACGAAAGATCTTAATTTCTATAATTGTGACGACTCTTTATGTCATCATCATTGCAACCGACTCTTTCCCATTGAACCAAAACAAGCACGACTTTTTAACGCAATGCTGGCAGTGTTTAGCGTACTCGGAGTCGCAGTCACTTTCTATTAAACTAATATCTGCATTGCAAATTGATAGACGCAGAGCTAATACACACCTCTCTTCTCGTAATCGTATAAAAATATGCAACGTCCCATTACAGCTTATATCGATCTGGCAGCCTTATCGCACAATTTAACTATGGCGCGCCATTATGCGCCGAAATCAAAGATCATGGCCGTCATCAAAGCCAATGCTTACGGTCACGGATTACGGCACACAGCGGATGCGCTCCGCAACGCTGACGCCTTTGCACTACTTGAATTAGAAGCTGCAATCGCTTTACGGGATGCCGGCTTCCGCCATCCCATACTGCTGTTAGAAGGTTTCTTCTCCACCCAAGAACTGGCGTTATTGGAAAAATACAATTTAAGCACTGTTGTTCATCATTATGAACAAGTGGCCATGCTAGCAAAATGCAAACACCATAAGCTGAATTTATTTTTAAAAATTAATACCGGTATGAACCGGCTCGGATTTACTCCAAAACAATTCCCCACTGTCTACAACGCCTTGTCTAACAATCCAGCGGTGTCTCATATTTCTCTAATGACCCATTTTGCAACTGCAGACGGTGCCTTTGACAATTTACGATTCAAACAGCAAATCCAAATTTTTAATCAAATCACCCAAAACAATCTGAACCCATTATCTTCAGCTAATTCTGCTGCAATAATCCGCTACCCCCAGGTACATCAAGACTGGGTGCGGCCGGGTTTGATGTTATATGGTGCGTCGCCATTTGAAACTCATACCGGAACCGACTTTAAACTAAAACCGGCAATGACGTTAACCAGTAAAATCATTGCCATACAGCATCTCAAAACAGGAGATACTGTAGGTTATGGTGGCAGTTTCCAAGCTGAAAAACCTATGCGGGTAGGTATAGTGGCATGCGGTTATGGTGACGGTTATCCTCGCCATGCTCCGACCGGAACGCCGGTATTGGTAAATAGTCAGGTGTGTCGGCTAATCGGAAAAATTTCAATGGACATGCTTGCAGTCGACTTGACTGAATCAAATGATACCCATATCGATAGCCCAGTTACACTTTGGGGAAATGGCTTACCGGTGGAAAAAATTGCACGGGAAGCAGGCACCATCAGCTATGAATTACTCTGCTCGCTACCGACACGGGTAAAGATCGTCACAATGAATAACCAAAGTGATCATCAATATTTTACCCGTGCCTGCCTAGATTAAATAATTACTCTACCTTAGCGTTACCACGCAATTCCTGTACATAGGCAGCAAACTCACGCTGCAATACACGTTGCCGAATATTTTCTTTTACTTCCTCGAATGGCGGCACATCCATTGGCCGCGTATCAATTAATTCTATGACATGCCAACCAAAACTTGTTTGGACAGGTGTTTCTGTTAATTTGCCTTTCTCGAGTCTACCTAATGCTTCAGCGAAAGGCCTAACGTACGCCGCTGCAGGGCTCCAATTCAGCTCACCGCCGCTAACTTTACTGCCTTCATCCAGAGACTTTTCAGCCGCAATTTTTGCAAAATCAGCGCCTTTTCTCAGATTGGCGATAATATCTCTGGCTTCACCTTCAGTTTTCACAAGAATATGACGCGCTTTATATTCCCGATCACCCATTTGTATCTTGAGCATATCATATTCACGTCTTAGGGTATCACTCCCAACTGCGTTATTCTCTATATAGTCAGCCTGGAACGCCCTGATAATTGCTGCCTGCTTAGCAACCTCTATCTGTTGCATGACTTCGGGTTTTCTATCGAGTCCCTTTTTAGCGGCTTCCTGAGCCAGGACCTCTTCCGTAATCAAATTTTCTCTTAACGCTTTGCGTAGTTCTGGCCCATCCTCTTGGCCTTGAGAAATACTTGCCTTTACCATCAAATCCAGGCGTGATTGCGGTATCGCTACGCCATTTACCCGAGCCATTGTACCTGCTGACTGGGCTTGAACCCCTACGGCTACGAAACAAAAAGAACCTATGAGCAAGAATTGCGATAATCTAGTCAAACGCATGTAATTTCCTTTTTGAATAATTTGGATAAAATATCACCGCTAAGTATACGCGCGATCAAGTCAAATAAACAACAAATGTAATGGTCTCAGTCGGGGAATACTCTCTTGAAAGGCTTAACTGAGACGGCATGATAAACACCTGCAGCAACATACGGGTCATCGTTAGCCCAAGCCTCTGCCGCTTGCAATGATTCAAATTCCGCCACTATCAAACTGCCCGAGAAACCGGCAGGTCCTGGGTCAACGTTATCTATGAATGGAAAAGGACCAGCTAAGAGTAACTGCCCTGCTTCCTGCAATTGCCTGAGTCGTTCCAAATGAGCCGGTCGCGCAGTTTTTCTACGCTCGAGGCTATCCGGCACGTCTTCGGCATAAATAACATATAACATCTACATTGACCTATTTGAGTATTAATCTGAGTATTAATCTTTCTCGATGAAGAAAGCGCTGGCTTTCAGAACACGAAAGTGATTGCTTTAATTTAGCAAAACTGCAGTACTGATTTAACCATCGCAATCAGTTCAAAATAGCAGGTAATTTTGCCGCCAGATCACTTTTCTCCGAAATGACTTTTCCTAAAAGCGCAAAACCCAGCAAATTACCAGAATCATCGCAATAGAGTGCTTTCACACTTTCCTCACCCGATTCAACTTGCCATGCGCCCTGCTTATTCGCTTCAGGTGGTGAAACTACAGTCGGACAAGCGGGTGTTTTAACTAAGACAGGCATAGCAGGATAACGAACAGGTGTAGAATTTCCCGCCAGTGTTGCTGCCAGTGCGCGGGCTGCATGTGTAATCGGCATAACAAAGGGCAACACCTGACCAACCACTTCAGCGCAATCACCCAACGCATAAATACGATCATCACTGGTTTTCAACAACTGGTCTACAACAATGCCACGATTTATATCCAGGCCCGCCATTTGTGCTAATTGTATAGACGGAGTTAACCCCACCGACGATAATATGATATCAGCTTCCACCTTCTTGCCGCTAGCCAGCATCAGGCATAAACAGTTATCGACCCGATCAACTGCCTGAGTCGATGCCTCAAAATGAAATGTTACGCCAACGGACTCCAGCCTGCTTTGCAAATAAGCGCCGGCCGCAGGTGGCAGCAAACGTCCCAAGGGTTGTGACGCGATATCAATCACATCGACTTCATATCCGGCAGTCGCTAAATCGTTTGCAAATTCGCAACCAATTAATCCCGCCCCAATAATTGCAACTTTTTTCTTGCCAACCAAAGAATTACGAAACAGTTTATAATCGTCGACATTATTAACCGTCATGATTTCCGAAGCGCCGCTTCCTTGTAACGGCAGCCTCACCTGTTCAGCCCCTACAGCCAAAACAAGCGCACCGTACGATAACTGTTCGTCGCTTTCCAGTTTGATTGCGCAGTTTTCTATGTCAATTGAAACCACACGTGTATTTGGCCGGATAGTAATATTGAGCTGCTCAGCCATTTTTTGCGCATTGCTATTAATAATAGACTCAGGTGTTTTACCTGTAGCCAGTGCATTAGACAACATTGGCTTGGAATAAAAGCCGCCATGATCGGCCGAAAGCATGATAATTTGCCGTTCAGCAGTCAATTTTCGCAATTCTCTCGCCACTGCATAACCTGCCAGCCCACTACCGATAATGACTACCGGATCATCCATATTTGTTAATCTCCGTCATTTCTACGCTTATTCCCAATAGCCTGTAATCCCTGTAATCCAAATCATTGCAATATTCCTACGCTGCATTGGCGTATTCACCGGGCGACGACATAGAAATAGTAAGGACGAAAAAGATTGACATAATACATAACCAATCGTTAAATCGTTATAAAGACAAAAGTATGACGCCTGGGAACAATTTGTCCGGGCGACCATTACCTTCTAATTGAAAAAGCCTGAACCGCTCAAATACTTATCAGCTTAATGAACTATAATTTCTATTCTTCCTCAACATCAAGATCAACAACGTCTTCATTCCTGACCAAACTATCACGGCGTTGTAAATAAGCATCTCTGACAAATTCATATTTATCAAAAGCAGCTTCTTCCAGTGTTTTATCAACATCTAATAACTGCACACGCTCATTCAGTGCCATACCCGCAGCCACCGGCGTCCGGATTGCAGCATCAAGGGTATTCACACTATTCAGATAAATAATTGTCGTAACCGGATGTGCAGCCAAACTGTCAACACCGACACCCACTGCATCCCGAACTGTACTTGGCCCCATAAAAGGCAGTACCAGATAAGGACCATTAGCGACACCATAATGCCCCATTGTCTGACCAAAATCTTCATTGCGCTTACTGATATTTATATCACTCACATTACTAATATCGCTGGCAATATCAATAGCACCGAATAAACCGAACGTGGTATTAATCAAAAACCGCGTGGCACTCGCCGCCGCACTTTCAAAATTCAACTGTAATAATGCATTACCGGTTACAACAACATCATTCGCATTTGAAAAAGCATTATTAACAACCATTGCAATCGGACCGGGCACAAATCGCTTATATCCCCTGGCAGCCGGTTCAATAAATTTTTTATCTATCGTTTCGTTGAAATTAAAAACTTTTCGGTTCATCGACTCGAACGGGTCTTGCTGATTATCCACTTCAGTAGATGCACAACCAGACAGATAAACACTAAAAATCAGCAGCAAAAGTAATACGGAAAATTTAGGTTGAGCAGAATAGTATGTCATTTTGAAATTATTTTAGATTTGAACAAGGGATATTTCAACATTTATACATGGGGTTCAATAAAATGTAAATGAATTTATTTCCCGTAGATGGACATAGCAACACATTTAAAAATCAACCTGCTTAGTCTACTCGCTATTCGGTACTTGATAGTTGTGAATCAACTGCCATTAATTGAGTTTTTTCGCCTTGATTGCTGACTGCATTTCCAGTAGATAGCAACGTCGGACACAATGCTGATTGATTGACTTAAAATGCTGCTAGCTTTACCACTTGATCTTATCGTCTATATACATTTTGCGGTATGATCAGACATAGAATTACTGAATATATCAGGAGACAATATCATGCCATCATTCTACAAAAAACAATGGTTACTTTGGTTTTTGATTCTTCCACTGGTAACATCCTGCGCCCCTATGGCGGCAATCGGTGTCGGCACGGGTGCTGGGACTAGCGCAATGGTCTCGGAAGATCGCAGAACCGGCGGAATCTTCATTGAAGACGAATCCATCGAGTTAAAAGGCGCACGGCGTCTTCACGAACAACTGGGTGATCAGGCACATATTAATATCACCAGTTTTAACCGTATCGTATTACTCACCGGCGAGGTACCAACTGAAGCCATGAAACAAGAGTCCAGCAGGTTGATCAGAAGTGTTGAGAATGTCCGCAATGTTATTAATGAAATCACGATCGGTGAAAAAAGCACATTGTCCTCACGCAGCAATGACACATTTATTACATCTAAAGTTAAAAGCCGTTTCCTTACATCGGGTGAATTTCAAATTAATCATATCAAGATTGTCACTGAAAAAAGTATCGTTTTTCTCATGGGCGTGGTCAAACATTCGGAAGCGGATAGCGCCACAGACATAGCCAGTTCCACCACTGGCGTCGTGAAAGTCGTCAAGGTCTTTGAATATCTTGATTAGTGACATGTGTTGATTCAGCATTCCTTCGCACCAACTGTCCTCACACACTCCCCGGACGAATGTATCTATGCTGACTGCTGAACTGGTATCCGCTCTACACAATCTACTACCTCCCGATCGGTTTTACACTGATCCCGTAGAATGCTATACCTACGCCTATGACAACAGCCGCAAAATATTTCCACCACAAGCGGTTGCTTTTCCACTGACTACGGATGAAGTGCACACCATCATCAATTTGTGTAACCAGCATAACACACCACTCGTTCCACGCGGGCGCGGTACTGGAACAGCTGGTGGCAGCCTGCCCGAGCGGGGCGGCATCGCTTTATCGCTGGAACGAATGCTCAATATTATCTCAGTCGATATCGCCAATCGTGTCATCGTCGCAGAACCTGGAGTACTGAACCAAAGCATACAAAATGCAGCAAAACCCCACGGTTTTTTCTGGCCGCCAGACCCATCCAGTGCCGCCTATTCAAGTATCGGCGGTAATATCGCCACCAGCGCAGGCGGTCCGCACGCAGTAAAATACGGCACAACCCGCGATCATGTGCTGGGTCTTAAAGCCATTACGGGCGCGGGTGAAATGATCAAAACAGGCTGCTACACCACTAAAGGCGTAGTTGGTTATGACTTAACACGTTTGCTGATTGGTTCGGAAGGCACGCTGGCAGTTATTACCGAAGCCACACTCAAACTCACCGCGTTACCAAGTGTCGTTGCCGGAATTACCGCATATTTTCAAGATCTGGAAAGCTGTGCGACAGCCATTACACAAATCATGGCATTGCCGCAACTACCCAGTGCACTGGAGTTTCTCGACAACGGTTCATTAAACCTGATACGCGGCCGCCACCCCGATATGCTGCCGGATGATGCCAATGCGATGCTAATGATTGAAGTTGACGGCTCGGAACAAGACATTGCCATAACCATCTCCAGCATTCTTGATGCCTGCAAAACAAATGGTCTGATACGAGCCAGCCGTGCAGAAAATACCGCAGCTCTCTGGAAAGCACGTAAAGCCCTGTCACCACTACTGCGCGAAATTGCGCCTAAAAAAATTAACGAAGATATCGTTGTACCCGTCGACACACTGCCCGAATTCCTCAGCGCACTCGAGCGTTTCAGTAATCAATATCAACTGGCCAACGTTAACTTCGGCCATGCAGGCAACGGCAATATCCATGTCAACCTGCTTATTGACCCGAATAATGCCGACCAAGTCATTCGCGCGGAGCAATGCCTGGATAAAATCTTTGACCTGGTCATTCGCCTAAACGGAACCCTATCGGGCGAGCACGGTATAGGCAGCGAAAAACGTGCATTTATTGGTAAGGAAATTGACCAGCCCACGCTATCACTCATGAAAAATATCAAGCTGCTTTTCGATCCCAACAATATTCTGAATCCTGGGAAGCTTTTTCCACAGTAAATTTGAAACCTGCTACATCTTTACGCACAACCGGCACAGTCGAAAACTAATGTAACGCGTAATATTAAATTATTTATACGATATGCTCGATAGCCCAATCTTTTAACTCCTCTAAAAAATTAAGGGCCGTACGACCAAAATCCGTAATCTCGTAACTTACAGCGAATGGCCTTGTACTGATCACTATTCTTTTAATCAGTTTGTTTTCTTCCATCTGTTTAAGGCGATCATTGAGAACTTTTTTACTTGCACCACCGAGTTGCCTGGCCAAATCATTAAATCGAACTGGATGATCTTTCAAGTGCCACAAAATTGAACCCGTCCACTTCCCACCAATAACGCGCATACCACGTTCAATTGGACACGGTTCAAAGCAGGGATCCAAAGCTTTACGTCGCCTTGAGATATCTGTCTGGAATTCCATTTTTCCCATTATTAAAAACCCTTAAAGACAAGGTTACATAAAAGTAACTGGTTGATTATTGTTACCATGAATTGTAACCTAAAAATACAGGATTTTCTAGAAATCAGAGAATGAAACGGAGGACACATGAAAAACATTCTACTTATCAACGGTCACCAATATTATCCGTTTGCCGAGGGTCACTTAAATAAGGCTTTATTTGAAATAGCGTACGACTATCTCAAAAATCAAAACTATGAAGTCAAAACAACCATATCGCAACAGAATTACGATATTGATGAAGAACTGGAAAAGCATCAATGGGCCGATGCCGTAATCCTGCAAACGCCCGTCAACTGGATGATGGTGCCATGGTCTCTCAAAAAATACATGGATGAAGTCTATACGGCAGGAATGCGTGGCGCTTTGTGTGTTGGTGATGGGCGTAGCGCAGAAGCACCGAAAGAAAATTACGGCAAAGGCGGTACGATGACGGACAAGAAATATATGCTTTCCCTCACCTGAGCTATGATCAAATCTGGTGTATGACAGAGTAGAAGAAAGCGGTGTAACCTGTTGGTAAAGATCTCGGCAGATCAACCAATAAAAAAGGAAAACACCGCATGACAGATAGTAATGTTTTTAATCT
>JAUIIB010000057.1 GCA_030431985.1 Gammaproteobacteria bacterium
GTACGCCGCTTAAACTCAGCGGCTTCAGATGGATGCTTGCTGGCATAGTCAGCTAGTTTCTGGTTCCACTCATTTTCAAGTTGCGTACCTTTTTCTCTAGCATCCCATACATCGTATATTTCATCGGGAATTTCAAAAGGCGGATGATTCCAACCAATGTGAGGGCGCGTTGCAGCAATTTCCGCTTCGCCGAGCGCAGCACCATGCACTGCATGAGTATCAGCCATATTCGGCGAACCCAGTCCAATTACTGTCTTACAACAAATCATGCTCGGTTTATCTTTTTCTTGCTTAGCTGCTTCTATAGCAGCCTCTATAGCAACCGGGTCATGACCGTTCACATCTGACACCACGTGCCAACCATATGATTCAAACCGCTTAGGCGTATCATCTGTAAACCAGCCTTCCACATGGCCATCAATAGAAATTCCATTATCATCATAAAAACAGATCAGCTTGCCCAAGCCCAACGTACCAGCAAGCGAACAAGCCTCATGCGATATACCTTCCATCAGACAACCATCTCCTAGGAAAACATAGGTGTAATGATTGACAATATCAAAACCTGGTTTATTAAATTCGGCCGCCAGCACTTTCTCCGCAATTGCCATACCTACCGCATTGGTAATACCTTGCCCCAAAGGTCCCGTCGTGGTTTCAACCCCAGGTGTGTAACCATATTCGGGATGGCCTGGTGTTTTGGAATGCAACTGGCGAAACTGCTGGATTTCTTCCATCGGCAAATCGTAGCCTGTCAAATGCAAAAGCGCATAGATCAGCATCGATCCATGGCCATTGGAAAGCACAAAACGATCACGGTCAAACCATTCAGGATTATTAGGATTATGCCGGAGATGGTGTATCCATAGTACCTCTGCAATTTCTGCCATGCCCATCGGCATTCCTGGATGGCCAGAATTAGCCTTTTGTACGGCATCCATTGCCAATGCTCTAACAGCACTGGTCACATTCTTAAATACCGGCTCGTCAAAATCATTGAATGAACCCATTGATACTCACCCCCTTATTTCTCTATATAATTTTTATATTTCAATCTTAAAACGCAATACACAATAACAACACCATGTATTTAAACAAATTTTCTATAGACCTACGTGCGTCACGCTAACAAATCAAAACGAGTATTATCGCTTAAGATGGTAGATGAGACAATAACTAAAAGCCTAATTTAACGAACAAATTACCACGCCAATTTTTCTCGTCAATTTTTTGTACGTTATATTTTGCAAACGTTAATTCATTTACATCTATTCAAACCACTGCCAAACACAAAAAACTTGTAATACAACATTTATAATGAACACACCTTGAACTGACAAACATCCGTAACCAACCTGATTTACAACCACCCTCAACCCATCTATCACTTACTCTGCACTGATAAATAAACGATCACTCAATGTTTAAACCCTCACCATGCTGTGTCCCTAAATCAAAAACTAAAGATGATTGCAAATCAGAGGGAAAATGAAAGCAGACGAAGTAGACCCGTTTACTTGGAACCAAGCAAATAAAACAAGGCCTACGCCTAACAGTATATTATTTTTTAGAGGCTGCTCTGCGCGGCGCAGTGATTATTGTCAACAAAACGCCCATTGAGAAAAAAATTAATAAAGCAACACTCAACGGCAGTTCCAAAGATTGATTATGGTAGTAATGCAGTGTAATTTTTTCCGAATTAATCATAGAAAAATGAACAAGAACAACGAATATGATTAATCGCAATATCCATGATATGAATCGCATGACAGGGCTTACCTCAAGGGCCTAATTACTATTCTTACGTGTCATTCACAAATTGACAATGCAATAATTTAAGCAAACTGATAATCAAAGACAACAGCATGCCTTATATGTTAAGCCGATCTGCATCAAAACACTTCAAAACCAAGGCACAATAAAATTCGTATCATCCCTTATAATCAACCCGCTCCCTCATTTCTTTACCTGCTTTAAAATGTGGAACGTATTTTGCTGGAACATGAACTTTTTCACCTGATTTAGGATTTCGACCAATTCTTGGCGGCCTGTAATTCAGATCGAAACTGCCAAATCCACGTATTTCAATTCGTTGACCATCCGCTAAGCTTTTCGCCATTGCATCAATAATCATTTTGACAGAAAGCTCAGCATCCTTTGCCACAAGTTGCGGAAAACGGGCCGCAAGCCGGGAAATCAATTCAGATTTCGTCATGAAAATTCCTTATTGCTCAGTATTCTTGCTATCCATTTTAGCTTTAAGTAATGCACCTAAACTTGTTGTCCCTGCATTTGCCGGCGCCTTAATTTTCTGCATTGCACTCGCTTCATCCGATTTATCTTTTGCCTTTATAGACAGATTGATAGCACGGTTTTTCCGGTCGATGTTCACAATCATCGCTTCTACTTTCTCTCCCTCATTCAAGTGAGCACGAATGTCTTCAACTCGGTCGCGCGAAATCTCCGATGCACGCAAATAGCCTTCCACTTCTTCGCTCAACGCAATCACAGCACCTTTTGCATCAATCGATTTCACTGTTCCTTCAACAACACTGTTTTTATCGTTTACCGCAACAAAACTGTTAAATGGATCATCTTCGAGCTGCTTTATACCCAGCGAAATACGTTCACGCTCTACATCAATGGAAAGTATCATGGCCTCAATTTCATCGCCCTTTTTATAACTCCGAACCGCATCTTCACCTGGCAGACTCCACGATAGATCTGACAAATGTACCAGACCGTCAATATTACCTGGCAATCCGATGAAAACACCAAAATCGGTAATAGATTTAATCTGCCCTTTCACTTTGTCGCCTTTCTCATGACTCATAGCAAACTCGTCCCACGGATTCGCCTGACACTGCTTCATACCCAGAGAAATTCGCCGACGCTCTTCATCAATCTCAAGTATCATCACCTCGACTTCATCTCCAAGTTGAACCACCTTAGACGGGTAAACATTTTTATTCGTCCAATCCATTTCGGAAACATGAACAAGCCCTTCTATACCGTGCTCAATTTCAATAAATGCACCGTAATCCGTTAGATTCGTCACTTTACCAAACAAACGCGTGTGCGTAGGATAGCGGCGCGACAAACCCACCCATGGATCTTCCGTCAACTGTTTCATACCAAGCGAAACGCGATTCTTCTCTTGATCAAACTTGAGCACTTTGGCGGTAACTTCGTCACCGATATTCACGACCTCAGATGGATGTTTAACACGCCGCCATGCTAAATCTGTAATGTGCAACAAACCGTCAATACCACCCAAGTCAACAAATGCTCCGTAATCCGTAATATTTTTAACAACACCCTGCACAACCGCCCCTTCTTCAAGACTCGCCAGCAACGATTCGCGATCCGCACCTTGTGTTTCTTCAAGAACAGCACGGCGAGAAACAACTACGTTATTACGCTTGCGATCCAGCTTAATCACCTTAAATTCCATTTCCTTGTTTTCATAAGGTGTTGTGTCTTTTACGGGACGAATATCTACCAATGACCCCGGTAAAAACGCTCTAATGCCATTAATCATAGCCGTCAAACCGCCCTTCACCTTACCATTGACCATACCCGTAACAATTTTGCCACTTTCCATCGCTTCTTCAAGCTCATGCCAAGCAGTCAAACGCTTAGCTTTATCACGTGACAAGCGTGTTTCCCCATAACCATCTTCCAAGGATTCAATAGCAACACTGACAAAATCTCCAGGATTTACCTCGATCTCGCCCTTATCGTTCTTAAATTCTTCGACCGGAATATAACTTTCAGATTTCAAGCCAGCATTAACCACAACAATGTTGTAATCAACACGAACAACTTCAGCTGTAATTACTTCACCCGCGCGCATTTCCTGACGCGCAAGACTTTCTTCAAACAGCTCAGCAAAACTCTCTGTGGATGGTGTTACGGAAGATGCAGTAGTCATTATAAAAAATACCCAAAATTCTTGCTTTAATAAAGAAGCATATGTTAGTTAAAAAAATGTTTGAGAATTATGCTCACTCATATATGTTTGAATAATTCGTTCAAACCCACTTATTAGCGCAACATTCTTCGTACCATTTAAGTACTTTATTTTGCGCCTGCAAAATAGAAAGCGAGGTTGTATCAAGCAACCTCGCATCCTTGTTCTGTTGCAAAGGTGCAATTCCGCGATTGGCATCGCGCTCATCTCGCAGTTGAATATCCCTTTGCAAATCGGTGATGTTAGCACTCATTCCTTTCTCTATCAACTGGTTATACCGTCTTTGAGCACGAACATCAACACTAGCTGTTAGAAAAACCTTCAACAAAGCGCCGGGAAAAACGACAGACCCCATATCACGGCCATCGGTCACCAAACCCGGTTCTCGGCAGAAATCCCTCTGGCGCTTTATCAACGACTCCCTTAACTGTGGATACACAGCTAGTTTTGAAGCCATTATGCCACATTCTTCGGCGCGGATTTTACCAGTAACCAGGGCATTATCTAAAAAAATTTGCTCACCTTGAAAATCAACATTCAAATTTCCAGCAATTTTCACAAGTGCGTCTACATTCGCAACATCAACGCCATCCCGCAAAGCTTGCAAAGCAACCAGCCGGTATAGTGCACCGCTGTCCAAATAATGAAAATCCAACGCTTTTGCCACACACTGTGCAATCGTACCTTTTCCTGAAGCCGAGGGCCCGTCAATAGTAATTACCGGGATAAAGGATTCCATGCCCACCATTTATTGTCTAAGACCATACGATTTGTTTGAATTGTTCAAAATAATCAGGAAATGTTTTCGACACACAACCTGGATCATTAATGCGGATAGGGACGGCAAAAGCAGCTAGAGAAAAGCACATCGCCATACGATGATCATCATAAGTGTCAATCGCAGCATTTGATTTTAGACCATTTTTAGGCGGCGTAATACACAAATAATCTTCCCCTTCTTCAGTGTCAGCACCCAGCTTTTGCAATTCGTTAGACATTGCGGCAAGCCTGTCCGTCTCTTTTAAACGCCAACTGCCAATATTTCTGAGCACAGTTGTACCTTTTGCAAATAAAGCAACTACCGCAAGTGTCATTGCTGCATCCGGTATATGATTACAGTCTAAATCAATTTCGTGTAAGGGATGACTAGTGGTCTCAGAAAATGGAAAGCTCGATTCAATCCAATACTCACCCATACGAATTTGGGCTCCCATTTCTTCAATTGCATCAGCGAAGTGCACATCACCCTGCACACTTTCATTCCCAACACCTTTGACACGAACCGGACCGCCACCTATAACACCAGCAGCAAGAAAATACGATGCAGAAGAGGCATCTCCTTCAACTCTGATATCGCCTGGAGAAGAATAAAATTGTTGCGCAGGCAGAATAAATTTTTGCCAAGAAACATGTTCCACAACGACTCCGAATCGCTTCATCTGCGCAAGTGTCAGCGTTACATATGGCTTAGAAATTAAGGTACCCGATACATCAATAACCGCTTTTTTTCCGGTCATGGGTAGTGCCAGCAGCAATCCCGACAAGAACTGACTGGAGACATCACCCTTTACTGTCAAATGAATTTCTTTCTGACGAGTTATCGCTGGATTGATTTGCAACGGTGGACAACCCTGACCTCCAAGATATTGAATATCCGCACCAATTTGACGCAACGCATCGACCAAATCCCCTATGGGCCGTTCATGCATTCTCGCAACACCAGACATGCAATATCGCCCGCCAGCTAGCGCTAACACCGCTGTTAATGAACGAAAAGCCGTACCCGCATTACCGAGAAATAATTCAGCCTGTTTGACACTAAAACAACCACCCGCCCCGACAATCTGATAACCACTCTCTCCAGTTTGGGTAATGGTCACACCTAGATCACTCAGCGCCTTCAGCATATAAGATGTATCGTCTGAAATAAGCAAATCATGGACATGTGTCGTCCCTTGCGCCAATGCGGCGAGTAATAATATTCGATTGGAGATACTTTTAGAACCAGGCAGTTGAATAACACCCTGGGCCTTTCTTACCACCGGTAAATCAAGCCACTTCATGATATTTCTTCACAACCAAAAAATAATGGCGTTTTTGAGAAGACATATGGAAATCATTATTAGTCACTACAAATAAAATCTCATAACAGCTTAAGTCATTATAATAGATAGTGTTCTTTCATTCTTGACGCACCGACGTTCAGATCTTAAACCGCTCTATATATTTATCAATCCCCTTCTTTAAGGTAACCTATCATAGAGTTCTGATTAACGAAAATAAGCTCTCCCGCGACAAAATCTGCGAGCAATGCGTTATTTTAATGGAATTTATATCAAATCAAAGCTCCACAAACAAAATACCGACAAATAATAAATACAAAAAACGGCCATTGGCCATAACATTACTAAATATACACACAAATAAGAGGTTGATTAATGGAAGATGCTGAAATTGTTTTAATGTTCTCTTTGCTGGCTATTCCGGTCGCAATTTGGTTACAGCTATGGGTTAGAAACCGCAAAGAAAGTCGCAGAAATGTTATGGGCGAAGAAGAGTTTGAAGATACCGGACGCGCCTTTTTCTCAATTATAATCGAAGGTACCGCCATTATCGGCGGCCTAATCATGATTATTATTGCTTCTAGCGGCGTAGTTAAATATATTGTGAACTTCTACACGTAATTGAACCGAAAAACCCGATACTCAATGTGCACTCCCTTTAGTAGGTATCGGGTCTATAATCCATTTAAGCAATAACAAAATAATAAGCGCACCCTTCAACTCGTATTATTTTTTTTTCGCGCTGGCTTCCCTGTTTCCTTCGCTTTGACTTTCGTTTCAACTTCCTTTTTCTTCAAACCTTTATTACTTTTTTTCTGTTCAAACTCAAAACCTATTTTACCCTCCGCCTCTCTTGTAAGAAAAGCTGAAAACGGTCTGCCTTTTTTAGAAATAAACTTTGTCAGCAAATCTGTTTTTCCCGTCTCGAGTAATTTTTCAACTTGCCCCCGCTCTATAGGTCTTTCAAGAATTACTTTTCCTATCCTGAAACTACATGTTCGTGACGCACCAACCGCTTTTTCGCAACAATAATGCATACCATGCTCGTAGACCGCACTCTGACATAAGGGACAATTTCCCAAGGCCATCTGCCCCGAGAAATCTACAGGTGTATCCTCGTCATCATTACCAAAATCAAACTTCAACTCAAAATCGTCTGTAAGTTTGATATTGGCATTAAACAATCGCCCCATTTTGCTACGAAAACCCTGTAATGGACCAATCTCATGCTGCGTAATCAATGCCTCCATCTCGTCAACCTCAAACTGGCGTCCGGCAAGAATTTTCCAAACGGCAAAATCACACTGCTGACATTTAAATTTTTTGTATGTTTCCTGCACAACTTCACCACATTTCGGGCAAGGTGATTTCAATGTAGCAAAATCACCATCTATCGTTTCACCTCGGTGTGTTTTTGCCTGCTCGACAATATGGTGCGTCATTTCCGCAATTTTTTCCATAAATGCACTACGCTTCAGTTCGCCCTTTTCGATTTGTCGTAACTGAAACTCCCAATTACCCGTTAGCTCCGGCGAAATCAATTCAGGAATTTTCAAGCCACGCAACAGCGTAATTAACGAAAATGCCTTGGCTGTTGGATGTAACTCGCGTCCCACTTTCAATAAATAATTTTCTAAAACCAGCCCTTCAATGATGGCAGCACGGGTAGCTGGCGTACCTAATCCTTTTGCACTCATGGCCGCGCGCAACTCCTCATCTTCAACAAGCTTGCCCGCACCTTCCATTGCAGAAAGCAGCGTCGCCTCTGAATACCTTGCAGGTGGACGTGTTTGATTGGCAATAATTTCTACCGCTTCAGTTGCCACCGGTTTATCCGGATCGACTGCAATTAACGAAGTATCATCATCTTCAGAAGCTTCGCTCGCCTTCGCTTTACCGTACACTGCTTGCCATCCCGGTTTAACCATCACTTTTCCTTCGGTTTTAAACGGCTCATTCTCTACCCGTGTAATACGGGTGGTTACCAAAAATTCCGCAACGGGAAAAAAGATAGCGATAAAACGTTTTACTACAAGATCATAAAGCTTGGCTTCTGCTTCATTTAACTTTTTAGGATTAAGCAAAGTTGGAATAATGGCAAAGTGATCGGAAATTTTAGCATTGTTAAAAATGCGCTTATTGGGTTTTATCCAGTCGGAAGCCAAAGCCGTTTTTGCAAATTCGCCATAGCCGGTATCTGAAAGACTAACAAATGTTTCTCTAACTGTATCAATATAATCTTCCGGCAAAGCACGCGAATCAGTCCGCGGATATGTCAAGACTTTATGTTTCTCATACAATGCCTGCGCCAATCCAAGTGTCGCTTTAGCCGAAAAACCAAAGCGACTGTTTGCATCGCGTTGCAAGCTCGTCAAATCATATAATAACGGGCAAGTTTCCTTTGAAGGCTTACTTTCTTCACTGACAGCGCCGGGTTTTCCTTCACACTGAGCACGAATCGATTCAGCTTTCTCTCTATCCCAGATACGATCAGGCTTTAGATCAGAATTTGTTTTATCTTTCTTAAAGGTTTCATCGAACCATTTGCCGTAATAGCAACCATTTTCTGTAACAAATTCGCCCTGCACCTCCCAGAAATCCTTAGGTTTGAATTTCTTGATTTTCTCTTCACGTTCAACCAGAATTGCCAGTGTAGGTGTCTGCACCCGGCCCACAGTTGTCTTATGAAATCCGCCTTCCTGTGAATTAAAAGCAGTCATAGCCCGCGTACCATTGATACCCACAAGCCAGTCTGATTCTGAACGACTCACCGCTGCTTCTGATAAAGCATGCACCTCAGCGTTATCCATGAGCTTTGTAAATCCTTCACGAATTGCATCTGGTGTCATAGACTGCAACCAAAGGCGTTTGATGAGTTTTTGGGTGCCAACATGACGAACAATACAGTTAAAAATCAACTCACCTTCACGCCCCGCATCACATGCATTGATGATGGTAGTAACATCCTTGCGTTTGATAAGTTTTGTCAGAAGCTTGAGTCGTGCAGCTGTTTTTTCAATTGGATTTAAATCAAAATACGGTGGAATAACCGGCAGATTCGCAAAACTCCATTTACCACGCTTGACTTCATACTTTTCCGGTACAACGAGTTCAAGCAAATGACCAATTGCTGATGAAACAACATATTCGTCACTTTCAAAATAATCTTTGTGCTTTGTAAAATTGCCCAACGCACGTGTAATATCCGTCGCAACGGAGGGCTTCTCTGCGATGATCAACGACTTACTCATAATTTCCTCTCGCAGTAACGGGAATCAGCCCAGGCCTGATCATGACATAATGACACGCTGATTTTAGATTCACACCCAAGAGGATAACTACACTTTCTGAAAAAACTTTGAATTTATACATGACTGGAGAAAAAATACGATATGCAAAGAAACTACGGCAAACTTAAAATAATCAGTGCCTGTAGTGCGAATCACTCACAATTAATAACTTCTCCAACACCCTATCGTCCGAAAGTTGATTTTGTATCCAGAGTTCCGTCAGAACAATTAATTTGATTTTATCCAGACTCGAGTTTTCTTCATCCATGGCAAGCACTCGATCAATCAATAATTCACGCTGCAAAGGATTAATAATTTTTGCTTGCTCAAGAAAAACAATAAATCCCCTTCCCTCGGCATCAATTTTTTCCACTTCATGCGTACTAAAACAGCGGAATGAATTATTTTCAGAGAGTGTAGCAGGATAATTGCCAATATCCTGGCGCGCGAGTTCCGACAACCAATCCAGCGCCTGATGAATATCCTCGTCATCAAAACCAGCCATGGTCAATTTACGCGTAAGCGTCTCAGAATCAGGGTAACTTCCTGAATCAAAATAATTTTCAAATAAATAGTACAATATATCAAACATTATATAATTTCTAAAATAACCTATATTTACAATAACATTTTGATTAGTCATGCGACACTGGGAACGACTGAGCAGCTAATTCTTTATATTATCGTTATTTTACAATCCTTTGGTAGCACCCACCTGGCAGACAAGCTATATGACCATCAAGTTCGAGCGATAATAGCATGGCGGATACGGACTCAACCGTCAAGCCGCTACGTACACATAGCGTATTTACGTCAACAATATCATGCCCCAGGCACTTAAGTAACCACGCATCATCATTCGGCACGTCTACACTGGTATCGTTATTCATATTGATAGATGAATGCTGTGAATCAGCATAGTGTAATTCATCAAGAATATCCTGCGTAGATTCGACCAATTTAGCACCTTCTTTGATAAGCGCATGACAGCCTTTTGACAATGGAGAATGAATAGAACCGGGTATGGCCAAAACCTCTCGTCCCTGCTCCAGAGCCTGGCGGGCCGTAATCAATGATCCACTGCGTACTGCCGCTTCAACGACTAAGCATCCCAGACTGATGCCACTTATAATCCGATTTCGCCTTGGAAAATTTTTACCAACCGCTGGCATACCTAGCGGCAATTCCGATATGATTGCCCCCTGTTTTGCTAGTGTATGCGCTAACGAACGATTTTTTGCCGGATATACAATATCAAGCCCGGTACCCACTACAGCAATACTTGCTGAAACTCCACGCAAACCTCCGTAATGCGCAGCGGTATCAATACCTAGCGCCATACCACTGACAATACAAACGCCGGCATTACTGACCGACTCAGCAAAGGCTTCAGCGTTAGACAGTCCTTGCGGGGTTGCATTGCGGCTACCCACAATCGCCAAACCCGGTGTGCTTAAAAGTTCCCGCCTACCTTTAAAATACAGCAGCGGGGGCGGGTCATTAATATTGAGCAATTGAACAGGATAATCATGATCAGCCAGTGTAATAATTGCATTAGCCGGATCTTTAAGCCAATTCAATGCCGCAACAATTTTATCCGGATCGGCACCTTTTTTTATATTTCTAGCGATTGACGTTTTAACCACGCGCTCCAGTGCAACATCCGAAGCCGATAAAACGGCAGCCGGTGAACCGAAAACAACTAATAATCTTCGTATCGATTCATCACCCACACCTTGAACGAGGCAGAGTTGAAGCCAAGACTCAATATCAGTCGCCAATTTCATATCACCGCGTTTTGCCGAATAATCGATCCAGTTAAACTATTTTAATCAATTATTAAAAAACGTTTTTAGAATTAGCAACGCAACATTGGTAACACATACAAATTCTTATCTATAGTACCGATACCATGAGTCTGCACTACAACACAACGATGAAACAGAATGCTTTTTAACAATGATTCAGCAATACTCCTGCACCAAAGATCGACTGTCAAGCCAAAGCAGCCATTACGTCCATTCTGTTTATGCCATCTACGGATTCTTGACGGCATCTAAAATTCGAATCGCGCTTGTACTTTGAACAACAAGCGCATATGAAACATGATCAAATACTCTGAATACAAAAACCAATCCGGTACGTTCGTCTGGTAACTCAACCATCTTCCCATCAGGTGATCGCGTTTGACTCTTTCGATAGACAGCAAGCACATGCCCCATTTCCAAACCATCCAACATTCCCCTGCTCAATGTGACAATAGCGCCTTTGCCAATTTCTGTTACGCCGCCGTACACTGAAATTATCCGGCCA
>JAUIIB010000062.1 GCA_030431985.1 Gammaproteobacteria bacterium
GTTCCTCCGTCAACGAATAACCGGTTTTTGCAACAATTCAAGATTCTCGTTGCAGTGCTGTCATATCAAATAGTTATTACTATAATGGCGCAATGTCATCGATAGATTTAAGCGCATCAATGTTTACGCTTTACAAATCGCCATTTCTGCCTCATTATTCTCCGTAAGGTTAAGTATCCAGATTGTATTACGAGTTTCGTCATCCCATGGTGTCAAGTCACGTTGCATTGAATAACACATCCCCGGAAACCGTCACACCGAAGTTACTCTTCTCATAAGCCTGATAGGCGAGCGCCTCATTTGCTTCAACTGCCCGGACGTTGAAATATCTTCAGAAATATCACGCAAACCGTTCAAGTGATGCTTTATCCATTACAATTAACCTTAAAATTGTCATGGGTAGTTTTTATAATTGTGATTCGACTAATATTAAATGACTCAGTATGCTGAACGGCAGCATTAATACGGAATAAATTCCTGAAAGAAAACAAAGGAAACAGATGGATTTTGATAAGGAACTAGACGCGCGCGGCCTGGTATGTCCGCTGCCCATTTTACGCACAAAAAAAAATTTAGTGGACATGACGAGCGGGCAGGTGCTTAAAATAATCGCCACCGACCCCGGCGCTGTTATTGACTTCCAGGTTTTTGCTGATCAAACAGGTCACGCGCTACTGTCGATGTCGGAAACTGGCGAGGAAATTGTTTTTTTTCTGAAAAAGAGATGATTGCGCGTATATCACGATTCAATAACCCATTCCCGCATTCAATGTGTCGGTTTATTTAAAATTAGCCGGTAGAGTCGGAAGTTTCAATTATGAATAGTTAGCAATGATTGGCATTTTTTGGCTGATTGATATCCGAAGGTAAAGTTGTTATTTTTTTTAGTCTAAAGTTCCTTTCTTAGGAGTTCAAGTTTATTCATTGATATCAGCATGATATTCATTAAGCAGCTTGCAAGGTCCTGTCTACACTTTGATCTCTTTTAGCAGCCGAAAAGCTTCTTGTTGATTTGGTGTGTGTTGAGTTTCAATAGTAAAAGAGGGTGTATCCGCATCCATGTCTCGGCTTCGGCAGGTATTACGAACAATTGTTGCCAGGCTGCGCAGTAACGAATGAAAGCTATGCGCTGGCGAGCCATCTGGTAATTTCTTACATTGCACTTTTGCTTGTGCTTCTGAAGAACGTTGTGCCGGTGCAACTGGATCGCGCGTTTGCTTGGTCTGTTGATCTTCGTCGGCAAACAGAAGCGGCCGCCATGCTTCCATCATGTGCCACTTGACATAATAGGCGAGCATGCAGATAAACAGATGCATTTTAACCCGCTGTTCCTGGTAGTGGCGAATGGGGCGGACTTCCAGATCCGTGGTCTTAATGGAACGAAAAGCGCGTTCCACCTGACTGAGCGCCTTGTAGTGACGTACCGCATCCTCAGCCGATAATGTATCAGCCAGAGAAGTCCGAATCACATAGATGCCATCCAGTGCTGCTTCCTCGCTGACTTTTTCTTCGTCGACCGAAAAGCTGAATTGATTCTCTGTAATCTCAAGTTTAAAGTGTTTTGCCATTTTGTATTGATTAATCACGCGGCCAACGCGCACACCAATTTTGTCCTTATCTTTAAGATAGCCTCGCGCTATCATCTGTTGAATCTTTTCCAGCGCTTCAATGGTCGCCTTTAGCAAAGCTTCCCGTTTGTGTTTGCGCCGATACGCAAGATCAGGGTTGCGGCAAGCAACCAGTTTCTCTCCTGGAAAATCCGGGTGCGTCAATTCAAAAAGATTGTGCTCATCAAATAGTGTCAATTGCAACGCGCCAACATCTAGCAACTTGCGAATCGTGCTTGCCTTCAGCGCAGTAATCCACGCCATCCCGGCTTGTCCTTTAAGTTCGTCGATCTGCTTCTGTGAGATCATGCCGCGATCACCCACCAGCACCACAGACTGCAAATTAAAGGTGTCTTGTAACCGTTCAACCTGAGGCATCAAAGTCTTGGTGTCCGACGTATTGCCAGGAAAAGTAGAAATGGATACAGGACATCCTCGCTCATCGGTCAATAAACT
>JAUIIB010000058.1 GCA_030431985.1 Gammaproteobacteria bacterium
TAGCTCCCCTATGCGGCAGCTAAATTTATTCAACTATCTAGAGCCGAAAGTGAATACTTTTTGCAAAGATTTTTGCATGACACGGACAGCTTTTCATATCGTCTACGCGAGCTTTCATGACACGACCTCTATCCATTTCTCTATTCCTAATGCGTTCATAACGAACTCTACAGATAATGCGACTAGAATCATACCCATAACCCTCGTAAGAATCGAGGCACCACCAATCCCAATTATTTTAATTACTCGTTCAGCAAGTAGCAGCAGTAAAAGTGTGATGGCAAGAATCACAAGCATGATAATAGCAGTAACTATTTGCGCAGAAATTGGATAAATATGATTATCTGTGAGAAGAATTATCGCTAGTATTGCTCCGGGCGTTGCAGTTGCCGGGATCGCGAGTGGAAACACAGCTATGTCATGCTCGGACTCTTCTCTGGATTGTAACGATCCCGTACCGAATATCATCTGTAGACCAAAAAGAAATAAAATAACCCCCCCTCCAAGTTGAAAAGAAATCAAACGGATACCCATGGTGTTCAAAACCAATTGCCCAATTACAATTGCACTCAGCAAAACAGCTGCAGCGTATGCAATAGCTTTAATTGCCGTTCGACGGCGCTCGGCGGCTGGCAATTTTGCTGTGAGGGCGGCAAATATCGCCATCGTCCCAATTGGGTCTATAGTGGTCCAGATTATTAGGGTATCTTGAATATACTTCTCAAACATAATTCACAAAGCTGCCAAAAAGCCTTAACAAGCATAATCCAAGCAAAAGCTCAACTATGGCAAAAATAATTATTTAGACGCAAGTTAAAGTAGATAAGGCTATATGAAATCACTTGTATGCACAATGAAATTGCGTTTATTTTTTCTGGAATATGCATAGATACAAATAGTTGTCAGGCTCATATCATAATCCCTGCTCTCGCGGAAACAATTGCCCCTCGTCACTATTGACTGGATCAACTATTACTTACTATCTATCCAAAACGATCAACAACGACACCAGTTTCCCTGTCATGCATGTAATTTCATCTTTCATCCGTCTATGTTTGTCTTTGTCACTCTCATCACCGATAGCAACCTGACGGTCTAGCAAATAGAATTGCAACCGTCGTGTTCAAACTCAAGTACGTTTCATTAATACACTTGGCTACAGGTTAGATGCTGCCTCAACACCTTTGTAGACTGTTGCACCTTTTATGAATTTCTGATACCTAAAATCCTGTCAAACAAATCAACAAGTATTCACAAGAAGCATGTTTTAACATTATCACCACAAGATTCTGAAAAATTCTGGTGACTTGGGTGAAAGACACATGGGTTAGAGTCTATTGTTTCCAAACGGGAGAATTTTTTGAAATTGAGAAAATTAAGCTTAAGCGACCAACTCGACTTTTCCCGTTTTTAAACTGTATATACCACCGACAATTTTAATCCTTCCGGAAGAAGCAAACTTATATATTATTGGCGTTTTTTGTTTGAGTCGTTCTACGTTTTGGATCACGTTCATTCTTATGACGTTTTCATACAGATCACCAGACATTTTTTTTGCCTCTCTGACTGCTGGCCCAAGTGCGCTGGCAAGTGATTGCATATGTCCCGGAAATTGTTGATTTTGTCTAACCGCGTTAATGGCCGCTTTGGCAACACCACAGCCTTCATGACCCATAACCATAATGAGGGGCGTATGTAAAACTGACACAGCATACTCTATAGTTGCAACAAAATCGGTGGTTAGGTAATTACCTGCAACACGTGCAACAAATAAATCTCCATGTTGCTCATCAAAACAAAACTCAGGGCTGACTCTAGAATCGGAGCAACCTAAAATAGTGGCATACGGGTTTTGCCCCTTGAGTAACGTGGTGTGATCTTGCGTAAAGCTCTGCGAACTAACATTACCTTCAACATATCGCTTATTGCCTGCCATGAGTCTTGCTAATGCTGCATCGGGAGTCAAAACATTTTCGGGTTGTGGTGGCATTTTATAAAACATGCTAGGTGTGCTCCAGATTAATTGAATTGGAAAAATAAATTAAAAAAACAACAAAAAGAAAACCCAAATATTAACAAACTTGTTAATACAATTTTAAGTAAGAATTATATATCAAGATTCATTTACGCCATTTTTGGAGTTCGCCATGGTAATCCATTAAGATCCTCATTAACTGGAGCCATCAATACACATAATTGACCAGAACATACTTATATTTTCGCTAATTAGCTATTGTGTCACCAGAATTCGTAGAATCTAGCTATTACTCTTAGATAAAACCTCTATGCAAGGTCGCATTTGTAACAGCAGTTCAAAAAATGTAACTGCCACAAGCAACGCACATCTAAGTTCTGATCGACCCCACGGGTCCATCTCAAGCCGTAATGCGTTCTGTCTAAAATGCGACCTTAATTTGTCTTTTTCTTTACGAACATATATTCCGTAGCCGCCAGCTAAACCAGGATGCGCGTATTCGGATAATCGATCATATTCACTCCGAAAACCTGAAAAACGTTTTTCAAGATGATCAATTGCAGTAAGAACCTGCATAGATTTGTTGGTCCAATCGTCACCTTTATCTCTTCGCCCAAAGACAACGGACATCAATAGTTTATGAATACCCTGAGAATCAAAAATATCCGTAAATTCGCTAAGCTTCTTCCAGACCACCGTATACTGGACCACCACAGTTTCCATTACTGAATGTGTAAGAATACAAGCTGGTAATGAGTGTCCCTCTTGATAAAACGCCTCGGCGCCGTTCGCTAAGTCAACGATACGACACAAATAGACTTGTTGCCAAACATCAAAGAGATGCAGAGATTGGCTACCAGTGTCCGAATCAACTTCTTCAGCGACATCAATGAAGCGGTTGCTTAATTGGCCAATCAATTGCTTGACCTGACCAGAGGTTGTTTTGTGCGCAGTATCAGCAGCATCCATACTTACACTCTAACTGGAATTGGAGTCCAAGATGACCTGTCCTTGTACATGCAAGAATGAATCCAACACATCGAGCTTCATACTATCCCCTTAATTTCTATGACAATACTTCAATCTTACTTTTATCATAGCAAAACCTGCCCTATCCACAAACAAAGCTGATGGCAACATGAAACAAATCGGGCAAAAGCCGACTGAGTCCGCCGGTCATCAGTACAAAATCACTATCAAAATTGTCCGTACGGACTAATTCTCTGAGAACAGAAGTGATGCATTAGTTGTCCGACCAAAAAACAGTATACAACTGGAATTTGCTCAACCCCTCAACAACGCGCCATGATTGATAAACCATCAGAGATTCGAGTCAATTACCGAGGCTCAAAACTACGCAACTAGATGGCTGTGAATCTATAATCAAGAGTAGCCTAACACTGCTATTGGGGAAATAACACCGAAACGGAAACTTGCTCAATAACCCATTAACCACTATTTTTAATTTCGGCTAACAATGGAAAACTATCGTATGTGGCGGTGTCTGGAAAAGATTCTTTAAACTCTAGAAAAGAAAATCTCTTAAAATACTGCGGGATTTCTACGATTACTTTATAGATAATCCATACCGCCTAATCATAATACCTCATAAACCCAACCAGCCCAATTAACCCGATAGCAAGAAGTGCCAGCATAGAAGGCTCAGGAGTAGTACCTGTTGTCGTTGCTTTATTGATAAAGCTATGACCAAAGGCTGCACTCAAACCTTGACCTGCAAAACTCACAGAGTTGGTTACAAGTCCTGTAGTTATATCCACGGTATAAATATCTGTATTTGCAACGGCATATAATAACCCATCATCGCCAGTCGCTAATCCAAACACTCCACCGACACCAAAATTGCCTACAGAACTAGAATTTTCAATATTACTTAAATCAATCCTAATGAGTTCATTACTATTAGATGCAAGATAAAAATTGCCGTTATTGAAGGCCAAGTCGCCTCCTGAGCTAAAACCCATATTTCCTATGTTGGTGCTAACCCCTGTCAACGTATTGATAGTGAAAAGTGATGTCGTTGAATTGCCAGCGGCATAAAGTGTGCCGTCACTTCCAAAAACAAAAGCATTTCCACCTTGTATTGAATGATTTCCGATAAATGTGGATGCAGCTGTTGTAGTATTAATAGAATATAGTCCGTCAAAAGTAAGACCAAACAAGTTGCCAGATGAGTCGAATGCAATATCTGTCATTTGCACACCCATATTGCCAATTATATTGACACTACCCGTTGCAGCATCAACAGTACCTAAATTACCACCACTATCGTGCACATGCATAATTGGCCCCGCACCGGCGACACCGGCACCGAACGTCACTGCCATGCTAATAGTTAAAAAATAACCGCCCAATCTCTTAAGGACACTATTATGATTAATTCTTATTTGTGTGTTCATTGCTTGTATCCTTGCTATAAAAAATCTTTTGTTATGTAATTACCTTCTTTAGTATTGATAAAGCAATTATCATGCCCAAAATAATTCTTAATTATGTCAGCTAGTTACGAACAATATGCGTATAACACACTACAGTTTGTAAATAATCCCGACACTTATATTTTCTGTTAATAATTATTTAAAAAAGGCATCAACAGGTATAGTTTCTTCAGGTTTTGAGTCACACCAACGCCTATCCCTACCTCATACAAAATTGTAATCGCTCTGACTCTATCGATGGCAGAAGCCTTATTGAGAATCTACCGGAAAAGTCACTTATGGAAATTTTTGTAAGTCTGCTGAAGAGGAAAGTTAGGCACCGTTGCGGCGAACGGCTACTGGATAAGCCAAGAATAAAGATTTGTTATAGCTGGATTGGACCAGCTGTTGATCAGGATAAGACAATCATAAATAGGTATTTACGATTTCGCTTTGTCTTCACCCCCGAGCGCATGAAACAAATCGGGTAGAAGCCGGCTGAGTTCGCCGGTCATCAGTGCGAAATCACTGTCAAACAGATCGTCTGCGTCCACTGTATTGGTTGATTCTTTGAGAATATCCAGTGGCACAATCCGTTTGATCTGAAGGCTCTCATGCAGTACAAACGAAATGCTGTTCGTCCATGTCATGGCCAGAGACTTGACCTTTTTACCGGCCTTGATATACCGGACTGTTTCGTTTCGGTCGAGATCATGTTGTGTGTAGCGGATTAAAGACTTTTCATTGTCCACACTTTGTAATTCACAATCACGGTCTATGGTAAAAACAGCAGGCGGCTCGTCGCCGGACAACCAGCGTGTCATTACAGTAGCAGGTGAAACATTCGTGGAAAATGGAGCTAATCGTACAGTGCTGATTGTTTTCAACAACAACTCAACCACAGTTTCCGCCTGCTTGAGATTGGCGGTATCGATCACCACGATTTGTTGCGTTAAATCGATCCACGCATAAATCGCCTGACGCTGGACAAAGGCCCGTGGCATCAGCTCATTGATGACAGCTTCTTTGATGGTTTTGGCCTGCCGTTTACTGACGGCATGGCCCTGTTGCTGTTCCATCGTTGTAGCCCGGTCTTTGGCATACTGATTAATGACGCCTGCGGGTAATAATTTTTTCTCCAAACCTAGGGCAATAAGCACATGCTGATCACAGACATGCGTAAATTCCTCCGAATCCGCTTTCGGCTTTACCCAGCCATGACTTTGCATCTGCATTTGCAGACAGCTTTGCAGCTGATGCTCGGATAATGCTTCATTCAGGTTTGAAAGGTCGACAGTACCGTCGATGATTCGATAAATTATTAAGTTTTTAAACCACATTTTTCAAATAGTGTTGCGTTCTTATAAGCTAGAATGTCAAAAATAGAACAATCATTTAATCAATGAGTAATCCGCTTCAAAGCACGTAAAAGTAACTCTGTCATGAAAAAGATATTTTCAGCCAACAATTTGATGGAAGCGCAAATTGTCCTCGACCTGCTGGAACATGCACTCATTCCGGCACAGCTCATGAATCAACATGCGCAGGGTGGTGTCGGCGATATTCCATTCACACAGGCATACCCTGAAGTTTGGGTAATACGGGATACGGATTATGATCGCGGCTGCAAAATAATTCAACACTATGAAGCTATGCCACATTCAGACAATATTGTCAGGTGCCCTTCATGCGCCGAAGAAAATCCGGAAAATTTTCAATTGTGCTGGCGTTGTGGTTGCGGGCTTGAGGCCGCCTTACCGGAGTCGGTTTCAACACGCCCGCCCTGCTCCAATAAAAACAAACAGCAATAGCCGCGCTAGCCACAAACACCCGGGAATCACAAGCATGTGTCTATCCCCGTGTCCCTAACAGCACGCCTCTATTCAGAAAACCCTGCATAATTTCACAACCGCCCTTGAGGACATCATCAGGATGTATATGATCCAGTTCCGCGGCAATTTGTGTCAATAACGTTTGACCGTTACAGTTGTCGTTATTGTTAATCATCAGCTGCAACAGACGCGCAGTCACCGGATTAGCTTCAATAAAACGAATTGTATCGCTTGAGTCGCGGTAAACAATCAAATAATTCAACTGTTCGTGAGGATTTTGCGGCTGATATTCGGGACTGATTCGATGAACCGGAAAACTGTAATTTAGCAACCAGACCAAAGGCGAAACAACTGGCACCCCTGTCAACAAATCCCCATGCGAATCAAATGTGTTGGTATCGATCTGCACATCCAGTATCGATAGCGCCAGTTCAACCCATTCGTAATGCGCCAGCTCCAGCATAAAAGGCGGATCTTCCGGTAATACCTCACGTTCTTCCTCCAGGTATTTCAGAAACTCACGCGGCATTTCGGGAAACAACGGCGTATGCGACCGATGACGGGCAAAGTAATCACGTATCATCCCATGCCACTGTGCATCAGACATGATACTGCGCAAAACCGGATAAGTGTTCGCGATGAAGTTTTCTACATTGTTGTAGAACAGCTCGCTATAAACTTTCATACGCCGTTCTTCAATATTCTGCGGCAACGGATTTCGGGCCGGGTCACGAATGTATGCCGCAAAATTATATTGCTGCCTAACAAAATCTGGTCGGTCAGGCGTGTTGTATGTGCTCATGTCCGGTAGATTGTTGCCATTTCAGCTGTAGACTCCTGATGTGATTCACTTCGTCCATCAGCTCTGGTAACGGCGGGATATTAAAGTCTCTTTCCAATAGTGTTGGAATAACACCAAATCGTTGATAAGCGTTTTCCAATAACGACCAGACCGGATCAATCACATCAGCGCCATGCGTATCGACAATCAGGTCTTCCGCCTCGTTGTAATGCCCCGCAATGTGTATGTAACGTACACGATCAACGGGAATCATACCTAAAAAATCTTTTACACCATAACAGTGATTAACGCTGTTAACGTAGATGTTGTTCACATCGAGCAGCAGATCGCAATCCGCTTCATCAAGTACAGCATTCAGAAAGTCAATTTCCGTCATTTGCTGACCCGGTGCGGCATAATACGACACATTCTCTATAGCTATACGCTGCTCAAGAATATCTTGCACTCGTCTGATCCGGCCCGCAACATAATGAACAGCTTCTTCTGTAAACGGAATTGGCAACAGATCATAAAGATGCCCATCGTCACCGCAATAACTCAAATGCTCACTGTAGCAACGGATATGGTGTGTTTTCAGGAAACGCTTAAGACGTTGCAAGAACGCCTCATCAAGCGGTGCGGGACCACCTATAGACAACGACAGACCATGACAAATAAAAGGGTACCGTTCGGCAAACATGCGCAGCTTCTTGCCATAATAGCCACCAACACCGATCCAGTTTTCTGGTGCAATTTCCCAGAAGTCAGCCGCGTTGTCAGGTTGGTCTGCCAACTCACTGACCAGCGAGCGACGCAGACCTAACCCGGCACCATGAACTGGATAAGAAAAACAGGTATCCATAAAAACTACGACAAAAACTAACTATTTATCACTACCACATTTACCTTCACCGCATTTGCCTTCTTTCTCGGCTTTTTTTCCACCACACTTACCTTCCATATTTTTCTTCATATCATCACCACATTTACCTTCACCGCATTTACCTTCCTTGTCAGCTTTCTTTTCACCGCAGCTGCCTTCTTTGCCACCTTTATTACCGCCACAACTTCCTTCACCATCTTTACTTGCAAGCTGCATGTATCCATTTGACAGTTCATTCATCGCAAACGGATTGTTAGCATCCGTTCCGGCCGAAACATGTCCCGCAGCCAGCGTTGTTATAAATGCAGTACCAACGGCCAGTGAAATAGGTTTCAATGCTTTCTTTGACATATTTTTCTCCAAAAATTGAATGTAAGGAATAGTTAAGTCGTTCATCAATGCAAATCATTACAACATTTTAATAAAATTGATTGATACTCAAAGCTCCTTGCTACAGAGCTCTGTTAATCAGAGCTATCACTCTGATCAAAGTTCAACCATAAAAAATAATTAACCTATTGCAATTATTTTTGCGTATAAGCAACATCACACAAACTCGCTTTTTTTGCAAGCTGCTCTCTGATACACTCAGCCCTTCAAAAACATAACTCATAGCCTTATATTTTTGTCACAATAAAAAGAAAAACAAATACCCATATTTTTAAACCCGATTGAATCATCAACCTAGAAATTTTGTCCAGGTAAGCACGAACAATTGATGGAAAAGGTCTACCTCACGGATATAATCACTTTATAATATAAGGCTTGATATTTGAGGAGCAATGAATGTTTGATAAGCGTAACCAGTTAATCTTTTATGCCAACATACTCATAATTGTATTTGGAATTATCGTTGTATTGTTCAGTGATTTTATGGTAGTGGGACTACTCATTATCGCTGCTGCAGCACTGTTAATTTATGAGCAAATAAAACAAAATAAAGATGCGTTTAGTATTTCCGGTCTCGAGAAGATTCTGACTGTAAAAGATACCTGTGGCAACAAAGCTGTACTCACACAAAAACAAAAAACCACAGCCTGTCATAACGAAAATAAAGTATTCTGGTTTAAAAATATCAGCCCTAGCGGTTCAATCGGTAATTTTCGTATTAATGGTCTTGCCCCGCTTAAACAAACCAAAGACGATCAGAACAAATATCAACTTTGCATGGCTTTGCCAGCGCAGTCCAAGGCCACCAATGGAATTGACACAACGTTATCGTACACGTGTACGAATGCATTCGGTCACACAAACTGCGCACTTTCGCACGCTGTCGACGATGATACTGATCAGCTTAAGCTCATAGTCGAGCTGCCAGAGGGAAGACCGATAACGTCAGCACAAACCTATTGTGTATATAACGGCACCAAAGAAATACTGACACCACCCGCCGTTTCGGGTGAAACCCGAATCGAAACCGAAATTAATGAACCGAAACTAGGTGCGGAATATGGCCTGGAATGGATATGGCCCGAAGCCAACATTATCAGAAAAATAGGATGCTATCTGAAATAACGCTATTCAAGTTTTGGAGGAAAATATGACAGCTATTGATTTTCATTTTCCTCCATTTGGAAGTGAAAATTGAGAGTGTAAAGTTTTCTGTGTAACTGTCTGAGTTAAGTGTAGTCCTTCAAACGGTCTTCGAATTCGATTGTAAATCTATTCAGCGCCTGTTTCCAGTTATGGATTGGCATAGTCCATTTTAGTG